>NZ_JCAKRX010000004.1:0-362155 GCF_059515225.1 Stenotrophomonas sp. CS3K5
CCACCATCATGCCTCGGCGTCGGCCTGGGCCACCTCAGCCTTCACCTTCTTCGGCTCCAGCAGCATCTCCAGCGCCTTGCCCACCGCAGCAAATGCGAAGGCGCCGGTGATGTGGGTGGCCGCACCGAGGCCGGCACCGCAATCCAGCTTCAGCGCGGCGTCGGCCCCCAGGTTCGGGCGCAGGCCACAGACACTGCCGTCGGCCTGGGGATACTTCACGTTCTCCAGCGAATACACCGCCGGCACGCCGAAATAGCGCTTGGCATTCTTCGGGAAATTGAACTCGCTGCGCAGCTTCTTGCGGATCAGCGCCAGCATGGCGTCATGCTCGGTGCGCGAGACATCGCGGATGCGCACCAGGGTCGGGTCGGTGCGGCCCCCGGCAGCCCCTACGGTCAGCAGCGGCAGCTTGCGGCGGCGGCACCAGGCGATCGTCTCGACCTTGACCCGGAAGCTGTCGCAGGCATCGATCACCAGGTCGAAACCGCGGTCCAGCAGCTCGGCCATGTTGGAGACGGTCAGGAACGCCTGCACCGCATCGACGCCGATATCCGGATTGATCGCACGGCAGCGCTCGGCCATCGCCTCGGCCTTGTTGCGGCCATAGTTGCCTTCCAGCGCGGGCAGTTGCCGGTTGGTGTTGGACACGCAGATATCGTCGGCATCGATCAGGGTCAGGTGGCCGACCGCCGAGCGCGCCAGCGCTTCCACCACCCACGAGCCGACGCCGCCCATGCCCACCACCGCCACGCGGCTGCCCTGCAGGCGCTCGAGCGCACCTACGCCATACAGCCGTTCGATGCCGGCGAAGCGTTGTTTGACCTGTTCGTTCATCCGGCTATTTTAACGTGCAGGCACGCGTGCCTACAGCGCGCCGGTACCAAACCCACCGTTGCACGCCACCGTTGCACGACCGGAGAGCCCGCCATGAACGCCAGCCCGCCCCGCCGCCTGTCCTCCGCCCACCGCTACCTGTTCGTGCTCTGCCTGGGCCTGCTGATCGGCCTGGTCGCCACGGTGATGGTCGGGCGCGTGTTGCAGGCTCGCCGCGATCCGTTCCCGGACAGCCTGATGCAGGTGATGCAGCGGCAGTCGCAGCTGCTGCAGCAGGCCCAGCAGCAGAACCGCTGCAGCCTGGCCGACAGCATTCCGCGCCTGCAGGCGCTGCGCCTGCTGTCCAACGACCTGGACCTGGCCTTTCCCGGGCTGAAGGACAACGCGCAGTTCCAGCAGCATGCCAGCCGGTTGCGCGGCACCCTCAACAGTGCACTCGCTGCGCCGCCCAGTGACTGCACCGCCCTGGCCAAGGTGGTGGAAAGCGTGCAGAGCGACTGCCGGGCCTGCCATCAGGATTTCCGCTGAAGCGCATTCATCTTCCAGCCGGACTGTGCACGCGTGGTTGGCACCTCGTTCACGTTCAAAAGGGGACGATTCGTCCACCCTGCTGCATGACGCAGTACCACCCAACGCACCCGCCTTCACGGCCAGGAGACGCCCCATGAAGATCCAGCTCATCGCTGCCAGCGCCATTGCCACCCTTGCCCTGGCCGGCTGTGCCACCTCGCCCGGCTACGGCGGTGGCGGCTACAACAATGGCGGTTACAACTCGGGCGGTTACGGCAACAACGGCGGCTACAACCAGGGCCGCTGCGCCGACTGCGGCATCGTCACCCGCATCAACGTGGTGCCCTCGGGCCGTACCGCGCCCAGCGCGACCGGCGCGATCCTGGGCGGCATCGTCGGCGCCGTGGCCGGTCATGAGATCTCCGACCACACCGGTGGCAGCCGTGGCAACAAGAACATCGCCGCCGCCGCGGGTGCGGTCGGTGGTGCACTGGCCGGTAACCAGATCCAGAAGAACGTCACCAGCGACACCTACGACATCAGCGTGCGCATGGATGATGGCCGCACCATCGTGGTCAACCAGCGTGATCTGGCCGGCATCCGCGAGAACACCTACGTGCGCGTGGTCAACGGCAAGGTCATCCTGCGCTGATCGGCAACGGGCCAACGGCAAAGAAAAAGGCCCGCTTGCGCGGGCCTTTTCCGTTTGACGTGATGCAGCTCGATCAGGTCGGCTGCACGGCGTCGGCCTGCAGGCCCTTCTGGCCCTGCACGACGGTGAAGGTGACCTTCTGGCCTTCCTTCAGGCTCTTGAAGCCCTGGGTCTGGATGGCGCGGAAGTGCACGAACACGTCTTCGCCGTTTTCACGGCTGATGAAGCCGAAGCCCTTTGCATCGTTGAACCACTTGACGGTACCGGTCTCGCGTTCGGACATCTCACTAACTCCCTGATGACTCTCTCTTGTTGTTGGAAACGCCTGGTGGGCGGCTGACAAGCAAGGGGGAAGCGAGGTGCATCGATGCAGCGGATCGGGAAGATCTTGCTTCATCAGGCCACGATCCACGGTGACCTTGCCAAGCTCAGCGACTGCAACTTAACCCGCCCAAAACGAAAAAGCAACTGGCAAAATCTTTCACTGTCAACCCCAAAACGACCACCATACGGACCAGCATGGGACTCTCATTCATCTTGTATCTGCTAGCGGTCATTTTTGTCCTCGTCGGTATCGCCGGGATCATCCTGCCGGCCCTGCCAGGCATCCCGCTGGTCTTCGTCGGCCTGCTGCTGGCCGCCTGGGCCGATGGCTTCGCGCATGTCGGCTGGCCCACCCTGGTGGCGCTGGGCGTGTTGACCCTGCTCTCGCTGCTGGTTGACGTGCTGGCCACCGTGGTCGGCGCCCAACGGGTCGGGGCCAGCCGCAAAGCCCTGTGGGGAACGTTCGTGGGCAGCATCGTCGGGCTGTTCTTCATGCCGATCGGCCTGTTCGCCGGGCCGCTGCTCGGCGCGTTGGCCGGCGAGTACTGGCATACCCGCGAACTGGGACGCTCGACCAAGGTCGGCCTGGCCACCTGGCTGGGCATCCTGCTGGGCCTGGCGCTGAAGCTGGCCGTGGTCATCGCGATGCTGGGCCTGTTTGCCTTCGCCTGGTTCCTGTAGCGGGCATTGCCTTCACGCTGCGCGCACGCTGTGCCCGTGCATAAACCGTGGGGGCTGGCCGCCATCCGGTGCAGTCGCCACACTGTGCGTTCCCCGTATTCAATGAAGGGCCTGCTGCAATGACCCTCCCCACGCTGTTTCCCCGCCTCGCACCACTGGCCGCAGCCCTGTCCCTGGCCAGCGCTACGGCGGCCGCCCAGGAGTTCGCGCCCAGCGCCGAAGCCTCGCCGGCGGCGTGCGCGGCCATCACCACCGATGCGGCCCGCCTGGCCTGCTATGACCGTCAGTTCGGGCATACCCCGCAGGCCACGGCCGCCGCCGACGCAGCCGCCGAAGCCGCCGCCCAGGCCCGCCGCGAAGAACGCCAGACCGCACGCGTGAGCCAGGGTGAGGAGAAGCTGCGCGAACGCGTCAGCGACCTGTTCCGCCCGGCCGCCCCGGACAGCGCGCTGGCCAATGCCGGCCGCGGCTCGCTGCTGGACAGCCGCTGGGAACTGGCCGAGGACTCCAAGCTGGGCCCGTTCCAGCTGCGCGCCTACAAGCCGGTGTACCTGTTGCCCGCGTTCTGGACCAGTGACCGCAACACCATGCCGCACTCGCCGAACCCGGCCAATACGGTCACCACGCCGCAGGTCCTGGACAGCGCCGAATTGAAGTTCCAGATCAGTTTCAAGACCAAGATCGCCGAGAATTTGTTCGGCGACAACGGCGACATCTGGGCCGGCTACACCCAGAGCTCGCGCTGGCAGGCCTATAACAGCGCCGATTCACGCCCGTTCCGCGAAACCAACTACGAGCCGGAAGTGATGATGGTGTTCCGCAATGGCTACTCCATCGGGGGCTGGCGCGGGCGCATGACCGGCATCGCGCTGAACCACCAGTCCAACGGCCGCGCCGACCCGCTGTCGCGCAGCTGGAACCGGGTGATGCTCAACATCGGCCTGGACCGCGAGAACTGGGCGCTGGTGCTGCGCCCCTGGTACCGCATTCCGGAAACCCGCAGCGATGACAACAACCCGGACATCGAGGACTACATGGGCCGCGGTGATGCGACCCTGACGTGGAACCGCAACGGCCACGAGGTCTCGCTGATGGCCCGCCATTCGCTGCGCACCGGCAGCCGCTCGCACGGTGCGCTGCAGCTGGACTATGGTTTCCCGATCAGCAACCTGCTGCGCGGCCACGTGCAGGTCTTCGATGGCTATGGCGAGAGCCTGATCGACTACAACCACAAGGCCACGTACGTGGGCGTGGGCGTGTCGCTGCTGGAGTGGTTCTGATGCACGTGACGATCTGGCACAACCCGGCCTGCAGCAACTCGCGGGGTGCGCTGAAGCTGATCCGCGACGCCGGCTTCGAACCGGTGGTGATCGACTACCTGGACAGTCCTCCCGACATCGCCACGCTGCGCCAGGTGCTGGCCGAGTCGGGGTTGTCCGCGCATGAGCTGGTGCGCAGCAAGGAGCAATCGTTCGGCGAGCTGGGCCTGGCGGACGCCGATGAGGCCACCCTGTTGGCGGCCATGGCTGAACACCCGCGACTGATCAACCGTCCGGTGGTGCGCACCGCGCGCGGCACGCGCCTGTGCCGTCCCCCGGAAACGGTGCTGGAGCTGCTGTAACCCACCCCGCTCTGGTAGAACCGAGCCATGCTCGGCTGCGGTCCGCGTGCAAACCGTGAATGCAGCCGGACATGGCTCGGCTCTACAGAACAGGCTTACAACCAGTCGGCGATGCCTTCGCGGCGGTACACCTCGGCAAAGGCCGGGCGCGCCTTCATCGCGCTGGCATGCGCCTTCAGCACCGGCCAGGTGTCGCTGGGCCGCGGCATGTTGCGCGACCAGCGCATCAGCATCACCAGCATGTAGTCGACCACGCAGGGGGTTGCGCCCAGCAGGTAGGGGCCGTGCGCCTGCAGATGGGTGGCCACGTGCTGCCAGGCCGCTTCAAGGCGCTGCCGCGCCATTTCGCGGCTGGCGGCCACGTGCGCCTCGCCCGCCACCTCATGCGGATAGAACCAGGCCCGATAGGCCGGTTGCAGCGTATTGGCGCACCAGAACATCCAGCGGTAGGCATCGCCCCGCTGTGGCGTGCCCAGCGCCGGCAACAGGTTGGCCTCCGGGTGCCGGTCGGCCAGATACAGCGCGATGGCCGCCGCTTCGGTCAGCACCACGCCATCGATCACCAGCGTCGGCACCACGCCGGCCGGATTCAGCGCCAGGTACCCGGCCGCCTTGTGCTCCTGCGTATCGAAATCCAGCAACACCAGTTCATGCGCGATGTCCAGTTCGATCAGCAGCCAATGCACCACCAGGGCGGCGGTACTGGGCGAACCATACAGCGTGGTGCTCATGCGGCAGATCCTGTGCGGGTGGAGCGGCCGATTATGCGCCCACGCGGGCAATCGTTGATCAGCCACAACTGCTCATGCAGGAATCCCGGCGTTCACCACAGGACATCATCGGCGCGCGCAGCGTGCAGTCATGCGCTTTCAGTTCGCAGGAGCGGCGCAGCTCGGGGTTGGCGATGTCCTTGCAGCGCTTGTCCGGCGCCGGCACCACCTGCTGCTCGCAGTTGCTCTGGCGGCTGCCGATGGAATCATTCTGCGCCATGCAGCTGCGGTAGCTGGCCTGGCACTGCATGCGGCATTGCGCCGATGCGGAGAAGTCCGCGCCTTCGTACGACGCCGGGGTACTGCAGCCGGCCAGCGCCAGCAGCACGCCTACCACGATGAATCGATGCAGGGCCATGGACACGTCCTGTGTGAGCGGATGCCGACCGTAGCAGAGCCAGCGCTGCAGATTCGTTAACCCCGCCCCAGTTACAGCAACGGCGCCGCGTGGGCGCCGTTGCCTGAAACGGAAGCGGAGGAATTACTCCACCACCACCGGAATCTTGCCGATGCGGGCCTGCCATTCACGCGGGCCGGTCTTGTGCACCGATTCGCCGGTGGAGTCGACCGCCACGGTCACCGGCATGTCCTGCACGGTGAACTCGTAGATCGCTTCCATGCCCAGGTCGGCAAAGCCAACCACCTTGGCCGCCTTGATCGCCTTGGACACCAGGTAGGCCGAACCGCCGACCGCCATCAGGTAGGCCGACTTGTTGTCACGGATCGCCTCGATGGCCGCCGGGCCACGCTCGGCCTTGCCGACCATGCCCAGCAGGCCGGTCTGCTCCAGCACCTGGCGGGTGAACTTGTCCATGCGGGTGGCGGTGGTCGGGCCGGCCGGGCCCACCACTTCGTCGCGCACCGGATCGACCGGGCCGACGTAGTAGATGAAGCGACCCTTCAGGTCGACCGGCAGCTGCTCGCCCTTGTTGAGCATGTCGACCATGCGCTTGTGCGCGGCGTCGCGGCCGGTCAGCAGCTTGCCGTTGAGCAGCAGGGTCTGGCCCGGCTTCCAGCTGGCCACGTCTTCCGGGGTGATCGTGTCCAGGTCCACGCGGGTGCCCTTGGACGCGTCGTAGGTCAGCTTCGGCCAGTCTTCCAGCGACGGCGGGTCCAGCATCACCGGGCCGCTGCCGTCCAGGGTGAAGTGCGCATGGCGGGTGGCCGCGCAGTTCGGGATCATCGCCACCGGCAGGTTGGCCGCGTGGGTCGGGTAATCGTTGATCTTGATGTCGAGCACGGTGGTCAGGCCCCCCAGGCCCTGCGCACCAATGCCCAGCGCATTGACCTTCTCGTACAGCTCCAGGCGCAGCTCTTCGATGCGGTTGGAGGCACCACGGGCCTGCAGCTCGGTGATGTCGATCGGCTCCATCAGCGCTTCCTTGGCCAGCAGCATCGCCTTCTCGGCGGTGCCGCCGATGCCGATGCCGAGCATGCCCGGCGGGCACCAGCCAGCGCCCATGGTCGGCACGGTCTTCAGCACCCAGTCGACGATCGAATCGGACGGGTTGAGCATGGCGAACTTGGTCTTGGCTTCCGAACCACCGCCCTTGGCGGCGACGATCACGTCGACCGTATTGCCCGGCACCACCTTGACGTTGACCACGCCCGGGGTGTTGTCCTTGGTGTTGATGCGCTTGCCGGCCGGATCAGCCAGCACCGAAGCGCGCAGCTTGTTGTCCGGGTGCATGTAGGCACGGCGCACGCCTTCATTGGCCATGTCTTCCACGCCCATGGTGGCGTCGTCCCAGCGCACGTCCATGCCGATTTCCAGGAACACGGTGACGATGCCGGTGTCCTGGCAGATCGGACGGTGGCCTTCGGCGCACATCCGCGAATTGATCAGGATCTGGGCCATCGCTTCCTTCGCGGCCGGCGACTCCTCGCGCTCGTAGGCGGCGGCGAGGTTCTTGATGTAGTCAACCGGGTGGTAGTACGAGATGTACTGCAGCGCGTCGGCGATGGACTGGATGAGGTCTTCCTGCTTGATCGATGTCACGGCTTGCTCGCTTGCTCGAGGCTGGCGGGGGTAATCCGCCCATTTTACCCCCTCCCCCGGCCGCAGGGTGGTAGTGCCGGCCGCTGGCCGGCAATATCCGCGCAAGCCCCCTGTCACGCCACGCGCCAATGCGGCGTCCTTGCCCACATGAACGCCGAAACCACTTTCCAGACCCACCGCCCGCGCCTGATGGCGCTGGCCTACCGCCTGCTCGGCAGCCGCGCCGACGCCGAAGACGTGGTCCAGGACGCCTGGCTGCGCTGGTCCGGCGCCGATCCGGCCAGCGTCCGCGACGCCGAGGCGTGGCTGGTCACCACCACAACCCGGCTCGGGCTGGACCGCCTGCGCGCGGCCAGGCGCGAGCGCCTGCACTACGTCGGCCCATGGCTGGCTGAGCCGCTGGCGGTCACCCTCGAGCCCGATCCGGCCCCCGGCCCGGCCCAGTTGCATGCGCTGGCCGACGATGTCTCGGTCGCCTTCCTGACCCTGCTGGAGCAGCTGGGCCCTGAAGAGCGCGCCGCGTTCCTGCTGAAGGAAGCCTTCGACCACGACTATCGCGAGATCGCCGTCCTGATCGGCCACAGCGAAGCCAACTGCCGGCAGCTGGTGCACCGCGCGAAACAACGCCTGCAGTCCGGGCGGCCGCGCTTCAACGCCGATGCCAGCCAGCACCGGCAGCTGCTGGCGCGCTTCATGGAGGCCTCGCAGCGCGGCGACAGCGAAGCGATCCAGGCCCTGCTGCACGCCAACGCGTTGCTGGTCTCCGACGGCGGTGGCGTGGTTACCGCCGCGATCCGCCCGCTGCTGGGCGCCGAGCGCATCGGCCGCCTGTTCTGGGCGATCGCGCGCCGTGGGGCGGTGCATCCGGCGCAGCTGGGCTACGTCAATGGCGAACCGGCGATCCTGCGTTTCATCGGCGACCGACTGCACTCGGTCACCACCATCGAGGTTATCGACGGCCGCATCGCCAACCTCTACAGCGTGCTGAATCCGGAAAAGCTGCCGACGGTTGTCACGCGCGAGGGTGCTGCGGCGTCCTGGTAGTGAAAGGCGGTCATCGTGGCCGCCGTGGAGCCGAACATGTCCGACCACGCCTCTCCGCGCGTCCCCTACACCCGCCTGGCCGCCGAGGCCTTCAAGGGCCTGCTGGCCACCAGCAAGGCGGTGCATGACAGCTCGATCGACCCGACCCTGATGGAACTGCTGTTCCTGCGCGTATCCCAGCTCAATGGCTGCGGCTACTGCATGGACATGCACGGCACCGCGCTGCGCAAGGGGGGCATCGAGCCGCGCAAGCTGGATACCCTGCCCGCGTGGCATGAAAGCCGCTTCTTCGATGCGCGCGAGCGTGCCGCGCTGGGCTGGGCCGAGGCGCTGACCCGGCTGACCGACGGCGCGCCGTCACAGGCCGCGTTCGATGCGCTGGCCCCGCACTTCGATGAGAAAGGCATCAGCGACCTGAGCATGGGCATTGCGGTGATCAATGCCTGGAACCGGTTGGGTGCCGGCCTGCTGCCGCCGTTGCCGTAAGAGGGTTTTGTTGGCCGGGCTGCCGCCCGGCACCCGCAGAGGCAACAGCAACGTCAAAAGCTGGCTCTACTGTGGGTTGGCGGGGTGGGCCAGGTCGCAGGGGACGCTGCAAGTACATCCATGTAAGCTCGGTCGCCGCATCCATGCGGCTCACGCCCCTGCGACCTGACCCACCCCACCTTCGACAGTTCCCTGCTGCTGTTGGTAGGTGTCGACCTTGGTCGACAAGGTAGATCCACGCCATGCGTGGATGCAGCAGGGTCAGATCTCTTTGCAGGGCAAAGGGATCTGACCCCAAGCCGCACGGCTGCACTGATCCCTTCTGCACGGCCCGGGCGCGCACAATGCGCACATGCCCGCCGCCTCCGAAAAAAAGCCCAGCCTGCGCCAGCGCTTCAGAGCGATGCGCAACCTGCCGCCGTTCCTGCGCATGGTCTGGCAGACCAGCCCCGCGCTCACCCTGGCCAGCCTGGGCCTGCGCCTGATCCGTGCGCTGCTGCCGGTGGCGATGCTGTACGTCGGCAAGCTGATCATCGACAGCGCGCTGCACCTGAGCCAGCACGATGCCGGCTTCCCGCCGCTGGGCGAGGCACTGTCCAGCGGCCTGCTCAATCCGCTGCTGGGCCTGCTGGCGCTGGAGTTCGGCCTGGCCATCGGCTCGGACCTGCTCGGCCGGCTGGTCAGCTATGCCGATGCGCTGCTCTCGGAATTGTTCGCCAACGTCACCAGCATCCGCTTGATGGAGCATGCCGCCACGCTGGACCTGGAGGACTTCGAAGACCCGGACCTGCAGGACAAGCTGGACCGTGCACGGCGCCAGACCATGGGCCGGATGAACCTGATGAGCCAGCTGTTCGGCCAGGTGCAGGATGCGATCACCGTGGCCAGCCTCGCCGTCGGCCTGCTGGTCTACGCGCCGTGGCTGATCCTGCTGCTGGCGCTGGCGCTGGTGCCGGCCTTCATCGGTGAGTCGCACTTCAACGCGGCCGGCTACAGCCTCAACTTCCAATGGACGCCCGAGCGCCGCCAGCTCGACTACCTGCGCCAGCTCGGCGCCAGTGTGGAAACGGCCAAGGAAGTGAAGATCTACAACCTGCACCGCTTCCTGGTGGAGCGTTACCGGCGCCTGTCGGTGGCGCTGTTCCAGGCCAACCGGGCACTGGCCCGGCGCCGCGCGTTCTGGGGCACGCTGCTGGCTGCGCTGGGCACGCTGGGCTATTACACCGCCTACGCCTACATCGCCTGGCGCACGGTTCGCGGCGATTTCTCGATCGGTGACCTCACCTTCCTGGCCGGCAGCTTCCTGCGCCTGCGCCAGCTGCTGGAAGGCCTTTTGATCGGGTTCTCGCAGGTGGCCAGCCAGGCGCTGTACCTGGACGATCTGTTCTCGTTCTTCCAGATCGAGCCGGAGATCCACACCCGCGACGGCGCCGTACGCGTGCCGCAGCCGATCCGCCAGGGCTTCGTGTTCGAGAACGTCGGCTTCCGCTATCCCGATGCGGAACAGTGGGCGGTGCGCCATCTGGATTTCCAGCTGCATGCGGGCGAAGTGCTGGCCCTGGTGGGCGAGAACGGCGCCGGCAAGACCACCCTGGTCAAGCTGCTGGCGCGGCTGTACGAACCGGACGAGGGCCGCATCCTGCTTGATGGCCGCGACCTGCGCGATTACGACCTGGACGACCTGCGCGCCAACCTCGGAGTGATCTTCCAGGACTTCGTGCGCTACAACCTCAGCGCCGGCGAGAACATCGGCGTCGGCCAGGTCGAGGCCATGCACGATCAGGCGCGCATCGCCGACGCCGCCCGGCGTGGCATGGCCGAAGAAGTGATCGACGCACTGCCCGGCGGCTATGATCAGCTGATCGGGCGGCGCTTCAAGCAGGGCGTGGACCTGTCCGGCGGCCAATGGCAGAAGATCGCCATCGCCCGCGCATGGATGCGCAATGCGCAGGTGATGATCCTGGATGAGCCCACGGCGGCGCTGGATGCACGCAGCGAGTTCGAGGTGTTCCAACGGTTCAGGGAACTGGCGGATAATCGCACCGCTGTACTGATTTCCCACCGTTTTTCCTCGGTACGCATGGCCGATCGCATCCTGGTGCTGGCCGATGGGCGGATCGAGGCCAGTGGCACCCACGCCCAGCTGATGGCCCAGGGCGGTCGCTACGCCGAGCTGTTCGAGCTGCAGGCGGCCGGTTACCGCTGAGAACGCCTCTCGTTCCGCCTAATGAGAACCCGTCTCATTTGAGATAGAATCACCCCCGACGACTTTCGATAGATACGCCCATGTCCTCCGCTTTCGGCGCCGAAACGGTGCTTGAGGTCCGTCACTGGACCGACGCCTACTTCAGCTTCACCCTTACCCGCGACAGCGGTTTCCGCTTCGAGAACGGCCAGTTCGTGATGATCGGCCTGGAAACCGAGGCGCGGCCGCTGCTGCGCGCCTATTCCATCGCCAGCGCCAACTGGGAAGAGCATCTGGAGTTCTTCAGCATCAAGGTGCAGGACGGCCCGCTGACTTCGCGCCTGCAGCACATCAAGCCGGGCGACAAGGTGCTGGTCGGCAAGAAGCCCACCGGCACCCTGCTGATCAGCGACCTGCACCCGGGCAAGAACCTGTATCTGCTGGGTACCGGCACCGGCATGGCGCCGTGGCTGTCGGTGATCAAGGATCCGGAGACCTACGAGCGCTTCGAGAAGGTGATCCTGTGCCACGGCGTACGCTACGAAAAGGACCTGGCCTACCGCGATTACTTCGAGAAGGAACTGCGTGAGCACGAGTTCCTCGGCGAGATGATCGGCGACAAGCTGCTGTACTACCCGGCCGTCACCCGCGAACCGTTTGCCAACCAGGGCCGCCTGACCTCGCTGATGGAAAGCGGTGAGATGCAGCGCACCCTTGGCCTGCCGGAACTGAGCCCGGAAAACGACCGCGCGATGATCTGCGGCAGCCCGCAGATGCTGGCCGACCTGCGCGCCGTGCTCGACGCGCGTGGCTTCCAGGTTTCGCCGCGCATCGGCCAGCCAGGCCATTACGTGTTCGAGCGCGCGTTCGTCGAGAAGTAAGGCGGCCTTTGTGCGTGCCCGCTTGCGTGCTCCACGCATTGCGGGCATCGTGCACCGCACATGGGCCAATGGCCCCCTGGGGACGACACGGATGACGAACACACCTGTTCCGCACTGGATGCGGGCCTGGGCAATGGCCTGCCTGCTGCTGGCCGCCATTCCGGCATGGGCCTCGCCGCCCGCCAGCGGCGACGTGCCACCGCAGGCGCTGGGCGATGACGCCAAGGGCAAGCCAGTCAACCTGACCGAGCTGCGCGGCAAGGTGGTGATCGTGACGTTCTGGGCTTCCTGGTGCGGCCCGTGCCGCAAGGAACTGCCCATCCTGGCGCATCTGCAGCAGGTCGTCGGCGAAGACGCATTGCAGGTCTATGCCGTCAACTGGGGCGAGCCGCGACGGGAGGTCAACCGCCTGATCCGCCAACGTGGCTGGCCGAAGCTGGACTACCTGCACGATCCCAGTGGCGTGCTGGCCGAGCAGTTCGGCATCGTCGCCGTGCCCCACATGTTCATCGTCGGCCGTGACGGCACCATCGCCCACGCCCATCGTGGCTACAGCGAGGCCAGCCTGCCGCGGATCATGCAACAGGTCATCGAAGCGCTGCCCGAAGAAGTCCGCAACCGCCAGGCAGGAGCGGCCGCAGGAAACTGAGCGGCGGCAATCACGAGCGACGCCGGGCATGGCCTGGCGCTGCCGCAGGGCGCAGGCGGTTACAG
This sequence comes from Stenotrophomonas sp. CS3K5, assembly GCF_059515225.1. Taxonomy (NCBI): domain Bacteria; kingdom Pseudomonadati; phylum Pseudomonadota; class Gammaproteobacteria; order Lysobacterales; family Lysobacteraceae; genus Stenotrophomonas; species Stenotrophomonas sp. CS3K5. The sequence goes on from NZ_JCAKRX010000004.1 coordinate 12,702, forward strand.
CAGCGCTTCGATCGCTCCGCGCAGTTGCTCCGGCCGGGTGGTGGGCGCATACCGCGACACCACCTGCCCCTGGCGGTCGACCAGGAACTTGCTGAAATTCCACTTGATGCGGGCACTGCCCAGCAGGCCGCGCTTCTGGCGTGACAGCCAGGCCCACAGGGGATCAGCGCCCTCGCCGTTGACCTCGATCTTCTCCGACAGCGGGAAGCTGACCGGGTAATCCAGCGAGCAGAACTGGCGGATCTGCGCGGCATCACCGGGCTCCTGTGCGCCGAACTGGTTGCAGGGGAAGCCGATCACCACCAGGCCGCGCTCGCGATAGTCCTGCCACAGCTGTTCCAGGCCGGTGTACTGCGGGGTGAAGCCACAGCGGCTGGCGACGTTGACCAGCAGCAGCGGCTGGCCCTGGTACCGGGCCAGCGCCTGCGGCTGGCCGTCCAGGTCACGGAAGCTGAAATCGTAGGCGGTGGTCATGGCGGTGGGCCCGGGGAAAGGACACCCGCATGGTACCGGGGGAGCCGCGTGCCCGGCAGCCACCCATGCGGCGGCGCTGCCAGCATGTCTTTTGACACAAGTGGGCGCGCGACCGGCCGGGTTACCCTCGGAACCTTGTTTGCCTTACCGGAGTTCCTACCTTGACCACTCGCCTTGCCCTTGCCGTGGCCATGTCCCTCGGCCTTGCCCTGCCCGCCTTCTCCGCCGGCGCCGCCACCCCGGCCGCCAGCACCGCCGCCCAGCAGGCCAATCCGTTCTTCGCCGAAAGCCCGCTGCCCCTGCACTTCCCGCAGTTCGACAAGATCAAGGACAGCGATTTCGCCCCGGCCTTCGACGCCGGTATGGCGCAGCAGCTGAAGGAAGTGGAAGCGATCGCCAACAACAAGGCCAAGCCGACCTTCGACAACACCATCATCGCCCTGGAAAAGAGCGGTGACGTCCTTGATCGCGCCACCACCGTGTTCTTCAGCCTGGTCGGCGCCGATACCAACGACACCCGCAAGAAGCTGCAGGCTGATTATTCGGCCAAGTTCGCCGCGCACAGCGATGCGATCGCGCTGAACGGCAAGCTGTTCGCGCGCATCCAGGCACTGTACGACACCCGCAGCCAGCTGGGCCTGGACGCCGAAGGCGTGCGCCTGGTCGAGAAGTACTACGACAACTACGTGCGCGCCGGCGCCAAGCTGTCCGACGCCGACAAGGCCAAGCTGAAGGAAATGAACGCCGAGCTGGCCAACCTGGGCACCAAGTTCAGCCAGAACGTGCAGTCGGAAGTGAACGCTTCGGCGATCACCGTCGCCGACGTCAAGGAACTGGACGGCCTGTCCAAGGAGCAGATCGCGGCCGCCGCCGAAGCGGCCAAGGCCCGCGGCCAGGACGGCAAGTACGTGATCACCCTGCTCAACACCACCGGCCAGCCGCCGCTGACCAACCTGGCCAACCGCGCCCTGCGCCAGAAGATCTACGAAGCCTCGGTCAGCCGTGGCAGCCGTGGCGGTGAGTTCGACAACACCGCACTGGTCTCGCGCATCATGCAGCTGCGTGCCGACAAGGCCAAGCTGATGGGCTTCCCGAACTTCGCCGCCTACAACCTGACCAACCAGACCGCCAAGACCCCCGAAGCGGTCAATGCGATGCTGGGCAAGCTGGCCCCGGCTGCGGTGGCCAACGCCAAGCGTGAAGCTGCCGACCTGCAGGCGATGATCGACCAGGAACAGAAAGCGGCCGGCAAGAAGACCTTCGCGCTGGAACCGTGGGACTGGGCCTTCTACAGCGAGAAGGTGCGCCAGGCCAAGTACAACTTCGACGAGTCGCAGCTGAAGCCGTACTTCGAAATGAAGAACGTGCTTGAGAACGGCGTGTTCCATGCCGCCAACCTGGAATTCGGCCTGACCTTCAAGCAGCGCACCGACCTGCCGGTCTACCACGATGACGTCACTGTCTACGATGTGTTCGACGCCGACGGCAGCCAGCTGGCGATCTTCATCTTCGACCCGTATGCACGCGCCTCCAAGCGCGGTGGCGCGTGGATGAACTCCTACGTATCGCAGTCCAAGCTGACCGGCTTCAAGCCGGTGGTCGCCAACCACCTGAACATCCCGAAGCCGCCGGCCGGCCAGCCGACCCTGCTGACCTGGGACGAGGTGAACACCACCTTCCACGAGTTCGGCCACGCCCTGCACGGCATGTTCTCCAACGTGAAGTACCCGTACTTCTCCGGCACCTCGGTGCCGCGTGACTTCGTCGAGTTCCCCTCGCAGGTCAACGAGATGTGGTCGGACAACCCGGTCATCCTGAAGAACTACGCCAAGCACTACCAGAATGGTTCGGCGATGCCGCAGGCACTGCTGGACAAGGTGCTGGCCGCGGCCAAGTTCAACCAGGGCTTTGCCACCACCGAGTACCTGGGTGCGGCCATGCTGGATCAGCGCTGGCACCAGATCGGCGCTGACCAGGTGCCGGCCGCCAAGGACGTGATGGCCTTCGAGCGTGCTGCGCTGGAGAAGGACGGCATCTACTACGCACCGGTTCCGCCGCGCTACAAGACCCCGTACTTCAGCCACATCATGGGCGGCTACTCGGCCGGCTACTACGCCTACATCTGGTCGGAAGTGCTCGACGCCAACACCCAGAAGTGGTTCAAGGACAACGGTGGCCTGAGCCGCAAGAACGGCGACCACTTCCGCGCCACCCTGCTGTCCAAGGGTGGCAGCGTGGATGCCATGCAGCTGTTCCGCGATTTCGCCGGCCACGAGCCGCAGATCGAGCCGCTGCTGGAAAAGCGTGGCCTGACCGGCGCCGGCAACTGATCGCTGGCGCGGTAGCGTGAAACGAAAACCGCCCGGGAGACCGGGCGGTTTTTTGTTGGATGGGGTCAGAGGCCATTTCTACGAAACGGGATCCGACCCCGGGGTCGGATCCTGTTCCATCGGAAAGGGCTCTGGCCCCATCCACGCATGGCGTGGATGGGCCTGAATCAACGCGGCGCCACGTACCCGCCCGGCACGCCTTCCGGCGACAGCACCAGCTGCCATAGCTGCGCATGCCGGCAACGGAAGGTGGCCATCGAGCCGGCCAGGTAGAACCGCCACATGCGGCGGAAATGCTCGTCATAACGGGCATCCAGCTGCGGCCAGGCCGCTTCCACATTCCGCCGCCAGGCCTGCAGGGTCAGATCGTAGTCGGTGCCGAAGTTGTGCCAGTCCTCCAGCACGAAGCGTCCTTCGAACGCCTTGCTGATCTGCAGCGCCGACGGCAGCATCGAATTGGGGAAGATGTAGCGCGCGATCCACGGATCGGTGCGGTGCCGGGAGATGTTGGTACCGATGGTGTGCAGCAGCAGCAGGCCGCGCGGCGACAGGCAGCGCCGGGCCACCTCGAAGAAGCTGGCGTAGTTCTTGTCGCCGACATGCTCGAACATGCCGATCGAGAAGATCGCATCGAACGGCTCATCCAGTTCGCGATAGTCCTGCAGGCGGATCTCGATCGGCAGGCCGGCACACAGCTCGCGGGCGAAGTCGGCCTGCTCCTGCGAGATGGTCACGCCGACACCGCTGACGCCATAGCGCTCGGCAGCGAACTTCAGCGCTTCGCCCCAGCCACACCCAATGTCCAGCACGCGCTGGCCCGGGCGCAGCCCCAGTTTGCGGCAGACCAGGTCGAGCTTGGCCTCCTGCGCGGCGTCCAGATCGCCGGCACTGCGCCAGTAGCCACAGCTGTACACCAGGCGCTGGCCGAGCATGGCCTGGTAGAGATCATTGCCAAGATCGTAGTGGCGCCGGCCGACCTCGTAGCTGCCCTGCCCGCTCTGCAGGTTGAACAGCCGCGCTTTCAGCGCATCGGCCACTTCGCGCCAACCATGCACCCGTTCGTCCAGGTGCGCCTGCATCAGGTGGACGAGGAATTCATCCAGGACAGTGGCATCCCACCAACCGTCCATGTAGCTCTCGCCGAGGCCGAGCGAGCCGTGTGCCATGACCCGCGCGAAGAAGCGCGGGTCATGCACCTGGATGTCCTGTGGCTGGGTGCCGCCGATGCGGACCCCGGCTTCGTGCAGCAGGCCGGCGACCCGCTCCTGCAACCCTGTATCCACCCCACGTCCTCCACTGCGATCAACCGCGTGCGAACAGCTCCACGTAGTCCTTGGCCACGTGCGGCAACACCACCGCCGCCGGTACGTCAGCGGTCTGGGTGCCGTCCGAGTATGGGCCCACCTGGTACGGCGGGAACACAAAGCGCAGCGCGGTGATCTGCCCCTTGTCGTCGGTCAGCGGCTGGAACTGGCTGAAATTATCGGCCTGCGGGCCGGTCCCGTCGGCGATCATGCGCGAGGCATTGCGCAGCGATTCCTGCAGCTGGGCCGGGTCCATGTCTTCGCCACTGAGGCGGGTGGCCACGCGCTCGCGCAGCTGGTCGGCGACGAAATCGCTGATCGCTTTCCAGCCCTTGGCGTCGGGCACCAGCTTCTCGGCACTGAGCATCTGCTGCTGCTGAGGCAGCCACACGAAGCGCGCCACCAGCGGCTCACCGTGGGCGCCACCGGTATAGCGGCTGCCATCGGCGCTGACCACCACCAGCTGCGGGGTTTCCAGCAGCTTCTCAAAGCTCAGCGACAGTTCGTAGGGCATGGTCGGCTTGTCATTGCCCAACCCATCCAGCGCCTGCTGCAGGTCGCTGCGCGCACTGGTGGCATAGCCCTGCAGCGCGCGCGCCAGCCCCGGGTAGCGATCGATGCCGGCCGGGTAGCTGATACCCACCACCTCGCGCTCGTTGTTCTCGATCACGTCGCGCAGATCCAGCGGCGCTTCCGCGGCCGGTGCCGGATCGACCGCAGCGGTTTCGGCGGCGGGAGCCGCATCGGTCGCCGGAGCCGGTTCGCCTTGACGCTGGCAACCGGCCAGCACCAGCACACCCACCACGCCGGCCAGCACGCTTCCGTGCAGTGGCCGGTTGTTTCCAATCTTCATCGGGATCCCCTGTTCATGTTTATCCATCATCGCCTGCCCTGGCTGAAGCGTGCCCCGCTGGCGCTCAGCCCACCAGCAGGTCGTGGTACTCCTCGTGCCGCTGCAGGAAGGCTTCGGCATAGGAACACGCCGGCACCACCTTGTACTTCTGTTCGCGGGCAAAGCGCAGCGCGACGCGGGTCAACTCGCCGGCGATGCCACGGCCAGCGATCGGCTCGGGCACTTCGGTGTGGGTGATGACCATGCGCCTGCGCTTGATCTGGTAGTCCAGTACCGCCAGCTGTCCTCGCACACGAGCGGTGAAGCGGTGGTTGGCCAGGTCGTGCTCGACCTCGTAGGCCAGACCGGGGGGCGTGACCGAAGCCATGGAACTGTCTCCTGCGGCGACTGCGTGGATGGTGCGCAGCCGGGCGCCATGATCGCGTGAAGCCTGAACAGGGGCAAGTCCAGTCCGTTCACGTCACTTTTCGACCCTCAAGCTGGAGCCGGGGCGGCCGCTATCGCCTGTGGAGGGGTCTGCCTTGGCTGGCACGGCCCTTGCGAACGTTGATCACGTGCACCCCGCGGAGGCTTTCATGCACCCCAGCGACACCCATTCGGACACCGACCACGCCCTGCTCGAGGGGCTGCTGCAACTGGCAGTGGAAGGGCAGACCGAAGACCAGGATTTCCAGCGCATCGGCGAAGAAGTGTTCGCCCGCCTGCTGGACACCTACGGCCAGCAGACCCGGGCCTGACCAGCAACCAGGTCCCTGCCCCGGGGTCGGATCCAGCGGATCCGACCCCAGCCCCTCAACCGCCGCCGAGGCGGAAGGTCGGGTTGGACAGTTCGCGCAGGAAGTGGCTGAAGATGCTCGGCTGCATGGCCAGCATGAAGATCACGCCGAACGCCGCGCCGGCCAGGTGCGCACTGTGGTTGATGCGGTCACCGCCACGCTTGTCCATCCAGATGCTGTAGCCGACATAGAACGCGGCGTAGATGATCGCCGGTGCCGGGATGAAGAACACCAGGATGATCGACCACGGCTTGATCAGGATGAAGGCGAACAGCACCGCCGACACCGCACCGGACGCCCCCAGGCTGAGGTAGTTCGGGTTCTTCTGGTTCTTCAGGTAGCTGGGCAGGATCGAGACCAGCAGCGCGCCGATGTAGAACGCCGGATAGGTCAGGTAGCTGCCGGTCAGCTGCACCATCACGCTCTCGATGAATCCCCCGAAGAAGAACAGGGTGATCATGTTGAAGATCAAGTGCGACCAGTCGGCGTGGATGAAGCCATAGGTCACCAGCCGGTCGTACTGGCGGTGACGGTCGATGGCCGGCGGCCACAGGATCAGCCGGTCGGCCAGCTTGCGGTTGTTGAACGCCATCCAGGACAGGATGGCGGTGATGGCGATCAACAGCAGATTGACAGGGGTCATCTCAGGCTCAGGCGCTGCGGTAGTTGTCGACCATACGATAGCGTTTTGCATACCAACCGAACGCCAACGCCGCGATGAAGGCAAAGCCGGCGAAGAAGAACATCAGGAAGGCGGCCTCGCTCAGCCCGGTACTGGCAATCTGGTGGGTCACCGCATCGTTGCGCACCGCCGCGTTGGACAGCAGCACCCACAGGTTGCCGATGGTGGTGGTCAGGTTCCAGAAGCTCATCACCACGCCCTTCATCGCCTGCGGCGCCTGGCTGTAGGCGAATTCCAGGCCGGTGGCCGAGACCAGCACCTCACCGAAGGTCAGCAGCGCATACGGCAGCATCTGCCAGAAGATCGACATGGCGTTGCCACCGTCCATGATCACCTGGATGCCGCCGACCACGATCCAGGCCAGGCCGCTGAAGGCGATGCCGGCGGTCATGCGGCGCAGCGCGGTCGGCTCGAAGCCGAAGCGGCGCAGCGCCGGGTACAGCACCAGATTGTTGAACGGGATCAGGATCATCACCAGCAGCGGATTCAGCGCCTGCATCTGCGAAGCGGTGAACCAGCTCGGCATCTGCATCTGCTGGCCCTGCAGCACCCAGGTCGAGGCCTTCTGGTCGAACAGCGAGAAGAACGGCGTGGTCAGCGCGAAGATCACCAGCACGCGCAGCACCGAGCGCACGCCCTCCACCGCCTCGGCCGGATGCTGGCCGCGGGCGCGGTCCAGCTGCAGCCAGGTGCCGCCACCGATGCCGGCCAGGATGGCCACCAGCGCCAGGCACAGGCAGATCACGATGCCCAGCGAACCGACCAGGCCGAACGAGGCGGCGGCCAGCACCAGACCGGCAATGGCCATCACCAGGCCCGGACGGCCCTGGCCGGCCACGCGCGCGGTCAGCGCGGTGCGCACCACGTTGGCGAACGAATGCGGATCCTTCGGCGGCAGCGGCACCAGCACGTAGCGCTTGCGGCCCAGCCAGAACACGAAGGTGGCCACGAACATCAGGATGCCCGGGATGCCGAACGCCCACTGCGGGCCCCAGTTCTTCAGCACCAGCGGAATCAGCAGCGAGGCGAACAGCGAACCGAAGTTGATGATCCAGTAGAAGGCGTCGAAGACGATCTTGGCCAGGTGCTTGTTGCTCTGGTCGAACTGGTCACCCATGAACGAAGCCACCAGCGGCTTGATGCCACCGGCGCCGAGCGCGATCAGGCCCAGGCCGAGGAAGAAGCCTTCGCGGCTGTTCTCGAACAGCGCCAGGCACAGATGGCCGGCACAATAGACCAGGCTGAACCAGAGAATGGTGTGGTACTTGCCGAAGAACCTGTCGGCCAGCCAGCCACCGAGCAGCGGGAAGAAATACACGCCGATCATGAAGCTGTGCATGATGTCCTTGGCTTCACCGGCACGGCCTTCGGCTGTGATTTCCTGCAGCAGCAGCGAGGTGATCAGGAACTGCACCAGGATGTTGCGCATCCCGTAGAAGCTGAACCGTTCGCAGGCCTCATTGCCGATGATGTACGGGATCTGGCGCGGCATCTTTCCCTGGCCGGCGATGGGGGCGACTGCGTCGTGGCTCATCCTGTAAGGCATTCCTGCAAAGCGAAAGGCGCAAGATTACCGGAACCCGGGCTTGCGAGGCACGCTGCAGGGCTGCATGACAACGGTGGCAATCCATGGCAGGCGACGCCGACCCTGCCGGAAGTCACGGCACCTGCACGACAAAAGCGTAAACTTATCGTTATGCGCCCCCTCCCCCCCGCCCGCCTCCTGCTCAGCTGCCTTGCGCTGGTGCTGGCGTTGCAGGTGCAGGCGCGTCCACAGGCGCCAGCCAGTGCTGCCGCTGATGCAGAGCCCCGCCAGCTGACGGTGGCCGCCCTGGAACTGCCCAGCCGCGACGACGCGCAATGGAAGCTGCGCCGCGAGCAGGTCGCGCAGCTGCTCACCGAACTGCAGCCGGATGTGATCTCGGTGCAGCAGGTGCTGCAGCAGCAGGGCCGCAACCCGGCCTGCTGGCTGGCCAGCCGGTTGCGCTACAGCTGCGACTTCGTCACCGCCGACCCGCCCAGCCAGTCGCTGCGGCATGGCAACGCGATGCTGACCCGGTTGCCGGTCAGCGAAGACGGAGTCACCCTGCTGCATCCGCCTGGCACCTTCAGCGCGGCCGGCATGATGCGCCTGAAGCTGGGCCAGGCGCTGGTCAACATCTACGTGGCGCGGCTGCGCCCGGACCCGGACGAGGCGGCCGCCCGTCAGCATCAGACCAGCGATCTGATGACCTGGATCGGGGCCACGGCCGAAGGCATGCCCAGCCTGATCGCCGGTGATTTCTCGGCAACCACGGTGGAACTGGTGCGCAGCACGCCCGGCTTCCAGCCGGCCCGGCGCAATCCCGGCGGCCGCCCCGAAGCACCTGCGGCCAGTGGTGGCGGCGCCAGTGGCCACGGCCTGGACGTGCTGTTCCAGGTCAAGCACTTCGGTGGCATCCGCCAGCAGCCGATCCTGCTGCCGGCCGACGGTGATCTGCCCGGCCTGCGCCTGGGCGTGATGGCAACCCTGCGCCTGCAGGGCGATACGGCCACCGCGGAATAGGTAGTGCCGGCCGCTGGCCGGCTCCCCCGGCACCACACCGATGCCGGCCAGCGGCCGGCACTATCGAATGACTGCTGCAACAAAAAGGCCGGGGTCTCCCCCGGCCTTTTCATTTCATCCAGTGACGCAGATCAGGCGATCGCTTCCTGGTAACGGCGCTCGACTTCGTTCCAGTCGATGACGTTGAAGAACGCGCCGATGTATTCCGGGCGACGGTTCTGGTACTTCAGGTAGTACGCGTGCTCCCACACGTCCAGGCCGAGGATGGGGGTATTGCCTTCCATCAGCGGGCTGTCCTGGTTGCCGGTGCTTTCGACCACGACCTTCTTGTCCGGGGTCACGCTCAGCCAGGCCCAGCCACTGCCGAAGCGGGTCAGGGCGGCCTTGGTGAAGGCATCCTTGAACTTGTCGAAGCCACCCAGGTCCTTGTCGATGGCCTTGGCCACGTCGCCCACCGGGTTGCCGCCGGCGTTCGGCGCCATCACCGTCCAGAACAGCGAATGGTTGGCGTGGCCACCACCGTTGTTGCGCACCGGGCCCTGCAGGTTCTCCGGCAGCGACTTGAGCTTCTTCACCAGTTCTTCGACCGGCAGGTCAGCGTACTCGGTGCCTTCCAGCGCCGCGTTGACGTTGTTGATGTAGGTCTGGTGATGCTTGGTGTGATGGATTTCCATCGTCGCCGCATCGATATGCGGTTCCAGCGCGTCGTAGGCGTAGGACAGCTTGGGCAGGGTGTAGGCCATGATGCATCTCCTGATTGCGAGGGCACCCGACGGTGTCGGGCGGTGCGCGGTGAATGATGGGGACAGACCCCAAGATTACCAAGGGGGATGTAAAGGAAATTGCGTCCTGCCGGTGAGCATCCCGGCAATTGTTACGCAGCAGTGACGCGCCGCCCTCCTCATTCACCGTGCAGCGCGCAGGCGCTACAGTGCGTGCATCACCCTCGCCTGCCCCCGCCCATGCGCAACCCCCGGCTGCTGATCACCGCCATCGCCCTGCTGCTGCTCGGCCTGGTCGTCAACCAATTCATGCAGCGGCCACCGGCGCCGCAGTTCGCACCGGACCTGCAGGGCGCGCCCGCCGCGCGTGCACCGGCGGTGCGCAGTACCGGCGACGCCAGCGGGCTGCCGGCGTTCCTGCCCGCCGAGGCACGGCAGACCATCGCCCTGATCCAGCGCGGCGGCCCGTTCCCACATCGCCAGGATGGCAGCACCTTTGGCAACCGCGAGCAGCAGCTGCCACAGCGTGCGCGCGGCTACTACCGCGAATACACCGTCGATACGCCCGGCGCACGCACCCGTGGCACGCGCCGCATCGTTACCGGTGGCGATCAGCCGGAGGCGTGGTACTACACCGATGACCACTACGCGTCATTCCGCAGCTTCACCGTACCGGCCCAGGGAGCGCAGTGATGAGCCATGATGATTTCGGCCTCGGCCTGCATGACATCAACAATGCCGGCGTCTACGCCATCGACAGCGAGGACATCGGCGCGCTTGCCGCGGCGATGCGCGATGCCGGCCTGCGGGTGATCCGCATCGATCTGGAAGGCGTAGCGGACAAGCGCACGTTGCTGGCGCGGCTGGCCGCGCAGCTGGATTTCCCGGCCGGCTTCGGCGGCAATTGGGATGCCTTGTCGGACAACCTGCGCGACCTGCAGTGGCTGCCGGCCAACGGCTATGCATTGTTCCTGGCCGACGTGGACGCACTGCGGGCCACCACGCAGAAGGACTTCGACACCCTGCTGGACGTGATGGATGAAGCCAGCCGCGACTGGGTCGGCCGCGACGTGCCGTTCTGGGTGTTCCTGTCGCAGAGCGCGTAGGCGCAATGCCCTGGTAGAGGCCGGCCTTGGTCGGCGCTCATGCCAACCAAGGTTGGCATCTACCCAGGCGCGCCTGCACGACGACCACACCCCGCGATGGAAACAGGCGTGGACAACGGCAGCCGCTAGCGGCTCCCGTTGTCTTCCTGCAGTTCCTTCTTGAACGGGATGTCCGGCGGCGGACGCGCCACGGCCGGCTGGTCCTGCATGTTCGGATCACTCAGGCCGCAACCGCCACCGGCCTGCAGGATCGAGATCACGCAGGAAATCCGCGTGCTGGTGCCCGGCAGCGGGATTTCCATCGTCTGGATGCCCTTGCGCACCCACTCGGCCAGCAGCGATTCCTGCGGCACCCAGTATTTGTCGAACGAGGTGGGGGTGTAGTCGTACGGCGGCCGCTTCAACCACGTGCCCGACTGGGCGATGCGCTCCCGGCTCCAGCCATCATTGGCGCCGCCCGGCGCGCCGCGCTCGGCATGACCCTCACCGTCCTGCCCCGGTACACGCACGCTGCCATCGGCATTGAACAGGCCATCTCCCTTGCCTGCGCTGCTGGCCTGGCGGGCACCGCTGGCGGCGCCATCACGGTTGCGGCTGGACGCGCCCCAGTCATCGCCCTTGGCGGGGGTGGCCCAGTTGCCCGGAGTGGGCGCAGGGCGCGCGCCGGCCTGGCCGGGTGCGGTGCTGGGCACCGACGCTGCCGACGTCCGGTTGCTGGCCTGCGCCGCACTGCCGCTGGCCGCCGGCATAGCGGCCGGCGCACTGCCACTGGAGGTGGAAGGCGACGCTGCCGGCGCCGACGCGACGGCGCGCTCGCGCACCTGCACCTCGCGACCTGCCGGCGCACGCAGCGCCGGCGCGCGGCCGGCCACGTCCGCCATCCGCACCTGCGGATCGACCACTGCCTGTACCTCACGTTCGCGCACCTGCACGTCGCGCTGCGGTACGCGCACCTGCACATCAGCCGTGCGCAGCGGCTGCGGTGCAACCGGCGCATCCACCGCGCTGACCTCGCGTTCCTGCACCTGGATCTCACGCACCTGCGGCGCGCGCACCGCGACCTCCTGCGTCCGCAGCGGTGTCGGGGTGGGCGGCGCCTGCACCGGCTGCACGCTGCGCTCGCGCACCACCGGCGTGGCGTCGCGCGGCACGATGCTGACCTCGGTACGTGGCACGCTGACCGGAGGCACCACGAAATCGCTGCTGGCTTCGGCCACGGTGGTGGCCTGCACCGGCGAGGGCGGTGGAGCTGCCAGCGGCGCGGGTTCGGCAGTGGCAGGCGGCACGGACTGGCTGGCGGTGGGTGCCGCTGCTGGCGCGGGCGCAGGCGCCGATGCCGCGGCCGGACGCGGCTCGGGCGCGGTCGCCGCGCCCGCGTCATGGCCCGCCGCAACCTGACCGGCCGGCGCGGCCGCAGCCGCTTCAGCGCCGGGCTGATCGCCGCCGCCTTCCTGGCTGGCGCGGCCGACGAATTCCACCTGCACGCGCTCGCCCTCGGCGCCCTCTTCATCCGGCGCCGTGGTGCGGATCACCGCCACCCACAGCAGCAGAATGAAGAACAGCAGATGCAGCAGCGCACTGGCCAGCGCGGAGGTCCAGCGCATCCAGCGCTGGTCCCGCGGCGCGGCATCCCAGTCCTGCCAGAACAGGCGGCGCAGGGCCTGCCAGGGCGACAAACGCGGCAGCCGGCCCGGCGGGCCCGGCAGCGGCCGCGGCAGCAGCACCGCGATCACCTCACGGGCGTGCAATGGCCTGGGCAGCGGACCCAATGAGCGCAACCACAGCGCCCAGCCATACGGCAGGCGCGTGGTCTTTTCGAGGATGGCGCCTGGCTGCTGGCGCGCCAGCAGCAGGTCGATGAGTTGCTCGGCCCGGGTCAGAGGCACGCGTCGGCGATCAGGCGGCGTTGCCGCGCGGAATGTACGGCGCGTGGCCGCTGTCGTGGTCGGTCGCGTCGCGCACAGCGGTCACGCCCGGCACGCGCCCCATCAGGGTCTTTTCGATGCCCTGCTTGAGGGTCACGTCGGCCATGCCGCAGCCCTGGCAGCCGCCACCGAAGCGCAGCAGCACCACGCCTTCGGCCGAGACTTCCTGCACGGCCACCTTGCCCCCATGCGACGCCAGCTGGGGATTGATCTCGTTTTCCACCACCCAGTGCACGCGCTCGACCAGCGAGGCCGCATCGCCGGGCGCTTCGCCCTTGATGCGCGGTGCCTTGATGGTCAGCTGCTGGGTGCCGGCGCTGCCGGCGACGATATCGATCTCGGCGCCGTCGAGCCAGCCGACGCTGCCGGCATCGACATAAAGGGTGAAGCCATCGCAATCCACCGCCCACTCGTCGCCTAGCAGGTCGGTTGGCTCGGCGAACTCCAGCCGGGCGTCGGCGCGCGGCGTACCGGGATCGACGGCACTCAGGCGCACGCCCATGCCGGGCACGCCCTCGCGTTCGATCAGCTTGCGGAAGTGGGTCTGGGCAGTGTCGGAGATCTGGATCATCAGGCTATTCTAGCCAAGTCAGCGTCGGCCGCTCATTCGGTTTATACACCGTCCGGCGCATTGTTCAGTCAACACGAGGTGGAGGAACCCATGTCCGACCTGATTCCGCTGGCACAGGCGCACTGCGTGCCGCGAAAGGGCAGCGACCACAAGCTGGGCGAGGCCCGCCTGGCCGAGCTGCTGCCGCAGGTGCCGGGCTGGGAGCTGGCCGAGGCCGGCCAGGCGCTGGTGCGCACCTTCCGGTTCAAGAACTATTACGAAACGATGGCCTTCGTGAACGCGCTGGCCTGGATCGCCCACCACGAGGACCACCACCCGGACCTGGGCGTGCACTACGACCGCGCCGTCGTGCGCTATTCCACCCACGACGTGGGCGGCCTGAGCGAGAACGACTTCATCTGCGCGGCAAAGACTTCGGCCCTGACGGAGCAACTGCCATGAACGTACGTTTGCTGAGCCTGTCCCTGATCGCTGCGACCGGCCTGGCCGGCTGTGGCCCGTCCGAACCACCGGCACCGCCACCGACGCCGCCGACCGAAGTGGCCGCGGTGAAGACGCCGCCGCCGCAGTACCCGCTCGAACTGGCCTGCATGGGCGTGGGCGGCACCAGCACCTTCAAGGTGACCATCGGCACCGACGGCAAGCCCAGCGAGGTTGCTCTGCTGACCGGCGCTGGCAATCCGCAGCTGGACGAGCTGGCCAGGACCGCCGTGCAGGGCTGGCAGTTCAATGCCGCCACCCGCAACGGCCAGCCGGTACCGGCCACCATCCAGGTGCCGGTCAGCTTCAATCCGCCGCAGCCGAAGCCCGACCAGTGCTTCGCAATTGAAGAACGCCTGCGCCGCGGCGGCTGATCGCGCACTCCGACGAGGCCAGCCGACGCCCGCCTCGCCCTCGCCGCCCCGGCCCTGCCCGGGGCGGTTGTCTGTCAACAGGACCGCGTCGGTAGATGCTGCAGATTCCCACCGAAAACATCTGGATCGCACTGGCGGTCACCCTTGCGGCCGGCCTGGCGACCGCCATCGGCAGCCTGATGGTGCTGTTCTCGCGGCGGCCCAACCCGCGCCTGCTGGCCTTCGGCCTGGCCTTCGCCGGCGGCGCGATGGTCTATGTATCGCTGTCGGAAATCCTCAACAAGTCCATTGCATCGTTCGCCTTGGCCTATGGCGAGCGCACCGGCTTCACCTACGGCACGCTGGCATTCCTGCTGGGCGTGGTGGCGATCGTGCTGATCGACCACTTCATTCCCAATCCGCATGACAGCCTGGACAAGCAGGACCCCGCGTTCCGCGAGAACAGCCGCGAGTACCTGAAGCGGGTCGCGCTGCTGACCTCGATTGCGATCACCGCGCACAATTTCCCGGAAGGGCTGGCGACCTTCTTCGCGACACTGGAGAGCCCGTCGGTGGGCATGCCGCTGGCCTTCGCCATCGCCATCCACAACATTCCCGAGGGCATCGCGATCGCGGTGCCGGTGTACTTCGCCACCCAGAACAAGTTCTATGCGTTCAGTGCCAGCCTGCTGTCCGGCCTGGCCGAGCCGGTGGGCGCGGCACTGGGCTACTGGCTGCTGTCCGGATCGCTGTCGCACGCCACCTTCGGCTGGGTGTTCGGGCTGATTGCCGGCGTGATGGTGTTCCTGGCGCTGGATGAGCTGCTGCCAGCGGCCAAGCGCTATGCCAAGGGCCACGAGACCGTATACGGGCTGGTGGCTGGCATGGGCACATTGGCGATCAGCCTGGTGCTGTTCAAGTGGTGAGGGGTTGCCGGCCAACGGGCTGAGCCCCCTCGCGGCTGGCGGAGCGAGATGCCGGGGTTGGGCCGGGCGAGGTGGGTTTGCGGGGGACGCCGTAAACCAATCCATGGGGGCTTGGCAGCCGTTTTCAGGGGGCCAGATCAGTCCGCGGCATGGATGCCGCGGCCAAGCCCCCAAGGACGGGTTCACGGCGTCCCCCGCCAACCCATCCGGACCGACCAAAACCGGAATACCGCTTTGGACGCCAGCCGCGAGGGGGCTGCGCCCGTTGGCCGGTCAGCCCCGCAGGGGCTACTTCAGCCGGTCCAGCGCCTCGACCAGCTCCTCGGCCAGCGGCGCGTTCAGCACGTACGGGGTCTTGCCATCGTCCAGCGCGAACTCCAGCGATGCCGCATGCAGGAACAGCCGCTTCAGCCCGATCTGCTCACGAAGCCGCTTGTTGACCGCCGGATCGCCGTACTTGTCGTCACCGGCCACCGGATGACCCAGATGCTGGGCATGCACGCGGATCTGGTGGGTGCGACCGGTCTCGATGCGCACTTCGCAATAGGAATGACCACCGCGGCGCTCCAGCACCCGGAAGTGGCTGATCGATTCCTTGCCGATCGCGTTGACCTGCACATGGCGCTCGCCGCCCTGGCGCAGGCCCACGTGCAGCGGCGCATCCACCGTCATCACGCCATCTGGCATGCGCCCGGCCAGCAGGGTCAGGTAGCGCTTGCGGATGCCGGCGCCGTGGTCTTCACGCAGCAGGGCCTGCAGTTCGCTCAGCGCCGAACGCTTCTTGGCCACGATCAGCAGACCGGAGGTGTCGCGATCCAACCGGTGGACCAACTCCAGGGTCTGGCCCGGGCGCAGCGCCCGCAGCGTCTCGATGGCACCGAAGCTGATGCCGCTGCCGCCATGGCTGGCCACGCCGGTGGGCTTGTTCAGCGCCAGCAGGCGCGCATCCTCGAAGACGATGGCCTGCTCCAGCCGGCGCATGAACGCCTCGGGCGGGCCCGCCTTGTCTCCTTCTTCCGTGAGACGGACCGGCGGCACACGCACCTCATCGCCCGCCTCCAGCTTGCGTTCGGCCTTGGCACGGCCGCCATTCACGCGGACCTGGCCGCTGCGCACCAGCTTGTAGACCAGGCTGCGCGGGGCGCCCTTGAGCTGGCCCAGCAGGAAATTGTCCAGGCGCTGGCCGGCACGGTCCTCGGGAACGGTGATCATGCGCACCGAAGGCTTGTCGCCGGCTGGCTTGGTGGGGTCTGAGGCAGTCATCTGGCTGTTTATTCTGTTACACTCGGGGGGCGAGATAAGGGATTGATTTCGTTGGAAGTTACTCAGGGCCAGAAGCCCAGCTTCCGACGAATCCGGCACAGTGCGCGACCACCGCCCGCGGGGCGGCCATGTTAGCGGCTCACCGGCCTTCCCGGCCATCGCCGGATGCCTGACACGCAACCGTGCTGAACATGTCCCGCGTGGCGCTCCAGCCTGGCTGACAGCTGCCTGCGGCCCTGCAACACCCAAAACCCATAAGAGTGAAGCGCTCCCGCGGCCTGCCGTGGTGTCGTAGCGCTGGAAACCCAAGCCGCCCTCCCCGCGCTTGCGCGAATGGGCGGCGAGCCGTGTCCAGAGGCGAAACCCCATGGCGTTCCGCGCGGTAGCCGCTTGCGAGGAACGCAACAATGAAGCGAATGCTGATCAACGCCACGCAGGCTGAAGAGCTGCGTGTTGCCATCGTGGATGGCCAGTCGTTGTATGACATCGACATCGAACAGCCGTCGAAGGAACAGAAGAAGTCCAACATCTACAAGGGCCGGATCTTCCGCATCGAGCCCTCGCTGGAAGCGGCCTTCGTCGAATACGGTGGTGGCCGCCATGGCTTCCTGCCGCTGAAGGAAATCTCCCGCGACTACTTCCAAGCCGGTGTCGACCACAACAAGGCCGGCATCCGCGAACTGCTCAAGGAAGGCCAGGAAATCGTCGTCCAGGTCGACAAGGAAGAGCGCGGCAACAAGGGCGCTGCCCTGACCACGTTCATCTCGCTGGCCGGCCGCTACATGGTGCTGATGCCGAACTCGCCCAGCGCCGGCGGTGTTTCCCGTCGCATCGAGGGCGAAGACCGTGCCGCCCTGAAGGACGCGCTGGACAAGCTGAACATCCCCGACGACATGGGTGTGATCATCCGCACCGCCGGCGTCGGCCGCGATGCCGAAGAGCTGCAGTGGGATCTGGACTACCTGCTCAACGTCTGGCGCGCCATCGCCGACGCCGCGCTGAGCAAGCCGGCCCCGTTCCTGATCTACCAGGAATCGCGCCTGATCGTGCGCGCCCTGCGTGACTACCTGCGCGCCGACATCGGCGAGATCCTGGTGGACACCGAGGAGATGTACGAGCACGCCCGCGAGTTCATGCAGCAGGTGATGCCGCAGACCCTGCGCAAGCTCAAGCATTACAAGGACGACATCCCGCTGTTCAACCGCTTCCAGATCGAATCGCAGATCGAAGGCGCCTACGAGCGCAACGTGCGCCTGCCGTCGGGCGGCTCGATCGTGGTCGACCAGACCGAAGCGCTGACCGCCGTCGATGTGAACTCCTCGCGCGCCACCAAGGGCAGCGACATCGAGGACACCGCGTTCCAGACCAACCTGGAAGCGGCCGAAGAAGTGGCCCGCCAGCTGCGCCTGCGCGACCTGGGCGGCCTGGTGGTGATCGACTTCATCGACATGGCCTCCAACAAGCACCAGCGCGAGGTCGAGAACCGCCTGGCCAACGCGCTGAAGTACGACCGCGCGCGCGTGCAGGTCGGCCGCATCTCGCGCTTCGGCCTGCTGGAAATGAGCCGCCAGCGCCTGCGCCCGAGCCTGGGCGAATCCAGCCAGATCGTCTGCCCGCGCTGCGACGGCCACGGCCGCATGCGCAGCGTCGAGTCGCTGTCGCTGTCGATCATCCGCGTTGCCGAAGAGCACGCGATGAAGGAAAACACCGGGCAGGTGCTGGTGCAGGCCCCGGTGGAGATCGCCAACTACCTGTTGAACGAGAAGCGCAGTGCGCTGCGCGAGATCGAACGCCGTCACGAAGCGCCGATCGTGATCGTTGCCGACGAGCAGCTGCACACCCCTCATTACACCGTGACCCGCCTGCGCGAGAACGAGCTGGGTGAAGAGAGCAACAAGCCCAGCTACCAGCGCGGCACCCCGCGCAAGCTGCCGGTGCATGCCCTGACCAAGGGCCAGCTGAACATCCCGCCGCCGGCAGTGACCCAGGTCAAGCACACCTCGCCCGCCCCGGTGCGCGAGGAAGCAGAACCGGCCAAGGCGGCGCCGGCCCCGGTCGCCGCAGCGCCGGTGGCAGCGGCCCCGAGCGGTGGCGTGATCGGTTGGCTCAAGCGCGTGTTCGGTGGCGAACCCGCGCCTGCCCCGGCGGCGGCTGCGCCAGCGGCGCGCCAGCAGCAGGAAGGCGGCCGCAAGGACCGCAACAAGGATCGCAACAAGGACCGCAAGGACCGTCGCGACGACAATCGTGGCAATGGTGGCAACGGCAACGCGCAGCAGCAGAAGGACGGCGGCAACCGCAAGGACCGCGGCGAGCAGCGCAAGGACGGCCGCAACGGCAACAACGGCAATGCCCAGCAGCAACCGCAGCAGGGCAAGCAGAAGGAGCCGCAGCAGAAGGATGGCCAGCAGCAGCCGCAGCAGAACAAGCCGCGCAACGAGCAGCAGGGCCAGAACCAGAACCAGCAGCAGCCGAAGCTGAAGCAGCCCAAGCAGCCGCGTCCGCAGCAGCAGGACGGCGACAAGCCGGCCGACAAGCCGCAGCGCAATGCCGCCGAGGCGCCGGTCGATGCAGTGACCGCAGCCGCCGCCGTGGCCGCGACCGCCGTTGCCGCCAACGTGGTGACCGCGCAGGAAGGTACGGCTCCGGCCGCACCGGTGGCCGAAGTGGGCCTGGCTGATGCAGCACCGGTGGCCGACACCGCGGTCAACGCTGATGCCGACGCCGTTGCCGTGTCCGGCGACGATGCGGCAATCGACGCCGCAGGCGAGCAGGCTGGCGAAGGCGCGACCCGCCGTCGTCGCGGTCGTCGCGGTGGCCGTCGTCGTCGCCGTGGTGGCGCCGAGAACGCTGCCGGCAGCGATGCCCTGGGCGATGACCAGGATGACGCCGACGAAGGTGATGACAGCGACAGCACCGACCCGGTTGCCGACGGCAGCGCCGAGGCCACTCCGGTGGCCGTGGCGCAGCCGGCCCGCTCGCAGCCGGAATTCGATTTCGATGACGAAGCCGAGCCGGCGACCGTTGAAGCCGAGAAGCCGGCCCGTGCTGCCGCCGCCGTGGTTGCCGCGCCGGTTGCGGTGGTGAGCAGCGCCGTGGTCGATGCCGCAGCGCCGGTCGTGGCCGAAGCACCGGCACCGGTCATCAAGGCCGAGCCGGCGCCGCAGCCGGTTCAGACCAGCATGCTGGATCAGATCGACGCCGCAACCCCGGCCCAGCCGGCGGCACCGATCGCTCCGGTGGCTGAAACCAAGCCGGTTGTCGAGGAGGTCGCCGCGGTGGCCGCGCCGGCACCGGTGGTGGTCGACGCTGCGCCGGTGGTGGAAGCGGCTCCGGTCGTTGAAGCCAAGCCGGCGGTTGCCGAAGCCGCACCGATCGTGGCCGACGTCATTCCGGTGGTTGAAGCCGCTCCGGTGGTGGAAGCGAAGCCGGTGGTCGAGGCCGTCCCGGTGGTCGAAGCTGCACCGGTTGTGGAACAGCCGGCAGCACCGGTGGCCGTCGAGGCCGCGCCGGTCGAAGCTGCCGCTCCGGTGGCTGAAGCCGTGGTGACGCCGTCGATCGACCCGATGGCCGATGGCCATGCCGATTCGGCCAGCCAGGCCGCTGATGCCCAGGCATCGAACGAAGACGAAGAAGCTGCCAAGCGCACGCCGCCGGCGAACTGATCGTTCTTTGATCGCGTAGAACGAAACGGCGGGGATCGATGATCCCCGCCGTTTCTGTTTGTGCCGTACCGTGATGTGGTGGCCGACCTTGGTCGGCGCCGTGGTTCGTGCCAACCCAGGTCGGCACCTACCGAAGCGGGTGTTGCTCAGGGCTTGGGGGCGAACTGCAACCGAGTCCAGACGCCGTAGTGGTCCGACGCCCAGCGGCCGCTGTCGTCGGGCTGATCGAACAGAATCTTCGCTTCGCGCGCGACCATCGCGTCCTGCTGGAAGAAGATGTGGTCGATGCGCGAGGGCGCCTGGTAATAGTGACGGTTCAAGGTGCTGACGCCGGCCAGATCGGTGTTGACGTGCACGCTGCCGTAGCTGTCGCCGTAATGGCTGCGCAGCTCACTCAGATCGCCGGCATCGACCAGCGCGTTGAAATCGCCAGCGATCACCACCGGCGCACCGGCCGAGGTTTCGGTAATGAAACGCAGCAGGTCCTCCACCTGGGTGCGGCGGATGCGCTGGCCGTTCTCGTCGCTGCGCTCGTTCAGATGCGTGGCATAGACGTTCACCGGCGCGCCATCGACGTCGATGCGCAGGTGCGCCACCGTGCGGTAGTCGTCCAGCGGTTTCAGCAGATGATCGCCGCGCGCCAGGATCGGGCGCCGGGTCAGCAACGCATTGCCGTAGCGCTTGGGTGCACCGACCGGATCGGTCGACACGAACACATACTGGTAGCCCAGCTGGCTGGCCAGCCATTGGGCCTGGTTGCGCACGTTGCGGCGCTGGATCACCTCCTGCAGGGCCACCGCATCGGGTTGCAGGCGCTTGAGCTCGGCCAGAATGGTGCGGCGGCGGCTCGGCCAGTCCTCGCGGTCATGGTGCAGGTTGAACGTGACCATGCCCATGCCCGCAGCGCTGGCAACGTCGGTCGCCGCAGTCGTGGCCGCTGGCTCGGCCGGCAGCACAACGCCCGGCAATGCCAGCGCAATCGCCAGCCCCAGGGCGCGCACCGATGCGCGCGCCCTCGCCCCCTGCTCCCTCATGGTTACTGCCCCTTGCGTTCGGCGCGGCGCACCGCGCTCGGTACATCGATTTCGACCCGCGCCGGCAGCTGGTGCACGTGCAGCTCCCTGTTGATCCACTCGGCCGCTTCGCCGTTGATGGTCGCCTCGCCCGGATCACCGGCGTACGGCCACGGCAGCACCACGCCGCCGACCGGTGGCAGCAGGCCCGGCTGCACCTCCAGCACCAGCTGCTTGTCACTGCGCTGCAGGCGGTAGTTGAGCTGGCCCTGCGGCGTGCGCAGACCCTGCACGGCGATGCCCTCGCCCTGCAGCCACGACGTCGGCACGCCGGCAGCCAACACCAGTGCATCATCCATGTCACGGTTGTAGGCAAACATGTCCAGCGCCGAACGCACGAAGTCCGACGCCACCCAGGCATGCGGCAGGTCACCGACGAAGAACGGCTTGCGCGGCGTGCGCGAGACCACTTCGGCCCACTGGTTCCAGGCCTGCGGCGTGCGATCCCTGAAGAAGAACTCGGTGGCCTGCCAGGCACGATCGCGCCAGCCCAGGCGCACGAACGCGGCCACATTGCGCCACTCGTACGGGGTGTAGTCCTTCCATTCGCGCTTGCCGTCGCGGCGGGCCACGAACTCCTTCCAGTAGCGCTCGAAGGTCGCCTCCAGCGCCTGCTGCGGCAGACGGCCCTGTTCGCCACCCGGCGCCAGCGCGATGGTGGTGGAGGTGGCATCGAAATCGCCCAGCTCGGCCGAACCCGGCAGGTAATCGATGTGGTGCTGCTGCATCGCCGACAGCAGCGACGCCTGCAGGTCATCACGGAACTGGTCCCGCGATTCGGCCATCTGCATCGCCTCGACCTTGCCCAGCTGGGCGGCCAGCAGCGCCGCGTCCTTGTAGCCGCGCAACGCCCAGAAGTTGTCCCAGTACGAATGCATCGGCTTGGCCGAATAACCTTCGTGGCTGATCGAGGCCGGCATCATGCCGTAGAAGGCCGGGTTGCGCGCACGGTTCTCTTCGGTGCGCTCGCTGGCGCGCAGCTGCTCCATGTAGGTATAGGCGCCCTGCACATGCGGCCACATCAGCTCGGCGAAGGTGCTGTCACCGGTATAGCGCCCATATTCGGCAATGCTGTAGATCAGCTCGCCGTGGCTGTCGTTCTCCGGCACCGGGTCGCTGCCGCGCGCATCGACGCAGCACGGCACCTTGCCGTTGTCGAACTGGAACGGCGCATACCAGTTGATGTAGTCACGCACCGCGTCGCTGCGACCCATGCGCAGCAGGCCTTCGGAAATCATCGCGCCATCGCGGATCCAGCTGCGCGCATACGAACGCGTGCCGGGCTGCAGGCGCGGGCCAACGCGCGAGATCAGCATGTGCGCGACGGCGGTGCGCAGGGTGTCGACCAGCGCCTGGCCGGCGGCGGGCACCTGCAGCGAGACCACGCCCAGCTTCTGCCGCCACTGCTCGGCCACCTGCGCCTGCGCCTTGGCCACGTCCAGCGCCTTCGGCGCCCAGCCACCGGTCTGCGGCAGCACCACCGCCACTTCCCGGCTCTGCCCCGGCTCCAGCCTGATGGTGTACAGCAACGCACCCGAGGCCATGCCGGTGCTGTCCTTCACTGCGGTGGTGGCCGGGTACTTGCCGTCGGCCAGGTGCATCGCATCGAGCTTGCCGTCGAAGGTGCTGGCAAAGCGCGCGTCGGGCACCTGCAGGGGATACACGCGCGGCTCGCCGTTGATCCGCACCAGCTGATCGCCGACATCCAGCGCATCGATGCGGCTGAAGCCGCCGACGGTGTTGAGGAACTGCGTGGGCGGATTGACCTGCCACGGGCGGATCGCCAGTGCCAGGGTGTATTCGTGCGCCACCTTGTCCGGGTTGCTCAACCGGTAGCGGCCGATCAGCTGCGCACGCTCCGGGGTGCCCTGCACGAAGCTGGTCACCGCCAGCCCGACCTTTTCATGCACCCAGTCGACATTGGCGATGGGCAGGTAATGGTCCTGCAGCGACTGGGTGATGGCGACCTTGGACCAGTCCAGCAGCTTGCCATCGAGGCGGATGAACGGCTCGATGCTGAAGCTGCCCTTGGCCGGCTCCAGCGCGCCGTCCTCGCTGATCAGCGCCTGTTCCTGGCCGCCGTCGAGGCCGAGCAGGGTCCAGTAGGGTTGTTCGCCCACATAGGCGCGCGGCAATGATCCGCGTGGCAGGTCGGCGGCCACCGAGGACAGGAAGGCATTCGGCGTTGCGGCAAAGGCCAGCGGCTTCAGTGCGATGTCACGGATGCCGTAGCGCCAGTTCGGGCCGTCCTGCAGATCGAAGCGCACGTAGCGCGCATCGGTATCGGGCAGCGCCAGCCAGTCACGGCCACCGGCACCGCTGGTCACCTCGCGCACGGTGCGCCAGTCACGGCCATCTTCCGAGGTACGCACGGTATAGCGGCGCGCTTCCAGGTTCGGCAGCCAGTCGATCACTGCACCGCCGATCTCGCGGCTCTTGTGCAGGTCCAGGCTGATGGTCTGCTGCTTGACCCCGCCACTGATCCAGAACGTATCGCTCTTGCCGTCGATCATGCGGTCCTGCAGAGCGGTGGCGGTATCGGCAATCACCGAGGGCACCAGCGCCGAATCGTCCTGCGGCGGCAGGCCCTGCAGGGTGAGCTTGTCGAAGCACACCGTGCCACGGCCGCCGACCTTGCTGTAGATCGTGAACTCGACGGCGGCGCTGCGCGCCAGCTCCTTCTCCGGCGACGGCCCCCACGCCTTGTCGATCTGGCGTCGACGGTATTCGACCGGCGTCCACGCCTTGGGGAAGCTGTAGCCGGGGCGGTTGACCCACCAGACGTTGTCGCCGCTGGCATCGATCAGCTTGAACTGCAGGTCGTTGGCCGGCGAATCGCCGCGCAGCTGGAAGCCGAAACGGTAGTTGGCCGGGTATTGAATGTTCAGCGCGCGGCGGATGCCGACGTAACCGGAAACCTCATGGAAGTCGTAGTCCAGGCACAGCGCGCGGCCACCGCCGGCGCCACTGACCGGGCGCAGCGAACCGCTGACCTGGTCGGACAGCACCAGCTTCCAGGCGCCGATGTCGTCGAAGTCGTCCAGCACCTTCGGTGCCGGCAGCGCCGGGGGTGCGGCGATCGCCAGGGAAGTCCACAACAGGCCCAGTCCAACGGCGATCACTCGCTTCATCCCTTGACGCTCCCCAGCAACAGACCTTGGATGTAGTACCGCTGCAGCACCAGGAACAGCGCCAGCACCGGGACCACGGTGACCACCGCGCCGGCCATCATCATTTCCACGTCCATGATGTGCTCGCGCGAGAGGGTGGCCAGCGCCACCGGCAGAGTGTAGTGCTCCTGATCGGTCAACACGATCAACGGCCACATGAAATCGTTCCATGCGCCCATGAAGGTGAAGATCGCCAGGGTCACCAGCACCGGCTTGAGCATCGGCAGCACGATCTGGAAGAAGATGCGCAGCTCCCCTGCCCCGTCGATGCGGGCCGCCTCCAGCAGTTCATCCGGGATCGAGCGCGCGTACTGGCGCACCAGGAAAATGCCGAACACGCTGGCCAGCGCCGGCACGATCACGCCACCAAAGCTGTTGACCAGGCCGAGCTGCTTCATCAGCAGGAACAGCGGCAGCATCGCCACCTGCGCCGGAATCACCAACGCCGCCATCAACACCTGGAACAGGCGCTCGCGGCCGACGAAGTTGAGCTTGGCGAAGGCATAGCCGGCCATGGTGTTGAGCAGCAGCGAGCCGAAGGTGATCGCCAGCGAGACCAGCAGGCTGTTGGCGAAGTTGCCGCCCATGCCGGTACGTGCGAACAGCTCATGGTAGTTGTGCGTGGTGATGCTCGAAGGCAGCAGCGGCGGCGGGAAATGGCTGGCCTCGCCCTGCGGCATGAACGAGACCGACACCATCCACAGCAGCGGCGCCAGGCTGACCAGGGCCAGCACCAGCAACGCGCCATTGATCATCCACGGGTACCAGCGCGACTGGCCGATTTCACGACTCATACCAACTGCCTCTTGCGGCCAAAGCGGAGCATCACGGTGGTCACCGCCAGGATGATCAGGAACAGCAGGAACGCCACCGCCGAGGCGCGTCCCAGGTTCCACCACTTGAAGCCTTCCTCGAACATGAAATACAGCACGCTGACGGTGCTCTGCAGTGGGTCGCCGCGGGTCATCACGTACGGCTCGGCGAACAGCTGGAAGTAGCCGGACACGGTAATGACACCGACCACCAGCAGCACCGGCCCGAGCATCGGCAGGGTGATGTGCAGGAACTGCTTCCAGCGCGAGGCGCCGTCGATGCGCGCGGCCTCGTACAGGTCATGCGGGATCGCCTGCAGGCCGGCCAGGAAGATCACCATGTTGTAGCCAAAGTTCTTCCATACCGCGAACAGCATGATGGTCGGCATCGCCCAGTTCGGGTCACCCAGCCAGTCGATCGGGCTGATGCCCAGATGGCCCAGCCCGTAGTTCACCAGGCCGTAGCTGGTATGGAACAGGTAGCGCCAGATCACCGCCACCGCCACCAGCGTGGTCACCACCGGGGCGAACAGTGCGGTGCGGAACAGGGCCTTGAAGCGCGCCGCCGGGGCGTTGAGCAGCATCGCCGCGCCCAGCGACACGCCGATCGACAACGGCACGCCGATCAGCACGAAGTAGGTGGTGTTCCACAGCGACTTCCAGAACATCGGTGTCTGCAGCAGGTCGATGTAGTTGCCCAGCCCGACGAAGCGCAGGTTGCTGCTGTCGGCCAGCGCATACAGGTCGAAGTCGGTCACGCTCAGCGCCAGCGCCGAGGCCACCGGCAGGCCGAAGAACACGCCCAGCACGATCAGCGAAGGGCCGGCGAAGATCCAGCCGGCAAGCGAAGTACGTTTCATTGCGCGCTCCCGGCGGCCACGGCACTGCTGGACTGCGACGACGGTGCGCGCTGCTGCAGGCGTTGTTGTTCATGCATCCAGCGACGCTTGGCCAGCACCTTGTCCACGCGCTGGTCGAGCTCTTCCACCGCTTTGTCCTGCGCCAGGCCACCGCGCACCACCTTCTCGGTGACGATGCGCATTTCCTGCACGATGCGCTCCCATTCGAGCACCTTCGGCGTCGGCTTTACCCGCTCCAGCTGGTCTCGGAACGCCGCAGCCAGCGGATCATTGGCCAGCGACGGCGCGCTCCAGGTGCTGCGGCGCGGCGGCAGGTCGCCGATGATCGAATGGAAACGCGCCTGGATCGCCGGCCGCGACAGGAACTCGATCAGCTTCCAAGACGCTTCCTTCTGCTGCGACTTGCGGAAGATCACCAGGCTGGTGCCACCGGCGATGCCGGCACCGGGGCCATCCGGGCCGGGAAGGGCCGCGGTACCCCACTGCCCTTCCAGTTCCTTCGGCTGCAGCTTCTTGAACTCGCGGATGTTCCAGGGGCCGGAAATGTAGAACACGTTGAAGCCGCGGAAGAACTCGTCCCAGACGTTGGAGATCTGTGTCTCGGACATCTTCGGCGCCCAGCCCTGCTCGAACATGTTGGCGTAGAAGGCCAGCGTGCGGCGGAAGCCCGGGCTGGCGAAGTTGCCGCGGGTATCGTCGTCGCGCAGCAGCGGGTCGGGCTGCTGCAGCGCCAGCGACAGCTGCTGCTCGAACTCGTTGATCGGCATCAGTACCGCGTAACGGTTCGGGCCCTGCATGCGCTTGATCGCCGCCATCTGCTGGTCCCACTCGGCCCAGGTACGCGGCGGGTGGTCGTAGCCGGCCTTGGCCAGCAGGTCCTTGCGGTAGTAGATCAGCCGCGTATCGACGTACCACGGCACGCCGACCAGCTCGCCATGGATCACGTTGGTATCCCAGATGCCCTGGAAGTAGTCCTTTTCATCAACCACCGCCGAGTGATCGACAAACGGCTGCAGCGGCGTCAGCGCATCGAGCTCGGCAAACTCCGGCACCCAGGTGTTGCCGAGCTGGCAGACATCGGGCAGGCCGTCGGCGGCGAACGCGGTCAGCAGCTTCTCGTGCGCTGCCGTCCACGGGATGTTCTGCACATCCACCTTGATGCCGGGGTTCTCGGCCTCGAACTCGTGGATCAGCTCGCTGACCACCTCCGCTTCGCGGCCCATCGCCCAGAAGCGCACGGTGGTGGTACCCGGCTCGGTGCGTGCGCAGCCGGCCACGGCCAGGGCGGCCAGGGCAGGCAGCGCCCAGCGGCGCAGGCGGTCGATCCAGTTCGGCACCGGGTTACTTCCCCTGCCCTGTGTTGCGGTTGGCATTGTTCTTCTGTTCCTGCGCGGCAGCCGCGCGTGATTCGGCGATACCCACCGCGCGTGCCGCCGCGGCCTTTTCGTCTTTCTGCAGTTCCAGCGGCTGGAACGAGCCTTCCGGCGCCAGCCAGCCGCCACTGAACCCGGCCCGCTCCAGACCCTTGCGGATGTACGGGTTCTTCTTCATCACTTCCCAGACGAAGTCGTTGCGGTAGTTGGCGATCATGGTCAGGATCGGGCCCTGGTCGATGGCGATGTAATCGCTGGCGACCCAGCCGCGATCCGGCACCACGCGGCCGGTCTTGATCGGGATGTCGTAGTTGAAGCTGGGATTGAACGAATCCAGGAAGCCGTAGCTGGAATAGATGTAGTCGCCGTAGCGCTTGTGCATCTCCAGCGTGGCCGGAATCACCTGCTCCGGTGCGAACACCACCGAGGCGATCGCCGCGGTCGGCGCGATCGTGCCGTCATCGAAGTTCTCGCGCAGGCCGGCGCCGCGCGAGGAATAGTGGCGGAACTGGCGCTGCTCGCCGCGGTACTCCTGCGTGGTGTTCTGCGGGCCATCGCTGGCGGTCAGGCCCCAGACGTTCTCGCCATAGTCCTTCCACTGCATCGGGTTGGCGATGGCGTACTCGCGCTGGGCCAGCGCGGCCGAACGGCTGTTGAGGAAATAGGTGCTGCCGCGTTCGCGCATGTACGCGTCCTGGATATCGCGGAAGTCGATCCAGACATGGCTGTACTGGTGGCCGAACAACGGGCCGAAGGACAGGTATTCCTGGCCCTGGTAGACGCCCCAGTCGTTGTCATAGGTGCGCGTCCACACCGTCCATGCGTCCGGGCTGACCGGGTGCGTGGGCGAGCCCAGGGCGAGGATGTAGACCATCATCGCCTCGTTGTAGCCCATCCAGTCATGGTCGATGAAGCCGCTCTCCGGGAACCAGCCCATCGAGATCAGCGGCGCGCGCTGCTGCAGCCACGGCCAGTCGACCTTCTTGTACAGGGTGTCGGCGATCTGCCGGATTTCCTTCTCGCGCGGGTCGTCACCGTCGTAGTAGGACTGCGCGAACAGCACGCCCATCATCAGCAGCGCGGTATCCACCGAGGACAGCTCGACCCAGCTGTCGTAGCGTCGGCCCTGCTGCATGTCCAGGAAGTGGTAGTAGAAGCCCTTGTAGCCGGCCTTGCCGGTACGCTGCGGGCCCATCGGCACGTCGCGGAAGAACTTCAGCGTAGTCAGCGTCCGATCGATCGCCTGGTTGCGGCTGACCCAGCCGTTCTCGATGCCGATCGGATAGGCAGTCAGCGCGAAGCCGACCGAAGCGATGCTGGCGAACGGCCGCGACGGATAGCGGTCCGGGGTCAGGCCGTTCACTTCGTTGGTGGTGTCCCAGAAGAACTGGAAGGTGCGCCGCTCGATGTCATCGAACAGCGGCGGCAGCTCCGGCTTCATCGGCCGCGGCGGTGCGTCAGCCTCGATCAGGATCACCGGTGGGCGCGGCTTGGCAGGCTCCTGCTGGGCCGGCTGGCAGGCGGCCACGCCCAGGCTCAGCGCGGCGGCGGACAACAGATGGCGTGCCTGCATGGCGCGGTTCCTCCGGTGGTCTGATCGATGGGAAAGCATACCGTCCAATGATCTGAAATCGTTTACAAGATGCGTTCTTAAAAAACCACGAAAAACGTGGTTTGACACCGCGATCATTGCCCACACCGCTGCCCTCTGCCCGGCAGCGGTGTGGGCAATGGACCGGCACCCGGCCGGCCATTGCCGTTTTCACCGATGCCGCCAGCGAGCCGGCGGCATCGGGTCATGCATCAACGCCCGGGCTTAGAAGCGGAAGCCCACTTCGGCCTTGACCTGACGCGGCGTACCGATGATGTCGCCGGTCTCGTTGTAGCTGGCCTGCAGCTTGCCGTTGGTCTTGACGTAGTTGTAGGTGGAGAAGTTGTCGAAGTTGAACACGTTGATGATGTCGATACGCGCGTACAGCTCGGTATCGCCCGGCATCTTGAACGTCTTCGTCGCCTGCAGGTCGACCGAACGGTAGCCGAAGATCTTGCCACCCACCAGGAACTTGCCGGTGGCATTGGGCACGGCCGCCTGCGGGGTCGGCAGGGTGTAGCCGCTGGCCTGCATCACCGGGTACCAGTCATTGACGGCGGTCGGCGTAGCCAGGGTGATCTTGCCACCGAAGGTGATACCCCAGAAGCCGGCGTACGAACCGGTCACCACCAGGCGGTGGCGCGGCGCGCCGTTGGAGCGGATGGTCGGGTAGTCACCGATCAGGCCGCGGTCGAAGGCGTACTTCTCGTTGATGTCGCGGTTGTGGCGCGCGGTGGTCCAGGTATAGGCGATCGAGGTCCCCCAGCCGCTTTCCTTGGTGAACGGCTTCTGCGCCGACAGCAGGACCTGGGTCGCACGGGTCTTGATGCCCTGCTGGCCGATGATCAGGCTGCCGAAGCCCGGCACGTTGCAGCTCCAGGCCTGGCTCAGGCCCGGGTCGGTGCCGCCGCACAGGCGCGGGTCATCGAAGAACTGGCCGGTCGGGTAACGGTTGCCCAGGGTGAAGGCGAAGCCGTCGTAGCTCAGGGTGCGGGCGATGGTGGCATCGGTCAGCCAGTCACCGATCTGGTTGCTCATGCCCAGACTGAACTGATCCGAGTACGGGGCCTTCAGCTTGTTGTTCAGCAGGTCCACTTCCAGGCCGGCATTGCTGGTCGCGCCAACCAGCGACTGCAGGTTGCCGATGCCGTTGAGCAGGTTCGGGTTCCAGTCGTAGCAGGCGGCCTGGCCGTTGATGCAGGTGCCGGTGGCCGGGTTGCGGAAGTAGATGGTCGGCTGCGGCAGGGCCAGCTTGGTGGTTTCCAGCTGCAGGTTGTCAAACAGGTCGCGGTCGTAGGAACGGCCGGCACCACCGTGGATCACGTGCTGCTCGTCGGCGTTGATGTCATACGAGAAGCCCAGGCGCGGCTGCCAGGCATCCTTGAACGCCTTGCGGTTGTGGCCGTTGCTGATGTAGTCGCTGATGTCCAGGCCGCCCAGTGCCAGCGAATCGGCATAGGTCTGGCCGGCAGGCGCGCGCGGATCCTGCGAGTAGATGGCGTCGACCACCTGCTGCGGGGTCACGAAGTCCAGGTAGGACGGGGTCTTTTCGTAGTCCCAGCGCAGGCCGAGGTTGATCTGCAGGTGGTCATTGACCTGCCAGTCGTCCTGGATGAACACGCCGTACTGCTTGGACTTGGAACGCACTTCACCGGACACGCCCGACACGCCGGTCACCGGCTTGACGAACTGTGCCTTGTACGGAATGGAATCCGGGAAGTCCGGATCGCCCAGGCTGTAGGTGAAGGTCGGGTTGATCTGCGCCGCATCGGAAGCGTACAGGTCGATCTGCTTGTACTTCACGCCCATCTTGATGGTGTGGTCACCGGCCCACTGGATGCCATCCAGGGTCAGGTTGTCTTCGATCGACCAGCCCTTCTGGCCCTTCACCTGCGAATCCAGTGCCGAGGCGCCACCGATCTTCACCACGGTGCGGTCTTCCGGACCGTCCGGCGCGGTGTAGGTGATGCCGTTGGCCAGGGTCAGCGGGGTCGGGTTGTTGAACGAATCTTCGTGGGTGACCATCAATTCGTTGTAGTAACGCTCACCGCTGTGGTTCCAGCGCAGCGCGTAACGACGGTCGGTGTTGACCACTTCACGGCCGGCTTCCGGCGAGGTCTGGCCACTGAACTGCGACTGGGTTTCGTCGCGGTCCTGGAAGGTCAGTTCGATGCGATCGTTGTCGGTCGGCTCGAAGTCGATCTTGCCGAAGATCAGGTCCTGCTGGAACGGCTGGCTGGCCGGGCCGAGGCCGGCAGCACCGGCCGGCGGCAGCAGGCCGGCAGCGCCGGTGACCGCGCCGTCCGGCGCGATGGTGACCGGCAGGTCAAAGCGCTTGGCTTCGTAGGTCACGAAGAAGTGGGCCTTGTCCTTGACGATCGGGCCGCCCAGCGCGAAGCCGTATTCCTTCTCGGCCGAGACCATCTTGTCCTTGCCGCCCTGGCGCTCGGCCGGGGTCTTGGCGCGCATGTCTTCATCGGTGTAGCGGTAGAACGCCTCACCCTTGAACTCATTGGTACCGGACTTGGTCGCGGCGGTCACCGCAGCGCTCGACACCTGGCCGTACTCGGCCTTGTAGTTGCCGCTGATGACCTTGTATTCACCGATGGCCAGCTGCGGGAACGGGTTGCCGGCGCTGCCGGACTGGCCGGCCACGCCGCCGCCCTTGACGTAGCTCTTCTGGCCCACGCCGTCGATGTACACGTTGGTGCCGTCGGCATTGGTGGCACCGCCGCGCAGCGAGGTGTTGCCCTTGGCGTCGCGGGTGAAGATCATGCCCGGCACCGCGTCGGCGAACTCCAGGAAGTTGCGCGACACCTGCGGGGTGGTCTGGATCTGCTGCAGGCTGACGGTCTTGCCGACTTCAGAGGTGCGCACTTCCTGCAGCAGGGTCGGTGCGACGACGTTGACGGTGTCCAGGTTGGTGGCCGCGGTCGAACCCGGCGTGCTGCTGGCAGCACCGGCGAAGTTCAGCGTGGCGGTCGAGGCCACGGTGACGGTGACCTTCTGGGTCTGGCCGTTGGCGACCACGTCGTAGGTGCCCGGATCCAGGCCCATCAGCGAGTAGCTGCCATCGGCACGCACGGTGCCGCGACGGACGGTACCGGTGGCCACATTGGTGGCGGTGACTTCAGAACCGGCCTGGGCGCCGGCAACCTGGCCGCGCAGGCTGGCGTTGGCCGACTGCGCCATGGCGTTGGGGGCCGCAGCCAGCATCAGACAGCTGACCAGTGCGGTGCTCAGCAGCCGGCGTGCCGGCGTGCGGAAGGTGGTATGCATCATCAACTCAATCTCCGGGTGGCGGTGACCGCTCGCGCGGTCCCTGCGATCAATCAAAAAAGAAGGAACGCCTCTGGCTTCAACGGCCGGATGGCGGAGTGGTGGAATCGCGAACTATCAAGCGGGGAACCAGGGTCTGCTTGTCCCCTGTCCCATCCGTGGAGGTGCCGTCCATCAACTGCATCAGGCGCGTCATGGCCCGATCGCCGAGCTCGGCGATGCTGACCTGCATGGTGGTCAGCGACGGGTGGACGAAACGTGCCAGTGGAATGTCATCGAAACCGGCCAGGGCGACATCGGTCGGCACATGGACCCCAGCCTGCGTGAACGCATACAGGCAACCCAGGGCCATCATGTCGTTGGCGGCGAACACGGCATCGGGCAGCGCTCCGGCTGCCAGCAACTCCTGACCGGCGCGGTGGCCGGAAGCTTCGTCGAAATCACCGGGCAGCTCGATGCCTTCGGCGCCACTGCCGAATGCCGCCAGCGCGTCACGGAAGCCGCGCAGGCGCTCGCGCGCGTCGAAGTTGAGGTCCGGGCCAGAAATGAAAGCGATGCGGCGGTGACCGGCCTCCAGCAGGTGGCCGGTCATGGCCATCGCACCGGCGTGGTCGTCGATGCTCAACACCGGGTGTTCCTGCGTGGGCAGGTAGGTATTGATCAACACCGTCGGCAGCGACTGCGGCAGGTTGTCGGTCAGGAAGCCCGGGCTTTCGGCATAGGGCGAGAGCACCAGCAGCCCGTCAACCCGGCCGCGCATGGCACGCAGGGCCGCGCCCTGCTGCTCCTGGTCGCCGTGGTAGCTGGACACCAGCAGGTGCTGGCGGCGGTTGCGGGCAACGTTGTCGATGCCGCGCATCAGCTCGGAGAAGAATTCGCCGTACAGGTCGGGCAGCACCACGCCCACCGTGTTGGTGCGGCGGCTGCTCAGGCTGCGGGCGGCGGCGTGCGGGGTGTAACGCAGCCGGGCGGCCACCTCCAGCACAAGCTGGCGGACCGGTTCGGCGACATTTTCATGCCCGTTGAGCGCACGCGATACCGTGGCCACGGAGACCCGGGCTTCGCGAGCGACGTCTTTGATTGTGATAGCTGCCTTGTTCACGAAGCCGCCCTCCACGGCTTGGACCTACCAGCATTGGCGCGGAATGTAAGCGTTTCCATCTGGGCTTGTAAACAGTCCGTTAGGCGAATGTCCTGAAATGGACATGAAAACCTGTCCATCACAGGCCTTTGCGAAGACCTGCGATGACAGCGCGGGACAAGGGCTCAGCCCTGTTCTGACGGGGTGGATGCGCGGATGGACAGGGCGTGGATGTCGGTGTCCATCATCGCCCCCAGTGCGGCATAGACCGCGCGGTGGCGCGCCAGCGGCCCCAGCCCGGCAAAGCGCTCGCTGACCACCAGTACGTTGAAATGGCCGCGCCCATCGCGGGCTCCGGCATGGCCGGCATGGCGATGACTGTCGTCTTCGATTTCCAGCCGGGTCGGAGCCAGCGCCTGTTGCAGCGCATCACGGATCCGTTCGATCCGTCCGCCGTTCACGGCAGGACCTTGCGGAACGGCCGCACCTGCACGCGGGTGTAGACGCCCGCGGCGACGTAAGGGTCGGCATCGGCCCAGGCCTGAGCCTGGGCCAGCGACTCGAACTGGGCAATCACCACCGAGCCGCTGAAGCCGGCCGGACCGGGGTCTTCGCTATCCACCGCCGGACAGGGACCGGCCAGCAGCAGGCGCCCTTCGTCGCGCAGCCCGTGCAGACGTGCCAGATGTTCGGGCCGGGCCTGCAGCCGCTGTGCCAGCACATCCTGGCCGTCATACCCCTCGATCACATACCACACCGGCGTTACCTCGCTTGCGTTTTCGGGTCCGCAGATTCTAGCCAATGGCCCCTGTCGCCGCCCTCGGCTGGACACCTGCGCCACAAAGGCTTACCCTAGAGTCCATTGCACGTGGCTGGATGCAGCAGCTCTTCGGTTCCTGCGGCCAATGCGGCCCCCGACGACCGACCTGCCGCTTCAAAACCGGATCGCCTGACCGGGCCACGTAGACGACCTCCCCGTAGTTTCGTCGCTGCCGTTCGCTGCGGCGCGTCCTGCTGTTTGATATGTGTGGAATCGCGCCGATCCCGGCGTGTCTGGTGCCCTGGGGCTCCGTGGCGTTGGCCCGGCGAACCCGGTGCCGCGACTGGTCCGTTGCAATCCTGATGTCCATTAGATGACTTCCGAACTCGCGCTCGACGCGAACCCGCCAACCCGGCCGCCCGCCCCCCAGCAGCAGGAAATGCCGCTGGCCGTGGTGCATGGGCAACCGGTCCTGCAGATCCCGCAGGACCTGTACATCCCGCCGGACGCGCTGGAAGTGATCCTGGATGCCTTTGAAGGCCCGCTGGACCTGCTGCTGTACCTGATCCGCCGGCAGAACCTGGACGTGCTGGACATTCCGGTGGCCGAGATCACCCGGCAGTACGTGGAATACATCACCGTGATGCGCGAGCTGCGTTTCGAGCTGGCGGCCGAGTACTTGGTGATGGCCGCGATCCTGGCCGAGGTGAAGTCGCGCATGCTGCTGCCGCGGCCGGTCAGCGAGGAAGGCGACGAGGCCGACCCGCGCGCCGAGCTGGTGCGCCGGCTGCAGGAGTACGAACGCTTCAAGCAGGCGGCCGAGGACATCGACGCCCTGCCCCGCCAGGACCGCGACACCACGGTGGCGCATGCCTTCATGCCCGAGCGCGCGGCGGTGAAACTGCCGCCGCCGGTGGACCTGAAGGAAATGCTGCTGGCGCTGCACGACGTGCTCAAGCGCGCCGAGCTGTTCAGCGGCCACGCCATCAAGCGCGAGGCACTGAGTGTTCGCCAGCGCATGGGCGAAGTGCTCGGCCGCATGGAAGATGGCAGGTTCTATCGTTTCGAGAGCCTGTTCACCGCCGAAGAAGGCAAGCTGGGCGTGCTGGTCACGTTCCTGGCGGTGCTGGAACTGGCCAAGGAGCAGTTGCTGGACATCGTGCAGGAAGAGCCGCTGGCGCCGATCTACGTGAAGTCGCTTGCCGCCGGCAACACCAACGCCCCGCTGCAGTTCAGCAGCGAGTTCGACGACAACGACGACGCCAACGAGAACGAGTGAGCGCTGCCTGCAGATGGATCAATCGCTGATCAACCGCATAGTCGAAGGTGCCCTGCTGGCCTCCAGCCAGCCGCTGACCCTGGCCCAGCTGAAGGACCTGTTCCCGGAAGAGGAACCAGCACCGCCGGGCAGCATCGAACGTGCGCTGGAGCGCCTGCGTGAAGCCTGCGCGGAGCGCGGCGTGGAGCTGGTCGAGGTCGCCTCCGGCTTCCGCTACCAGGTCACCGGCGAAGTGCACAGCTGGATCAGCCGGCTGTGGACCGAACGCAAGACCCGCTACACCCGTGCCACGCTGGAAACCCTGGCGCTGATCGCCTACCGGCAACCGATCACCCGCGGCGAGATCGAACAGGTGCGCGGCGTGGCGGTCAGCAGCAACATCATCCAGGCCCTGGAAGAACGTGAATGGATCCGTGTGGTCGGCCACCGCGACGTGCCCGGCAAGCCGGCACTGTTCGGCACCACCAAGGGCTTCCTGGACTATTTCGGCCTCAAGCGCCTGGACGAACTGCCGCCCCTGTCCGAACTGAAGGACCTGGGCGAGCTGGAACCGCAGCTGGCGCTGGACCGCGATGGCCCGGCCGTTGCCGGTGCAGACGGCCCGGATGTTTCGGCCGGCGCCGACGGCGCTGCCGCCAACGATGACGTCGGCCTGGCCGGCAGTGACACCCCAGATTCCGCCGATGCAGACACTGCCTCGGCTTCCGATGAGCAAGCACCTTCGCCCCTCGATGATGGGCACCCCGATTCCGCGCCGGGCGAGCGCGCGGTGCCAGTGAACGAACGCGAAGACAACGCCGTCGCGACGACGACCGTGGCTGTTGACCAAGCCGATTCCGAACCAGAGGCCGACCTCGAAACCGTCGGCCGGAGCAAAACTGATGAGTGACACCCCCCGTAACAAGCTCTCGCTCAAGCGCGAAGCCACCTCCGAACAGTTCAAGCTGGAAGAGCGCCTGCACAAGGTGCTGGCCCAGGCCGGCCTCGGCTCGCGCCGCGCGCTGGAACAGCGCATTGCCGAGGGCCTGGTCAAGGTCAACGGCGAAGTCGCGCAGACCGGCATGTCGGTCAAGAGCGGCGACAAGATCGAGCTGGATGGCCGTGGCTTCGTCGCCACCGCGCTGGCCGAACCGTCGCGCGTGCTGGTCTACAACAAGCCGGAAGGCGAAGTGACCACCCGCGAAGATCCCGAAGGCCGCCCGACCGTATTCGAATCGCTGCCGCCGCTGAAGGGCGCGCGCTGGATCGCCATCGGCCGCCTGGACATCAACACCACCGGCCTGCTGCTGGCCACCACCGACGGTGAACTGGCCAACGCCATGATGCACCCGTCGTTCGAGGTCGAGCGCGAGTACGTGGTGCGCGTGCGCGCCCCGGAAGGTGAGGAAAAGGTCTCCGACGCCATCGTCGACCGCCTCGCCCGTGGCGTCGCGCTGGAAGACGGCCCGGCCAAGTTCGACGAGATCGAACGCATCGGCGGCACCGATTCGCACGATTGGTTCCGCGTCGTGGTAAAGGAAGGCCGCAACCGCGAAGTGCGCCGCCTGTGGGAATCGCAGGGCTGCCAGGTCAGCCGCCTCAAGCGCACCCGCTACGGCAAGGTCAGCCTGCCGCGCGAACTGGCCCGTGGCCATTCGGTGGAACTGGGCACCTCCCAGGTCGAAGCCCTGCGTGCGCAGCTGAAGCTGGAAGAAGGCGCGCCGTCGGCACTGACCCTGCAGCCGGTGATCGGCCAGCGCCGCGCCGCCAAGACCACCGTACGCGTGCGCGAAGGTGGCCGTGGCAATGCGTACGTCAACGGCCACAACACGGCCGACGAAGGCCGCGAACTGCGCCGCTTCGACAACGTGCGCGAAGATCGCGGCCGTGGTCGCGGTGGCAAGGGTGGCGGCTTCAAGGGCGGCCTGACGGTCAGCGGTGAAGCGGCGGCCAAGCAGTCGCAGAAGCCGTTCAAGCAGCGCGCGCCGAAGAATGATCGCTCGCTGCCGGAAGGCAACCCGGCCGCGTTCCGTACCTGGTACGTGCCGGACGGTGTCAGCACCGGCCCGAGCGGCCATCGCAATGCCGGTCCGGGCGCACGTGGCCCGGGTGCCCGTGGTCCGGGCGCGGGCGGCCAGGGCCGTCCGTACGGCAAGCCGAAGAGCGCAGGCGCCGGTGGCGGCCAGGGCCGTGGCGGTTTCGGCGGTGAAGGCCGTGGCGGCGCAGGCGGCCAGGGTCGTCCGGCCGGTGGCGGCAACCGCTCGCAGGGCCAGGGCAACAAGCACCCGTACGGTCATCCGGGCAACGCCCCGAGCTTCCCGTCCGACCACGCCACCCCGGGCTTCAACCCGTATGGCAGCCCGAAGCCGGCACACGGCGCCCGTCCGGGCGGTCGCGGTCCGGGTGGCGGCAACAACCGTGGCCCGGGCGGTAATCGCGGCCCCGGCGGTCCGGGTGGCAACCGTGGCCCGGGTGGCCCCGGCGGCAACCGCGGTCCGGGCGGCCCGCGCCGCAGCGGCCCGCGCGGCGGCTGATCGCTACGGCGACTGAAACGAAAAACCCCGGCGCAGGCCGGGGTTTTTCTTTGTCTGGTGTCGGCCCGAGATTGGGCGCGACCGATGGTGCAGTTCCGTTTTAGGAAAGGTTTGAAAACAAGTTATCTGTGTCACAGGTCGCCGTAACCGGGTCGACCGGTCTCTATCGTGGGCGCTCTTCCACACCACAGGGCACTTCCCATGACTGGCATCACCCCCGAACAGGCACGCGCCAACGCCGACCTCGCTGGCCGTACCACCGGCGAATTCATCCAGGACATCGATTACTCCATTGATGCCAATTCACGCGAAGGCAAACGCAATATCGTGGTCGCCCTACCCCGCGGCCTGGCGCGCGAAGGCCAGGCCGAAGCAGTAATGGCGCATTACCAGGACCGTGGCTACGAGGTCGAACAACTGAGCGTGACCGGTCACGCCTGGAACCTGCAGATCGGCTGGTAAGAAGAAGGGGACGGAGGGGATTAAGTCGCTCTTGCCACATTGCGAGTGGTCAAGGCGAAAACGACTTAATCCCTTCCGTCCCCTTTTTTGGGGTCAGCGGCGGCTGATGGTGAAGGCGGTGCCGTCCACGCCCAGATCCCAGCCTTCGCCGGTGCCGGACAGGGCCAGAGAGATGTCGCCCTTGGTCATCACCTGCGCGTTGCTGGACTTCACCGCACCCGCGTGCGCGCCAACCGATGCGTAGGTCCCCAGCAGTTCATTGACGCTGACCGCACCGGTGAAACTGCCCCGGCCATTGGTGATCTTCGATTTACCCACCGTCAGGCCGCCCCCCTTCATCTGGATGCGTACCGGCAGGCTGGCACCGTTGCTGCAGGTGACCGTGCCGTTGCCGGAGGCGGTCTTGTAGATCAGCGACCAGCCGGACAGGTTGTAGCGAAGCTGGCAGTCGAGATTGCCGGCGGCGTGCGCGGCCGGGGCCAGCGACGCGGCAGACAGGGCCAGCAGCAGGGCGAAGGGCTTGTTCATGGCGGGACTTCCAGATCGTTCGGACTGCTGGCGAATCTAGCAGCGCGCGCGTGCACGATGGATGCACGCGCGCATACAGGTGCGGCCAACATTCAGCCGCCGTCCGACTGGCTCAGGCCTGCTCGTCCAGATGGAACGCATCGGCATCGAGCATCGCCGGGAAGCGCGCGCGGTGCGCGGCCAGCGCCTCGGCCGAAATGGTGGTGGTCACCACCTGCTCGCGCTCGCGGATCTCCACCTGCGGCTGGCCGAGGAAATCGATCACCGCGCTGTCGCCTGCATAGTGCAGCTGGTTGCCATCCACGCCCACGCGGTTCACTGCAGCCACGAAACACAGGTTCTCGATCGCCCGCGCGCGCAGCAGGGTCTTCCACGCATAGGCACGCGCCGAGGGCCAGTTGGCGACGAAGATCTGCAGGTCGAAGTCCAATTGCTCGGGACGCTCGACGTTGTAGCGGTTGCGGCAGAACACCGGGAAGCGCAGGTCGTAGCAGACCTGCGGATTGATCCGCCAGCCCTTCCATTCCACGCTCAGGCGCTCGCGACCGGCGGCATAGCGTTCGTGCTCGCCGCCGTAGCGGAACAGGTGACGCTTGTCGTAGTACTGCAGCCCGCCATCGGGTGTGGCGAACAGCAGGCGGTTGTACACGCCCTCGCCATCGCGCAGCTGCACGCTGCCGATCACCGCCGCGTTCAACGCCCGGGCCTGCTCGCGCACCCAGGCCACGGTCGCGCCGTCCATGCCTTCGGCCTGGGCGATGGCATCGTTGGAGAAGCCACTGGTGAAGGTCTCCGGCAGGATCACCAGGTCGGTGTTGCCGGCCAACGGCGCCAGCAGCGCGCCGTAGTAATCACGATTGCCCGCCGGGTCATGCCAGCGGGTATCGCCCTGGACGAGGGAAATGCGCAGGTCCTGCATCATCACTGCTCCGCTCAAAGAAGGCGCAGGCGTTCGATCGCCGCGTCCATGGTCGCTTCATTCTTGGCAAAGCACAGGCGCACCAGGCGCTGGCCAGCCGGCGGATTCTCGTAGAACGGCGACAGCGGGATGGCGGTCACGCCCTTCTCGATGGTCAGCCACTTCACGAACTCGTGATCCGGCAGGTCGCTGATGGCCGAGTAGTCGACCAGCTGGAAGTAGCCTCCCGGCACCGGCAGCGGCTTCAGGCGGGTACCTGCCAGCTGCTCGCGGAAGCGATCGCGCTTGGCCTGGTAGAACGCGCCCAGCTCCAGGTGGTGTTCCGGCTCGTCACGGATCATCGCGGCGAAGCCGTACTGCGCCGGGCCAAAGCTGGTAAAGGTGTTGTACTGGTGCACCTTGCGGAACTCGGCGGTCAGCGCCGATGGCGCGATCGCGTAGCCGATCTTCCAGCCGGTGCAATGGTAGGTCTTGCCGAAGCTGGAAATGACGAACGCGCGCTCGCGCAGTTCCGGGTAGCGCAGCGCCGATTCATGACGGCGGCCGTCATAGATGATGTGCTCGTACACTTCATCGGAGATCAGGTAGATCTGCGTGCCGCGCAGCAGCTCGGTCAGCGCCTGCATGTCCTGCGCCGACAGCATCGCGCCGGACGGATTGTGCGGGGTGTTGACGATCAGCATGCGGGTGCGCGGAGTGATTGCCGCACGCACGCGATCCCAATCGACCGCGAAGGTCTGCGGATCGAGCGACACATGCACCGCCCTGGCGCCGGCCAGGTCGATCGCCGGCTCATAGCAGTCATACGCCGGGTCGAGCACGATCACTTCCTCGCCGGCACGCACCACGGCGTGGATGGCATTGAAGATCGCCTCGGTGCCGCCGCTGGTGACGGTGATCTCGCTGTCCGCGTCGACCTGTGCGCCATAGCAGTCCAGCGCCTTCTGCGCGATCGCCTGGCGCAGCGGCGCCACGCCGGTCATCGGCGGGTACTGGTTCAGACCGGCGGCCATCGCCCTGGCGGTCTCGTCGATCAGGCGCTGCGGCGCGGAAAAGTCCGGGAAACCCTGGCCCAGGTTGACCGCGCCGTGTTCGGCGGCGAGCTGGGACATCACGGTGAAGATCGTGGTACCGACCTTGGGCAGCTTGGTGTTGGGTTGCATCGGCCTGGGGAGTATGGGGAGACGGATCCCTGAGTTTACGCAATCCCTGCTTCGGTAGTGCCGGCCGCCGGCCGGCAACCTCGGCTGGCAGATGGGGAAATTGCCGGCCAGCGGCCGGCACTACCATCTGAATTCACCGCTACAATTGCCGCCGCACTCCGGCATGAAGACCCCTGCCCCTTGAACACCCCTGCATTGCTGGCCGCCAGTGGCCTGAGCTTCTCCCGCAATGACGAGCCGGTGTTCGGCCCGCTGGACTTCCACGTGGACGCCGGCGAAGCCCTGCTGGTGCAGGGTGGCAACGGTGCCGGCAAGACCACGCTGCTGCGCGTGCTGGCCGGCCTGGCCCGGCCCGGTGCCGGCCAGGTACGGATCGACGGCAAGCCGGCCAGCAATGCCGAGCGGGCGCGCTACGTCGCCTATCTCAGCCACCTGCCCGCGCTGAAGCCGGACCTGGATACGCTGGAGAACCTGCACTTCCTGTGCGGCCTGCACGGCCGCCGTGCGCGGCAGATGCCGGGCAACGCGCTGGCCATCGTCGGCCTGGCCGGCTACGAAGACACCCTGGTGCGTCACCTGTCCGCCGGGCAGAAGCGGCGCCTGGCGCTGGCGCGCATCTGGCTGTCGCCGGCGCCGCTGTGGCTGCTCGACGAACCCTATGCCAACCTCGACCTGGAGGGCATCACCCTGGTCAACCGGATGATCTCGGCGCACCTGCGCGCCGGTGGCGCAGCGCTGGTCACCACCCATGGCGCGTATGCCGCACCGCCGGTGCGCACCCGCCAGCTCGACCTCGGCGGTGCCGCATGATCGCGCCGGGTACCGAACCGGGCCTGTGGCAGACCGCCGGCGCCCTGCTCAAGCGCGATCTGCGCCTGCTCTGGCGCCGTCGCGGCGATGCGCTGCAGCCGCTGCTGTTCGCAGTGCTGGTGGTGGTGCTGTTCGCGCTGGCCCAGGGCCGCGAACCAGAACTGCTGAGCGCCACCGCCGGCGCCGTGCTGTGGCTAGCGGTGCTGCTGGCCGGGCAGCTGTCGCTGGATTCGCTGTTCCGTTCCGATGCTGAAGACGGCTCGCTGGAGCAATGGCTGCTGGCACCGGTGCCGCTGGCCTGGCTGGTACTGGTGCGCGTGCTGCTGCACTGGGCCACCACAGCGCTGCCGTTGATCGTGGTCAGCCCGTTGCTGGCCGAAATGCTGCATCTGCCGCATGACCGGCTACCGCTGTTGCTGGCATCGTTGCTGCTGGGAACGCCGTTGCTGAGCCTGATCGGTGGCGTGGTCGCCGCGCTGACCGTAGGCATCCGGCGCTCTGGTATTCTCGTGGCGTTGCTGTCGTTGCCGCTGTACGTGCCGGTGCTGGTGTTCGGCGCAGGCAGCCTGGCGGCGGCCGGACGCGGACAGGATCCGGTCGGTGCACTGCTGATGCTGGGCGCCGGCCTGCTGGTCGCGCTGGTGCTGGCACCGCTGGCCACTGCTGCTGCAATACGCATTTCTCTGAGTTGACCGAGCTGAGAGCCAATCCACCCCTGCTGGATAGCCGCCACGCATGAATCCGATTGTCCGCTGGTTCCACCAACTCGGTTCACCGCCCACGTTCGACCGTTTCGCTGCCCGCTGGTCGCGGGTGTTCTACCTCGCCGCGGTGCCGGTGCTGCTGGTCGGCATCTGGCAGGCGCTGCTGGTGGTGCCGCCGGAGGCCCGGCAGCTGGACAGCTTCCGCATCCTCTACATCCACGTGCCCAGCGCCTGGATGAGTCTGTTCGTGTTCGCGCTGATGGCGCTGTATGCCGCCATCGCACTGATCTGGCGGATCAAGGTCTGCGAGATCCTGGCCATGGCCTGCGCGCCGATGGGCGCCGGCTTCACCCTGATCACCCTGCTCACCGGCAGCATCTGGGGCAAGGGCACCTGGGGCACCTGGTGGGATTGGGACCCGCGCATGACCAGTGAACTGGTGCTGCTGTTCCTGTACCTGGGCGTGATCGGCCTGTACCACGCCATCGAAGACCGCCGCAGCGCCGCGCGCGCGGCCGGACTGCTGGCCGTCGTCGGTGTCAGCCTGCTGCCGGTGATCCGCTACTCGGTGGACTGGTGGGGTGGCCTTCACCAGCGCCAGTCGATCAATGTATTTGGTGACTCGGCGATCAGCAGCGCGATGATCGCGCCGCTGTGGTGGATGGTGATCGGCACCAAGTTCTGGTTCGCCGGTTCGGTGCTGGCCAAGGCGCGCGCCGACAACCTCGACCGCGAGGCGGGCAAGGCCTGGGTCGGTGGCCGCGTCGATGCAGAGCGCCCGGCCCGGGAGGCCCAGCCATGACCCACCTGCCCTATGTGATCGGTGCCTACGCCGTGTTCGTGCTGGTGCTCGGCGCCGATGCCCTCGGTTCGTGGCTGCGCCTGCGCGTGGCGCGCCGCCTGGCACTGGCCCGGCAGCAACGGCAGCAGACCCGCGCCGGCAAGCAGGACGCAGCGGCCTCGCTGCCGACGGAGCTGGAACGATGACGCCGGTGCAGCGTCGCCGCCTGGCCTGGGTACTGCTGGCCCTGCTTGCCTCCGGCCTGGCCACCGCACTGGTGGCGATGGCGTTGGAGCGCAACATCGCCTATCTGTACACGCCCGCCGAAGTGCTGCGCGGCGATGTCGATGCACAGACGCGCTTCCGCTTGGGCGGCATGGTGGTGAAGGGATCCTTCAACCGCCCGGTCGGCTCGCTGGAGGCACGCTTCGAGGTGACCGACGGCGATGCACAGCTGCCCGTGACCACTTCGCGGATCCTGCCGGACATGTTCGCCGAAGGCACGGCGGTGGTCGCCAGTGGCCGCCTGCAGGACGGCGTGTTCGTCGCCGACGAAGTACTGGCCAAGCACGATGAAAAATATGTGCCGAAGGAAGTGGCCGACAAGATGGGCGACGCCCATCGCAAGCATGACGTGCCGGTAACGGCGCCCGAGGTGCGTTGAGTGCTGCCCGAACTGGGTCAGATCCTGCTGTTGTGCGCGCTGCTGGCCTCGCTGCTGCAGACCGCCCTGCCGCTGGCCGGTGCACATCGCAACCATGCCGCATGGATGGCGGTGGCACGACCGGCCGCCTTCGCGCAGTTGCTGCTGCTGGCCGGTGCGTTCGCGGTGCTCACCGCCGCATTCGTGCAGCAGGACTTCTCGGTGCGCTATGTCGCCGAGAATTCCAACTCACTGCTGCCGATGATCTACCGCTACTCGGCGGTGTGGGGTGCGCACGAAGGCTCGCTGCTGATGTGGGCGCTGGTGCTGGCACTGTGGACCGGCGCGGTGGCGCTGTTCTCGCGGCACCTGCCGGCGCCGGTGCAGGCGCGCGTGTTGGCGGTGATGGGCATCGTCAGCGTCGGCTTCCTCGCGTTCCTCATCTTCACCTCCAACCCGTTCCTGCGCCTGAACCCGGCGCCGCTGGAAGGCCGCGACCTCAACCCGCTGCTGCAGGACCCGGGCCTGATCATTCACCCGCCGATGCTGTACCTGGGCTACGTCGGCTTCGCGGTGCCCTTCGCCTTCGCCGTGGCCGCACTGCTGGAAGGCCGCATCGACGCGCGCTGGCTGCGCTGGACGCGGCCGTGGACCAACGTGGCCTGGGGCTTTCTGACCCTCGGCATCGCGCTGGGCAGCTGGTGGGCCTACTACGAGC
Organism: Stenotrophomonas sp. CS3K5; assembly: GCF_059515225.1. Taxonomy (NCBI): domain Bacteria; kingdom Pseudomonadati; phylum Pseudomonadota; class Gammaproteobacteria; order Lysobacterales; family Lysobacteraceae; genus Stenotrophomonas; species Stenotrophomonas sp. CS3K5. The sequence goes on from NZ_JCAKRX010000004.1 coordinate 57,193, forward strand.
TGGGCTGGGGCGGCTGGTGGTTCTGGGACCCGGTGGAGAACGCCAGCTTCATGCCCTGGCTGGTCGGTGCGGCACTGATCCACTCACAGGCCGTCACTGAAAAGCGCGGCACCTTCGGCAGCTGGACCCTGCTGCTGGCGATCGCCGCCTTCGCGCTGTCGCTGCTGGGCACGTTCCTGGTGCGCTCGGGCGTGCTGACCAGCGTGCATTCGTTCGCTGCCGATCCCTCGCGCGGCCTGTTCATCCTGATCTTCCTGTCGCTGCTGGTCGGCGGCAGCCTGCTGCTGTACGCACTGCGCGCCAGCCAGCTGAGCGTGGACGCCGACGATCCGCGCCGCGGCTTCACCGCCACCTCGCGCGAAACCCTGCTGCTGGCCAACAACCTGCTGCTGGCCACGGCCTGCGCGATGGTGCTGCTGGGCACGTTGTACCCGCTGCTGGCCGACGCGCTGTCACTGGGCAAGATCTCGGTCGGGCCACCCTACTTCGGCAGCCTGTTCCTGCTGCTGATGGCACCGATGGTGCTGCTGCTGCCGTTCGGGCCGCTGGTGAAGTGGCAGCGTGACCAGCCCTCGCGCGCCTTCGCGCTGCTGGCGCCCTGGCTGGGCCTGGCGGTGGTGCTCGGTGCATTGGCCTGGTGGCAGGCGCCGCAGAACGGCTGGAAGGCCGGCATCGGTGTGGCCGCCGCCGCCTGGGTCGGGCTCGGTACCGCGCGCTTTGTCTGGCAGCGGCTGCGCGGCAATGGCCGCTTCACCGCCGAGATGCTCGGCATGATTGTTGCCCACACCGGCATTGCGGTGTTCCTGGCCGGCGCACTGCTGGTGGAAGCCCTGAACGTGCAGCGCGAAGTGGCGCTGGCACCGGGCCAGCAGCTGGTGGTCGGCCGCTACGAGGTGCGCTTCGAGGGCGTGGACCACCGCGAAGGCCCGAACTTCATCGCCGACCGTGGTCATCTGCGGGTATTCCGCAACGGCCATGAACAGGCCCTGCTGCATCCGGAGAAGCGCCAGTACGCCAGCGGCGGCCAGGTGATGACCGAAGCCGGCATCGATGCACGCTTCGATGGCGATGTCTACGTGGCATTGGGCGAGCCGCTGGGCAACAATGCATGGGCGGTGCGGGTGCATATCAAGCCGTTCGTGCGCTGGATCTGGCTGGGCGCGCTGCTGATGGCCCTGGGCGGATTCATCACCGCCGCTGACCGCCGTTTCCGTCGTCCGTAGGAGTTTCCATGTCCCAGTCCCCCGCCCCGCGCCCCTCCCGCCCGCTGCCGCCGGTAGCCATCGTGATCGGCGTGCTGTTCTTCTTCGGCCTGCTCGGGCTGATGATCTACGGGGTGATGAAATCGGGCGACCCGCAGCGTGACGTGCTGCCTTCGGCACTGATCGACAAGCCCGCGCCGGCGTTCGCGCTGCCGGTGCTGCACGACCCGGACATGATCGTGCGCAGCGATGAGCTGCGCGGCGCCCCCTACCTGCTGAACGTGTGGGGCAGCTGGTGCGCGGCCTGCCGCGAGGAACACCCGGTGCTGACCCGTTTCGCCGAGAGCAAGCGCGTGCGCGTGATCGGCTACAACTGGAAGGACGACCCGACCGACGCACTGCACTGGCTGGAACAGCTGGGCAATCCGTTCATGGTGGTGCTCAGCGATGTCGAGGGACGTACCGCGATCGACTGGGGCGTGACCGCTGCGCCGGAGACCTTCCTGGTCGATGGCAGCGGCGTGGTGCGCTGGAAGTACAGCGGTGCGATGACCCAGCGTGTGGTCGACGAGAAGCTGATCCCGGCGCTGGAAAAGATCGAAAAGGCGCAGGGCAATGCCGGCACTACCCTGCATACGGCACCGTAACCCGATGCGCTGGCTGCTGGTGCTGCTTCTGATGCTGCCACTGGCCACGCTGGCCCAGCAGCCGCTGCACGACCCGCAGCCGCTGCAGTTCCGCGATGGCGCCGAAGAGCGTCGCTTCCATGACCTGGCCGCGCAGCTGCGCTGCGTGCAGTGCCAGAACCAGTCGCTGGTCGACTCCAACGCGCAGATTGCCCAGGACCTGCGCCGCGAGGTGCTGCAGCTGATGCAGCAGGGCCACGACGATGCGCAGATCAAGCAGTTCCTGGTGGCCCGCTATGGCGAGTTCGTGCTCTACCAGCCGCCGCTGCAGCCGGGCACCTGGCTGCTGTGGGGCGGCCCGTTGCTGGTACTCGGTGCCGGTGCGCTGGTGGTGCTGGGCATCGTCCGCCGCCGCGGGCGCACGGTGGCTGCCGCACCGGCCGGCAAGGACGATGAAGGAGACGGCTGGTGAACGTGTGGCTGCCGACAATGGCCGGAGCCGTGGCAGCACTGATGGCGGTGCTGGTGCTGTGGCCGCTGCGCCACCACGGCCGCAAAGGGTTTTTCGTGGGTGTGCTCGCACTCGGCGTTGCCGGTACCTGCCTGTATGTGCTGGTGGGTGATCCCCGTGCTGCGCAGCTGAAACCGACAGCCACGGTGGCGACCTTGCACGATGGGGTGCAGGCCCTGCAGGACGCACTGAAGCGCGATCCGCAGCGTGCCGATGGCTGGGCCCTGCTGGGCCGTTCGCAGGCCGAACTGGGCGACGCTCCCGCCGCGGCCGCCGCGTTCGCCCGCGCCGCAGCGCTCGCCCCCGATGATCCGGGAGTGCTGGTGGAAGCGGCGCAGGCGCGTGCCCAGGCCGACCCGGGCAAGCAGTTCGATGACACCGCCGTGGCCTGGTTGCAGCAGGCTCGATCACTGGCCCCGGACGCGGAGCGGGCCAGCTGGTTGCTGGGCATCGCCCTGCGCCAGCGTGGCCGCAATGCCGAGGCCGCCGATGTGTGGAGCAGTTTGCTGCCACGGCTGGAACCCGGTGCCGCGCAGGCGTTGCAGGCGCAGATTGCCATCGCCCGTGAGGCGGCCGGCCAGTCCGCCGAGGCAACGGTTGCAGCGGCGCCGGCATTGCTGCAGGTACGTGTGCAGTTGCCGGCCATGAAAGCGGCCGAGTGGCCGGCCAGCACCCAGGTGTTCGTGCTGGCGCGTGCCGTCGGCGGGCCGCCGATGCCGGTGGCCGCACGCAAGCTGCCACTGGCCGGCTTCCCGGCCACGGTCGGGCTGGGCGACGCCGACAGCCCGATGCCCACTGCACCGCTGTCGGCGCACCGCGAAGTGGAAGTGCTGGCGCGCATCTCGCGCAGCGGCAGCGCCAACCGGAGCGAAGATGACCTGCAGAGCGTCCCGGTAAAGGTGAGCCTGCCGCATGAAGGCGTCGTGGAGCTGCGGTTTCCGTAGCGTACCGCGCGGTAATGCCGGCCGCCAATGGAAACCAGCGTGTCGCCAGCTGCACATGCCGCCCCGCTAGAATGCCCTCATGACCGAATTCATCCCGCCCGGCACGCGTTTCCACGCCCTGCCCTCGCCGTTCCCGTTCAAGCGCGGTGGCGCACTGCACGGCGCACGCGTGGCCTTCGAAACCTGGGGAACGCTGGCCACCGATGGCAGCAACGCGATCCTGATCGTCACTGGCCTTTCCCCGGACGCGCATGCCGCCGCCAATGAGGCCAACCCGGCACCGGGCTGGTGGGAAGCGATGGTCGGCCCGGGCAAGCCGATCGATACCGACCGCTGGTTTGTGGTGTGCGTCAATTCGCTGGGCAGCTGCAAAGGTTCGACCGGCCCGGCCTCGCTCAACCCCGCCACTGGCCAGCCCTACCGCCTCGATTTCCCCGAGCTGTCGATCGAAGACGGTGCCCGTGCCGCCGTCGAGGTCGTGCGTGCGCTGGGCATCACCCAGCTGGCCTGCGTGGTCGGCAATTCGATGGGCGGCATGACCGCATTGGCCGTGCTGATGCTGCATCCGGGCATCGCACGCAGTCACATCAACATCTCCGGCAGTGCGCAGGCGCTGCCGTTCTCGATCGCGATCCGCTCGCTGCAGCGCGAGGCGATCCGCCTCGACCCGCGCTGGAATGGCGGCCACTACGACGACGCCGAATACCCCGAGTCCGGCATGCGCATGGCGCGCAAGCTGGGCGTGATCACCTATCGCTCCGCACTGGAATGGGACGGCCGATTCGGCCGCGTGCGGCTGGATTCGGACCAGGCCGACGACGATCCGTTCGGCCTGGAATTCCAGGTGGAAAGCTACCTGGAAGGCCACGCGCGTCGCTTCGTGCGCTTCTTCGATCCCAACTGCTACCTGTACCTGAGCCGTTCGATGGACTGGTTCGACCTGGCCGAGTACGCCGATGGCGACGTGCTGGCCGGGCTGGCGAAGATCCGGGTGGAGAAGGCGCTGGCCATCGGCGCCAACACCGACATCCTGTTCCCGGTGCAGCAGCAGCAACAGGTCGCCGACGGCCTGCGTGCCGGTGGTGCCGAGGCGCGCTTCATCGGCCTGGAATCGCCGCAGGGCCATGATGCGTTCCTGGTCGATTTCGAGCGGTTCGGCCCGGCCGTGCGCGACTTCCTCGACGCGCTGTAAGTGGGCTGGCGGCGCAACCTGGCGCTGGCCGCGTTCGGCGCCTTGATCGCCTTGATGATCAGCGGCGTGCTGCCGCTGTGGCTGGGCGGCGGGTGCCTGCTGGTCAGCGCAGTGTCGTTCGGGCTGTACGGCCACGACAAACGCGCGGCCCAGCGAAAGCAATGGCGGATTCCCGAACGCACGCTGCAGCTGCTGGCGTTCGCCGGCGGCTGGCCCGGCGCGCTGCTCGGCCAGGCCGTATTCCGTCACAAGCACCGCAAGGCCGCATTCCAATGGGTGTTCTGGCTGTGTGTGCTGGCCAACGTGGCCTCGATCGCGGTGCTGCTGCGCGAGTTTTCGCGATAACCCTCGCAATCGGTAGTGCCGGCCAGCGGCCGGCAATTCCGTATCAAGCGCCATGAGGTTGCCGGCCAGCGGCCGGCACTACCATTCACGCTTCGCGGACCAGCACCCCATCACGCATCCGGTACTGCGCATCCACCACGCCTCCGGGCAGATCATCGTGGGTGATCATCAGCAGGCTGCGACCGTCCAGCAGCGCGGAAAGATCCTGCAACAGCGCGCGCGCCGTATCCACGTCCAGGCCTTCGGTCGGTTCGTCCAGCAGCAGGATCGGCGCGTTGCGCAGCAGCGCACGCGCCAGTGCCAGGCGCCGCGCCTGGCCGGCCGACAGCGTCGCGCCGTTCTCGCCCACCCAGGTCTGCAGGCCACCGTTGTGCTCGGCCCATTCGCCCAGGCGTACCCGGCGCAGCACCGCCCACAGCGCGGTGTCGCTGGCATCGGGATCGCCCAGCCGCAGATTCTCGGCCACCGTTCCGGCAAACACCGGTGCGTTCTGCGGCAGCCAGGCCAGCTGCCGATGCCATTCGGCCTGGGCGAAATCGCGCAGATCACGGCCGCCATAGGTCAACCGTCCCTGCTGCGGATCCCACAGGCGCAGCAGCAGACTGGACAGCGTGGTCTTGCCGCAGCCACTGTCACCGCGCACGGCAATGCGTTCGCCCGGCGCCAGGGTCAGCTGTACACCGGCCAGTACCGGCCGCGCTGCACCCGGCCACTGGAAGTGCACGTCATTCCAGTGCACACGCGCCGCCTGCGGCACCGGCTGCGGCGCCTGCGGGTCCTCCACCGTCAGCGGCTGCTCGACAATGGCCTGCAGGCGATCGGCGGCGATGCGCCCGGATTGCAGCGACTGCCAGGCCAGGCCCATGCCCGCCCATAGCTCGATCAGCGCGACGGTGAGGAAGACCAGGCCGGCCGCCATTTCCGCCGCGATGCGCTGCTGCTCGGCAGCGTGCAGGGCCAGTGCCAGCATGGCCACCAGCCCAAGCCCGGCGACCAGCCCATGCAGCGTGGAGCCGGCAATCAATCGCCAGCGCCGGCGCCGGTCGCGCGAGGCCAGCTGCTTGGCCGCCACCCGCACCTTCAGCTGCCACGCTGCATCGGCATGCAGCGCGGCCAGATCGCCCGCGCCTTCCAGCCCCTCGAAGGCGGCCGTGCGCAACGCGGCGCGATGCGCGGCGCGGTCGGCCTCTTCATCATCGCGGCCGCGAACGCCCAGCCACGGCACACCGAAGGCGATCAGCACCGCCAGTACCGCCAGCAGCAGCGCCGCCGATGGCAGGATCATCGCCGCCGAAGCAATCGCCACCAGCGACAATCCGCCCAGCGCCAGCAGCGGACCGATGGCGCGCACCAGCAGGCCATCGACCTCACCGATGTCACCGAGCAGGCGTGCCAGCAGGTCGCCGGTACGGGTGGCGCCCAGCCGGGCCGGTGCCAGCGGCAGCGCGCGGCGGAAGAACCACACGCGCAGGTCGCGGGCGATGCGCAGGGTGGCGTCGTGGCCAACCAGCTTCTCGAAGTAGCGCGACACGATCCGGGCCATGGTCAGGCCACGGATGCCGGCCGACGGCGAGAAGAAGTTGAAGCCCTGGCCGAGCCCGGCCGCACCGGCCAGCGCAGCCGCGGTGAGGAAACCACCGGACAGGCCCAGCAGTGCGGTACCGGCCAGCATCGTGGTCCACAGCAGCAGCACGGTCAGCAGCAGGCGCGGCCGATGGCGCAGGAACACCGCGCGCAGCGAATCGGGCGAACGGTTCATGCGCGCACCGCCTGCGCCGGTTCGACCAGGCGACCTTCCGGCAGCAGCAGGCAGCGGTCGGCCCAGGCGATCACCGCCGGGCTGTGGGTGGCCACCACCACACTGCGCCCGCGCGCATACGCGGCCAGGCTGCGCAGCAGTGCCGCTTCGGTATCGGCATCGAGGAAGGCGGTGGGTTCGTCCAGCAGCAGCACCTGCGGGTCGCGCAGCAGCAAGCGGGCCAGGGCGATGCGTCGTGCTTCGCCACCGGACAGGCCGAAGCCGCGCTCGCCGATCACCGTGTCCAGCCCCTGCGGCAGGCGCTGTGCGAACTGCAGCACCTGCGCGGCCTCGGCGACCGCACGCAGGCGCGCGTCGGTGGCCCCGGGATCGGCCAGCCGCAGGTTGTCGGCGATGCTGCCGTGGAACAGGTACGGGCGCTGGCTGGCATAGGCCACCTGGACGCCGGGGCGCACCTGCAACTTTCCGGCGCGCGGCGGCAACCAGCCGGCCAGCGCTTCCAGCAGCGTGCTCTTGCCACTGCCACTGGGGCCGACCAGGGCCAGCCGCTGTCCCGGCTCCAGCAGCACGTCCAGATTCTGCAGTACATCCTGCGGCGCACCCAGCGGGCGCAGCACCAGGCCGCGCGCCTGCAGTGGCGGCAATGCGGCCTCGGCCGGCTCCACCGCCAGCGGTGCGGTCTCGTTCTCGACCAGGTTCTGCTCATCGGGCAACGACTGCAGCAGACGCTCTACTTCGGCCGCGGCGGCCAAGGCATTGGCGCGGTCGTGGTAGTGCGCGGCCAGGCGCCGCAGCGGGGCGTAGAACTCCGGGGCCAGCAGCAGGCAGAACAGACCGGCGCCGAGGCTCGGCACGCTGGCGTGCAGCGACATCATGCCCAGGTAGCTCAGGCCCAGGTACAAGGCCACCATCGCCACACTCACCGAGGCAAAGAATTCCAGCACCGTGGACGACAGGAAAGCGATGCGCAGCACCTTCAGGGTACGCACGCGCACGCCCTCGGCCGCCGCCTCGATGCCCTCCAGCTCGGCCTCGCCGCGGCCATACAGGCGCAGCAGGCCCAGTCCCTTGATGCGGTCGGCGAAATGGCCACTCATCCGCGCCAGCTCTCCCAGCTGCGCACGGCCGGCGGCCTCGGCGCCCCACCCCACCAGCATCATGAAGAACGGCACCAGCGGTGCGGTGAACAGCAGGATCAGCGCCACCACCCAGTCGACCCAAGCCACTGCGGCCAGGATCAGCAGCGGGACCACCACCACTTCGGTCCGTACCGGCAGGAAACCACTGTAATAATTCTCAATCGCATCGCCGTGATGCAGCATCAGTTCGCCCAGCTCGCCGGTGCGGCGTTGGCGCAGCCACAGCGGGCCATGGTCCAGCAGGCGGGCGAACACACGCTCGCGCAATGCCAGCCGTGCGGCGTCGGCCACATCGCCGGCCGCCGCCTGGGTGGCGCTGCCCAACAGGGTACGCAGCACCAGAATCAGCGCCAGCGCACCCAATACCGGCAGCCCCGACGCCAGCGCGGCATGCTCCACCAGCACCTGCTGCACCAGCCAGGCGATGCTGGCGGCCTGCCCGATCAGCAACGCGCCCGACACGCTGATGCACAACGCTGCCAGGCGCTGACGACCGCGTGCGGGCCGCGCCAGATCGGCCAGCCAGGCCGTGCGCGCGCGCCGCTGACGGGTGGTTTCAGCGTCCGGGGACAGACTGGCGGAAGTCGTTTCGGCAGCGCTCAAGGGGTCTTCACGGTCAACGGGGGAGACACGGCATTGTAGGCGCAGGCAACAGCCCGCCCCTGCGGCCGGCGGTCGCAGTCTTCATCGGGTTCGCATACGATCCCTTCGCAGACCTGTTCATACATTGATCTGGATCAAGGCTTTCTGAAGTAGTCGGTCACATCATTCACGTCGTAGACCACCCTTCCCGCCACCTGCAACGGCACTATCCAACGAGGTAGCCAGGCCATGATTGATCAGACAGTCGTAGAACTGTCGCGGCTGCAATTCGCGCTGACCGCGATGTACCACTTCCTATTCGTACCGCTCACCCTCGGCCTGTCCTTCATGGTGGCCATCATGGAGAGCGTGTACGTGATGACCGGCAAGGAGATCTGGCGCAGGATGACCCTGTTCTGGGGCGTCCTGTTCGGCATCAACTTCGCCATGGGCGTCGCTACCGGCATCGTCATGGAATTCCAGTTCGGCATGAACTGGTCCTACTACAGCCACTACGTGGGTGACATCTTCGGTGCGCCGCTGGCCATCGAAGGCCTGATGGCGTTCTTCCTGGAAGCCACCTTCGTCGGCCTGTTCTTCTTCGGCTGGAACCGCCTGAGCAAGGTCAAGCACCTGATGGTGACCTGGCTGATGGCGCTGGGCACCAACCTGTCGGCAATCTGGATCCTGATCGCCAACGGCTGGATGCAGAATCCGACCGGTGCGGTGTTCAACCCGGAAACCATGCGCATGGAAGTGGTCGACTTCATGGCGGTGGTGTTCAACCCGGTGGCGCAGGCCAAGTTCGTGCACACCGTCAGCGCCGGCTACGTGACCGGTGCGGTGTTCGTGATGGCGATCAGTGCCCTGTTCCTGCTGCGCAACAAGCACAAGGACCTGGCCCGTCGTTCGTTCGCGGTCGCCGCGGCGTTCGGCCTGCTGTCCTCGCTGTCGGTGGTGGTGCTGGGTGACGAGAGCGGTTACGCCGCCAGCGAACACCAGAAGATGAAGCTGGCCGCGATCGAAGCGATGTGGGAAACCGAGCGTGCGCCGGCCGACTTCACCGCCTTCGGCATCCCGAACCAGACGACCCACCAGAACGACTACGCGGTGAAGATCCCGTACCTGATGGGCCTGATCGCCACCCGTTCGTTGAACCAGCCGATCCCGGGCATCCTGGAACTGGTCGAGCGTGCCGAACACCGCGTGCGTGGCGGCCAGCTGGCCTACGGTGCGCTGGAACGCCTGCGTGCCAACAAGAACGACGTCGAAGCGCGCGAGATGTTCGATCGCCACTGGCAGGATCTGGGCCACGGCCTGCTGCTCAAGCGCTACCGCGATGACATCCTCAACGCCACCCCGCAGGAAATCTCGCAGGCGGCGATGGATACCGTGCCGCGCGTGATGCCGTTGTTCTGGACCTTCCGCGTGATGGCCGGCCTCGGCTTCTACCTGATCGCCTTCTTCGCACTGGCCTTCTACTACTCCTGCCGCAACAACTTCCAGGACAAGCGCTGGTTCCTCAAGGTGGCCCTGTGGACGCTGCCGGCGCCGTGGATCGCCATCGAATGCGGCTGGTTCGTGGCCGAGTACGGTCGCCAGCCGTGGGCGGTTGATGGCGTGCTGCCAACCTTCTATGCGGCATCGGGCCTGGCCCTGCACGAAATCGTGCTGACCCTGGCCGGCTTCACCGCGATCTACACCGCACTGATCGTGGTCGAGATCAAGCTGATGCTCAAGGCGATCCGCAAGGGTCCGGACGAGGTGCTGCCGTCGCTGCAGTCGCCTCAGCCGCATGCTTCCCACAATGCCTCGGCGCCCGCCGCCGGCCAGGCCTGAGGCAGGAGAACCACGATGGATTTCATTCTTCTGGACTACACCACGCTGCGCGTGATCTGGTGGCTGCTGCTCGGCATCCTGCTGATCGGCTTTGCCGTGATGGATGGTTTTGACCTGGGCGTGGGCACCCTGCTGCCCTTCGTCGCCCGCAACGATGCCGAGCGCCGCCTGGTGATCAACACCATCGGCCCGGTCTGGGAAGGCAACCAGGTGTGGCTGGTGCTGGGCGGTGGTGCGATCTTCGCCGCGTGGCCGCCGCTGTACGCGGTCAGCTTCTCCGGGTTCTACCTGGCGATGTTCGTGATCCTGTTCGCGCTGATCCTGCGTCCGGTCGGCTTCAAGTTCCGCAGCAAGATGCCCAGCGAACGCTGGCGCAACACCTGGGACTGGGCACTGTTCATTGGTGGCTTCATCCCGGCGCTGATCATGGGCGTGGCGGTGGGCAATGTGCTGCTGGGCGTGCCGTTCCACTTCGATGACAGCATGCGCATCTTCTATACCGGCTCGTTCTTCGGTCTGCTGATGCCGTTCGCGCTGCTGGTCGGCCTGCTCAGCGTGTCGATGCTGGTCGCCCACGGTGCCGCCATGCTGGTGATCAAGACCGACGGCCCGGTGGCCGAACGTGCAGCCCGCTTCGGCAGCATCGCCGCGATCATCGCCTTCGTGCTGTTCGCGGTGGGCGGTGCCTGGGTGGCCTTCGGCCTGCCCGGCTACCAGATCACCTCGCAGGTGGTCACCGATGGCGCCACCAACCCGCTGCTGAAGACCGCCGAACTCGGCGCTGCCGGTGGCTGGATGCGCAACTACAGCGCGATGCCGGCCACGATCCTGGCGCCGCTGCTGGGCCTGGCCGGCCTGCTGGCCAGCGCGGTGCTGCTGCGAGCCCGTCGCGGCGGCCTGGCGTTCATCGCCTCCGGTGCGGCCATCGCCGGCATCATCCTGACCGTCGGCTTTGCCATCTTCCCGTTCCTGCTGCCGTCCTCGAGCCAGCCCACCTCCAGCCTGACCGTGTGGGATGCCTCGTCCAGCCACCTGACCCTGTGGATCATGCTGCTGGCCACGGCGGTGTTCCTGCCGATCATCCTCGCCTACACCACCTGGGTGTACCGCGTGCTGAAGGGCAAGACCACCAGCGAAGAGATGGGCAACAACCCGAACGCATACTGATTGACGGTGTGCCGGGCCACGCTCGGCACACCCCTTGAACAAAGGAGATTGACCATGTGGTATTTCGCCTGGATTCTCGGTGCCGGCCTCGCCTCGACGGTGGCCATCCTCAACGGCATGTGGTTCGAAGCCCGCGAGCAGAACCGCATCGAGAAGGAAAATCGTCACTGAGCGGTAAAAAATCCTTGCCGCCTTGGCCTTCACACGGTATCTTAGGCGGCTCCTTCGGGGTGTAGCTCAGTCTGGTAGAGCGCTACGTTCGGGACGTAGAGGTCGCAGGTTCGAATCCTGTCTCCCCGACCACTCATGTGGTCGCATTGAAGCCTGGTGAAGTCCTCCAGGCTTTTTTGTTCCCTGAAGTGGCACTGCTTCGGCAGTGTGAAGAAAACAGCATTTACCCCTTGCCGCCATCGGGGTAGATCGCTAGAATAGGCGGCTCCCTTCGGGGTGTAGCTCAGTCTGGTAGAGCGCTACGTTCGGGACGTAGAGGTCGCAGGTTCGAATCCTGTCTCCCCGACCACTTCGGTGGTCACCAAGAAGCCTGGAAGACGACAGTCCTCCGGGTTTTTTTGTGCCTGTTGTTCGGGCGCCCTGCCTGTGAAGCGCTGCAACGGGGCAAGGCAGCCGCCCTGCCCCGCCACACGGCCCGACGTCAGCAGGGCCGCACGTTGAGGCCGGCGTACAGGCCCAGCGCGCGGCTGGCCTGGATCAGACCCTCGATCACGCGGTCGCCCACGTCCTGGTCCGGCCCACCATCCTGCCGCGCCCGCTCGGCCGCCAGCAGAATGGCATGCACGGTGCGCAGCCCGGCCAATGCGCAATCGGCATCGGCCAGAGCCATGCAACGGCCGGGATTGAGCTGGCGTTCGGGCCAGGGCCGTCCATCGGACGCGCCCCCGCTGTCGATACCACGCAACTGCGCGACGAAGGTGATGGGCGCGCCTGCCGCATCGGCATTGGCCGGCGCGTGACTGGTGGGCGGGAAAGAAGTATCAGAGGTCTTCATGGGCATTCTCCATGCAAGGAACACGGTGATGCCGCCGCAGAGAGGCGGCGGGCGATACGTGGCTGCAAAAACCCGGCTGACTTAGTTCGGGCGGATGTGCTTGCGCACACCCCCACGCACCGCCCGCCATGGAACGCGAACGGAATGCCAGCCGGCGCCGCGCGAAGCGACGCCGGCTGGCAAGCGTATACAACATGTCAGCTCGGGTTTTGCAGTCCCGGCCACCCTTTTCCGGTGGCATGCGAAGGTGTAAACGCCAACGCACGATGCGCCAATGGACAAACGCGCCACCGCAACAATTCGTACGATTCGCGACGTTGTTGCATAGGGCCTGCAGACGTCCAGAACCAAGCGGCGCAAAGGCAGGAACGGCGCGCCTGAGCGCGAAGCGGCCAGCAGGCACGCCTCGCACACAGGCGGCTTGCCGGCCTGCGGCAGTGCGGGCAATGGGGCCAGCTCCGAGGCAGCAGCGGCAGGCCTGGCACTGTCAGCCCCGCCACCTTCGCCGCCCATGTCCGCATGGACGCGGGATTGCTTGCCGGACATCCGCGAGCAGCCGCACGAGAGCCGGTCGCCGTGGCGCGCGGCGGGCTGGCCTTCAAACGTCAGCGTGATGTCGCCGCTTACGACGGATGCCACGCGCTGGTGCCTGGGGCAGGTGGCCTTGTCGCCCACCCGCGCAACCGGCATGCCCTCGATGTCGGTCGCGGGGGAGCCGGTGATGACCCTGCCACCGCCGGTGGTTGCATCACCGACCACAATCAACGTCCTTGCCACCCTGTAATCCTTCCGCCCTGGAGGTGGCCCGAACCTAGCAACGCTCCGACACCGCGCGCACTTCAACGCGGCGTCGAGCACAGCGTGCCTCCCGCACCCGCACGGGCGCAGGCTGGCGCTGCAAGGGTTTGGCTGGATTGCGGCGAATACGTGACGCACATCAACCGCCGCCCTCCAGCGATGCAGATCGCGACAAATCGTGCCGACAGGACCGGGCCCCGCCAGCCACGTACAATGGCGCCTCCCCCACCCTGCCGCGTCGGCGTAGACCGATGCCGGCCCTGCATGCCAGCACTCCGGCGTGCGTCACCTGCAAGGACCACCGATGAGTTCCTCCCCTTCCGATTCGCCGTCGCTGCTGCACGGGCGCCTGCTCGCCTTCGCCGCGATCCTGCTGGCCGCAGTCAACCTGCGCACCGCCGTCACCTCGATCACGCCGCTGCTGGACGTGCTCGGCCAGCAGTTCGGCTTCGGCACCACCATGACCGGCGTGCTGGGCATGCTGCCGACCGCCTCGTTCGCCCTGTTCGGCGTGGCCACACCGGCACTGGCACGGCGCCTGGGCCTGGAGCGCACCACGCTGCTGGCAATGGTGATGGCGATGGCCGGCCTGCTGCTGCGCTCCAGCGCCGGCAATGTCGGCATGCTGCTGCTGGGTTCGGTGCTGGCGCTGGCCGGCATGGGCATCGGCAACGTGGTGGTGCCACCGCTGGTGAAGCGCTACTTCGCCAACAAGGTCGGCACCATGAGCACGCTCTACATCAGCGTGCTGCAGCTGGGCACGATGCTGCCGGCGCTGCTGGCGGTGCCGGTGGCCAACGCCGCCGGCTGGCGCGTGTCGCTGGGCATGTGGGCACTGCTGGCGCTGGCCGCCGCGCTGCCGTGGCTGATGCTGGCCCGGCGCGCGCCGAAGCCGCAGGCCGATGCTGCCGATCCGACCGCGCAGCCACATGGCAAGGTCTGGCGCACGTCGCTGGGCTGGAGCATGACGCTGATGTTCGGCATGACCTCGCTGATGACCTATTCGATGTTCACCTGGCTGCCGCGCATCGTGGTGGAGGCCGGCGGCTCGCCGGCCTTCGGCGGGGTGATGGTGGCGGTGTTCTCGGCGCTGGGCCTGCTGCCCTCGCTGGTCATCCCATCGATGGCGGTGCGCCTGCAGAACCCGTTCCCGCTGGTGCTGATCGGCTTCTTCTCGTTCGTGATCGCCTTCACCGGCCTGCTGCTGGCACCGATGAAGGCCCCGCTGCTGTGGGCTTGCCTGCTCGGCGTCGGCCCGTCCACCTTCCCGCTGGCACTGACCCTGATCAACCTGCGTACGCGTACCCCCACCGGCTCGGCGGCGCTGTCCGGCTTCATGCAGGGCGTGGGCTACAGCTTCAGCTGCCTGGGCCCGTTCCTGGTCGGCTGGCTGCACACCGTCAGCGACGGCTGGACGCTCCCGTTCAGCTTCCTGTTCGGCTGCGCCACGCTGATGCTGTGCGCCTCCTGGGTGGCGTGCAAACCGCGCAAGCTGGAAGACCTCTGGTAAGCCGTGCCGGCCGCCTTGGCCGGTCCCGTCGGGCGCTTACCCGCCTTTCCGGGAAATTTGACGCGCAACTGACAATTCCGGGCGGATAGTGCCCACGAGTGCCCATCCTTGCCGCGTGCCGGCATTGGGCACGGGGGCGGCCCGGCCGCCCAGGCCACCACTCGGTGCGCGGGGGATTCTCGTTCAAGACATGACATCGCGGGTCGCTGTCCGGGTTGTACCCGTCCTGACTGGGCGGGAGTGCACGAAGGGAGTGACGCAGGGCACGGCCATCCAGAAATCTGGCATGTGATGTGCGTCACATTTTTCACGGTTGTCTGGTCAGGAAGCCAAGGGGGTCCCCAATGGTCGTCCACCGCCGGCTGGCGCTCTGCGTCGGCCTCGCCTGCTCCGCGCTGGCCTGGGCCAGCAGTGCCGCGCCGCCGGACCGCGAGGCGGCGCTGGCCGAGATCGGCCGCTACCGTGACCAGGCCCGCTGGCTGGACGCGCTGGGCGCGATCGAACGTGCGAGCCAACAACAGCCCAATGACGACCTGCTGTTCAAACTGCGCGTCCTGACCCTGGGCGACATCGGTAATGCATGGCGCGCCTGGGAGCTCTACCAGCAGCGGCCGCAGCTGTTCGACGCTGCCCAGAAGCAACGCCTGGAGGGCGACTATCTGGCCAAGCTGGTGGTCTGGAGCCTGGCCTACAGCCGCAGCGAAGACAGCCGCCTGGAAGAGGCCGAATCCACGCTGGCGCGCATGCAGCGTTATCTGGGCGGCGAAGGCACGCCACCGGCCCAGGCTCCGCTGCGCATCCGCATGGACCGCCTGATCCTGCTCAACCGGCTGGGGCGCCACGCCCAGGTGCGCGAGGAAGCACGCGCCCTGCAGGCCGAGGGTCACACGCTGCCCGACTACGTACTGCCTGCGGTGGGCGATTCACTGATGGGAACGCTGCACCCGCAGGAAGCCATTCCGGTACTGCAGGCCGCGGTGGCCGGCGACCCCACACGCGATGCCTCGCACTCGCAACTGGCCTACGCCTACCTGGAAAGCGAGCAGCAGGAGAACGCCATTGAGCTGTTGCAGGCGTGGCGTGACAAGGAACCGGCCTGGCGCTGGAGCAATGGCAAATCGCCGTATGCGAACTGGTCGCGCTACGAGGCCGACCTGAATCTGGCGATGGTGCGCGCCTACAGCGGCGATCTGTCCACCGCGCAGCACGACCTGGAATCGATGGTGGATATCGCGCCGGGCAACGGCGGCCTGCAGAGCGCACTGGGCAGCGTGTACATGATGCGCGGCTGGCCACGCCGGGCCCTGCAGCGGCAGCAGATGGCGCACGCGCTCGACCCGCGTGACGTGGAAGCGCGGCTGGGCATGGAAGAGGCCTACGTCGCCCTGCAGCGCGATGACCTGGCGCGACCGCTGCACGACGACCTGGTCGCGCGCTACCCGACCCAGCCGGCGGTGCAGCGCATGGACCAGGCATGGCGCGTGCATCGCGGGTGGCAGGTGCAGGCATGGACCGACATCGGACGCAGTTCCGGTGGTGGCGGCACTTCACCCTTGGGCAACAACGATCGTCGCTATGGCGTGGAAGTGCAGTCACCGATCCTGGACGATCGCTGGCGGCTGTTTGCCTTTGCCGACCGGCGCTCGGTCGACTTCCAGGACCAGCGCATCGACCCGCTCTGGCTCGGCGCAGGCGTGCGCTACCGCTTCGGCCAGCTGGATGCGGAAGCGGCCGTGCTGCGCGCCAATGACCATGTGGGTGATACCGGCCTGCGTGCCGGCGTGGGTTGGCAGTTCAACGACTACTGGCACGCCGGCCTTGCGGCCGCGCGCAATGACCCGGAAGCGTCGATGCAGGCGCGCGTTGCCGGCATCACCGCCGACAGCCTGAGCGCGCGGGTGGACTACCGGCGCAGTGAGCTGACCCACTGGTTGTTCGGCGCCAGCCGCTTCCGCTACGACGACGGCAATCATCGCGAGCTGTTCAGTACCGCCCTCGAGCAGCGCCTGCTGACCCGACCGCGCTGGCTGGTCGACGGCCTGGCCAGTGCCTACACCAGTCGCGGCAGCCGCGCTGATGCGCCCTATTTCAACCCGTCACGCGACCGCATGGTCGAGATCGGGCTGCGCATCGACCAGCAGCTGTGGCGGCACTACGAACGCCACTTCCGGCACCGGCTGACGGTTTCGCTGGGGGACTACTGGCAGGACGGCTTCGGCAGCGCGCTGGTGCCATCGGTGTCCTACCAGCATGAGTGGCAGCTGGGGCCGGGCCGTGTGCTCGAGTACGGCGTGCGCTGGTCGCGGCCGGTCTACGACGGCCACCGCGAACGCCATCTCGGCTTCGAAGCCGCATTGCGCTGGGGAGACTGACATGGCCCGCATCCTGCGACTGATCCTGCTGCTGTTGCTCAGCACCGCACCGACCGCACTGGCACAGCAGGCCGCGCATCTCGATGCGGCCGACAACGGGCTGCTGATCCTCAGCTACCACGATATCCGCGACCAGGTGGCCGCCAAGGGCGATGCCGATACCTATGCGGTGAGCACGCAGAACTTCGCCGCACACCTGGACTGGCTGGGGGCGCATGGCTACCACCCGGTGTCGCTGTCGCAGGTGATCGATGCCTCGCAGGGCCGCGCCACGCTGCCACCGCAGCCGGTGCTGCTGACCTTCGATGACGGCCTGCGCAGTGTCTACGAAAAGGCGTTCCCGTTGCTGCAGGCCTATCGCTACCCGGCCCTGGTGGCGGTGATCACCGACTACATGGACATGGCGCCGGGGCGCACCATCGACTACGGCTACCGCCCGTTCGGCCACGACGATTTCCTCACCTGGGCGCAGCTGAAGCAGATGCATGACAGCGGCCTGATCGAAGTGGCCAGCCATACCGACAACCTGCACCATGGCGTGCTTGCCAATCCGCAGGGAAACTCCACTCCGGCCGTCGTGACCCGGGTCTACTCGCCTTCCACGCGCAGCTATGAGACCCAGACGCAGTACGAACAGCGCCTGCGCGCCGACCTGACCCGCAGTGCGCAGCGGATCGAGCAGCATCTTGGCGTACGCCCCCGCGCGATCGTGTGGCCGTACGCGGCCTACAACCAGCTGAGCAACGACATCGCCGAGCAGCTGGGCATGCCGGTGTCGTTCGACCTGGAGGGGCGCAGCACACCGGTCACCCGTGACCTGCACGGCCTGGCGCGTTTCCTGGTCAGCGACAACCCGACCGTGGAAGGACTGGCGTTCGAACTGCGCCGCGACGCGGCACTCGATGGCATCCGCGCCCTGCAGATCGACCTGGATGATGTGTATGACCCCAACCCGGCGCAGCAGGCGCGCAACCTCGACGCGCTGATCGAACGGGTCAAGCGCATCGCACCCACCCACGTCTACCTGCAGGCCTTCGCCGACGCCGACGGCAACAACACCGCCGATGCGCTGTACTTCCCCAACCGCCACATGCCGATGCGCGCGGACCTGTTCAGCCGCGTGGCCTGGCAGCTGAAATCCCGCGCAGGGGTAAAGGTGTATGCGTGGTTGCCGGTGCTGGGCTTCGAACTGCCCGACCCGGTGCAGCGCAAGGCGTTGGCCATCCACAACGGCGATGCCGATGGCATGTACCGGCTGGACTTCACCAACCCGAAGGCGCGCCAGATCATGCTCGACCTCTACGAGGACCTGGCGGTCAATTCCTACTTCGAAGGCCTGCTGTTCCACGACGATGGCTACCTGCGCGACACCGAGCTGCCGTCGCTGCCGGCGGGGAGCGATGGCAGCGCGCGCACCCAGGCGCTGATCGACTTCACCCTGGCCCTGCGCGACCGCGCGCAACGCTGGCGGCCGAAACTGGCCACCGTGCGCAACCTGTATGCCGAACCGGTGCTGCGCCCGCAGAGCGAAGCCTGGTTCGCGCAACGCCTGGACCTGTTCAACAAGGCCTACGACCAGACTGCGCTGATGGCAATGCCGTGGATGGAGGGCAGCAAGCATCCGGAGCGCTGGCTTGACCAGCTGCTGGCCGCCGTACGCCGCCACGATCCACAACTGCAGCACACGCTGTTCGAGCTGCAGACCGTCGACTGGCGCACGGGCCAGCCGATTCCCGCCGACCGCCTGCGCGCGCAGATCCGCCAGCTGCAGGCACAGGGTGTGCACCACTTCGCCTGGTACCCGGATGACTTCATCGCCGACCAGCCCTCCACCCACGATGCCCGTGCGGCCATGTCCGCCGGCAACTTCCCGTATCCGGAGAAGTGACGTGGACATGCATCCGTTGCTGCTGATCCTGTTCCAGTTCGCCTTCTACTACCCGATGGTGATGGCGTTCTTCTGGATGTCCGGCGGTCTGTACTACTACTACCGGCGCGAACGCCATTCGCGCCCACGCAGCGACCCACCGCTGATGGTCGATCCGCCGTTCGCGACCCTGCTGATTCCCTGCCACAACGAATCGGAGAATCTTGACGACACCCTCGGGGCTGCGCTCAACCAGCGCTACCCGACCGATTACGAGGTGATCGCCATCGATGACGGCAGCAGTGACGACACCGGTGCGCGCCTGGACGCGCTGGCGGCCCAGCATCCGCGGCTGCGCGTGCTGCACCTGGACCGCAATCTGGGCAAGGCCAATGCGTTGCGCATGGGCGCGCTGGCGGCGCGCTCGGAGTACCTGGTGTGCATCGACGGCGATGCCATGCTGGAGGAACACGCACTGCACTGGATGGTCTGGCACCTGGTCAGCGGCAACCGGGTCGGCGCGGTCACCGGCAATCCGCGCATCCGCAACCGCTCCACCCTGCTTGGCCGTCTGCAGGTGGCCGAGTTCTCCTCCATCATCGGCATGATCAAGCGGGCGCAGCGCGTGTACGGGCGCATCTTCACCATTTCCGGGGTGATTGCCGGCTTCCGTCGCACTGCATTGCACCAGGTGGGCTGGTGGTCGGACGACATGGTGACCGAAGACATCGACATCAGCTGGCGCCTGCAGCGCGGGCACTGGGACATCCGCTACGAGCCCAACGCCCTGTGCTTCATTCTGATGCCGGAAACACTGAAGGGATTGTGGCGGCAGCGCCTGCGCTGGGCGCAGGGCGGCGTGGAAGTCATGCTTCGCCACGCCCGCTCTCTGCTGAACTGGCGCGAGCGCCGGATGTGGGGCGTGCTGCTGGAGTACGTACTGAGCGTGATCTGGGCCTACACGATGCTGTTCATCGTCGTGCTGTGGGTGCTGGGCAAGTTCTTCCCGATGCCGCCCCAGCTGTACATCGCCAGCCTGCTTCCTCAATGGCATGGCGTGATCCTGGCGCTGGTCTGCCTGCTGCAGTTCGCCAGCAGTCTGATCATTGACCGGCGTTACGAAACACAGATTGGACGCAACTACTTCTGGGTCATCTGGTACCCGATGGCGTACTGGCTGATCAGCCTTTCCACCACCCTGGTGGCGTTGCCGAAGACGCTGCTGCGACGCCGTCGCAAGCGCGCCACCTGGACCAGCCCTGATCGGGGAATACGATGAACGCACAGCACCCGTCCAACCGATTCGATTCGCGGATGATCCGCAAGCCGCACCGCCAGCCGCGGTTCCAGCGCACGGCCTGGGGATTTGTCACCCTGGCGTTCTGGGGCTTCTACTTCTACCTGTGGGCACCCCTGGTGACGCTGGTGTCGTGGCTGGTCGGCGGCCAGATGGCATGGCAGCAGCTGTATGAGCGGCAGAACCAGTTCGACCCCTACGTGCTGGTGGCGCTGCCGGTGATGCTGTTGTGCGCCAGTGTGCTGCTGATCAGCTGGGCCGAGTACAACCGTGCGCGCTTCCGCGGACGGGACCGGCGACTGCCGCGGCCGCTGGCCAGCGTCAACGAGGTGGCAGCGGACCTGGGCGCCAGTACCGGCCTGGCCGAGCGCCTGGCCCAGTGCAAGGCGGCGACGCTGCACATGGACGAGCACGCACGTCCGGTCGGCATCCGCCGCGAAGTGGTGTAGCCCGACAACCCGGTGGGTGCCGACCTTGGTCGGCACCGGGGTCTCATCCACGCATGGCGTGGATCTACCGGGTCCGAAGGCCTGGCGGCCAGGACATCAGCGGCGGGTCTGCCCTTCGCCACGCACCACGAAGCGTTCGACGGTGAGCGCTTCCAGCCCCATCGGCCCGTACGCATGCAGGCGCGTGGTGGATATGCCGATCTCGCTGCCCAGCCCCAGCTGGCCACCATCGGAGAAGCGCGAGGACGCATTGACCATCACCACCGCCGAGCGCAGCGCATTGACGAAGCGCTCGGCATTGCCGCTGTCTTCAGTGGCGATCACTTCGGTATGGTCGGAGGTGTAGGTCCGGATGTGCGCGATGGCCGCATCCAGATCGTCGACCACGCGCACCGCCAGCACCAGATCGAGGAACTCGGCAGCGTAGTCGTCTTCGGTGGCCAGCGTGCTACCCGGCAACAGGGGGTGCGCATCCGCATCGGCACGCAGCTGCACGCCACGCTCGCCGAGCGCCTGCGCCACGTGCGGCAGGAACGCATCGGCCACCTCTCGGTGCACCAGCAACGTCTCCAGCGAATTGCAGGCCGCCGGCCGGCTGCACTTGCCATCCACCAGCAGGTCGATGGCCTTTTCCAGGTCGGCGCTGGCGTCCACGAACAGATGGCACACGCCCTTGTAGTGCTTGATCACCGGCACCCGCGCATGCTCGGCAACGAAACGGATCAGGCCTTCGCCGCCACGCGGAATCGCCAGGTCGATCAGTTCGTGCAGCTGCAGCAGCTCCAGCATGGCTTCGCGGCGCAGGTCGGTCAGCACGGTCACCGCGGCCGGCGGTACGCCATGGGCCTGCAAGGCACCGGCCAGCGCCTGGGCAATGGCGGTGTTGGAATGGATCGCTTCGGAACCGCCGCGCAGGATCACGCCGTTGCCGGCCTTCAGGCACAGCGCCGCCGCTTCTGCGGTCACGTTCGGGCGCGCCTCGTAGATCATCGCGATGACGCCCAGTGGCACGCGCACCTTCTGCACGCGGATGCCGTTCGGGCGCACGTCGTCGCGGGTCACCTGGCCGACCGGATCGGGCAGCCCCGCCACTTCGCGCACCGCTTCGGCCATCGCCAACAGGCGCGGCGGGTCCAGTGCCAGGCGATCGAGCATGGCACTGCCCACCCCCTTGTCGCGCGCCGCCGCCAGATCGCGCGCGTTGCCGGCCAGGATCAACCCGGCGTTCACTTCCAGCGCCTGCGCCATGCCCAGCAGCAGCGCCCGCCGGGCATCACTGTCGAGGCCGGCAACCACCTGGGCCGCGTCACGGCAGGCCCGCGCCTGCGCTTGGATATTGCTCATCGGGATGTCCTTCAAACCGGTCATGGCAGCACCAGGTCGTCGCGATGGACGACGCTGCCACCGTAGTTGTAGCCGAGCACGGCCTGGATGTCGCGCGAATGGCGGCCTGCGATGCGGCGCACGTCATCGGCCGCGTACTGGCTGACGCCACGGGCGATGCACACCCGCCCCTGCGGTGCGTCCCAGCACACCTGCACCATGTCGCCACGGCGGAACGCCCCTTCGGCACCGGTGATGCCGCCGGGCAGCAGCGAGGCGCCCTTCTCGCGCATCGCCTGCGCCGCGCCGGCATCGATGAGGATCGCGCCTTCGGCCAGCGGTGCGTGGCGCAGCCAATGCTTGCGGGCCGCTTCGCGGCTGCGTGCGGCATGAATGCGGGTACCGAACAGGCGATCCTGTGCCAGCGCGCGTACCACCGCGCCACTGCGGCCGTTGAACAGATAGGTTTCGATGCCGAGGCGACCGGCCTTCGCCGCGGCCTCCAGCTTGGTGCGCATGCCGCCGGTACCAGCGCGCGAGCCCGCGCCGCCGGCCATCGCCAGCACCTCATCACTCAGCTCTGCGACATCGTGCAGCGGCCGTGCGTCAGCCACGCTGCGCGGGTCGGCGCTATACAGCCCGTCGATGTCGGTAGCGATGAACAGCGCATCGGCATCGACCAGCGCGGCCACCGTCGCGGCCAGGTTGTCGTTGTCACCGAGCTTGAGCTCGTCCACCGACACGGTGTCGTTCTCGTTGACCACCGGCAGCGCGCCCAGCCGCAGCAGCTCGCTGAGCGTGGCGCGTGCATTGAGATAGCGGCGGCGGTTGCGCAGGTCGTCGTGGGTCAGCAGCACCTGCGCCACCGGGCGCTCGAAGAAGCGCTGCCAGAGCCCGATCAGCTGCGCCTGGCCCAGCGCTGCCAGGGCCTGGCGTGCGGCCATCGCCGCGCCGGGCTCGTCGGCGCGCGGCAGGATCGCGCGACCGGCCGCTACCGCGCCGGACGATACGATCACCACCTCGCGCCCAGCCAGCACGTTGGCCGAGACAAACTGGGCCAGGCCCAGCGCATGCCGCGGCGACAGGCCACCGCCATCGGCGGCCAGCAGGCTGCTGCCCACTTTCAGCACCGCACGCCGCCACGGCGGCAGCGCCTGTTCCGGGAACGGCGAAGCGACGTGGCTGGCATGCAGGGTCATCAGTCAGGGCCTCAGCGGGTGTTCCATTCGTGCACGGTCAGGTCGGAGGCCTGCATCGTCACCAGCGGATCGGTGGCGACGATGGCCTGCGCCTGCGCTAGGCTGTCCACGTCGCACAGCACGTAGGCGCCACCACTGCCATCGGCGAAGCCGCCGGTCAGCTGCAGCTTGCCCTGCGCCTGCAACGCATCAAGGAAGTCGCGGTGCGGCTGTACGGCCGCCGCGTTGAAATCAGGCCGACGCATGGCCAGCACCAGGTAGACGGTGCCGGCCATCAGGACAGCGCCTGCCAGCGTGCGCGCAGTTCATCCAGGCGCAGATCGGCGGCCGAGCCCGGCGACACGCGCGCGGCCAGACTGCCCTCCGGCGTGCGTCCCTGCCCTGCACTGTCGGCACCGGCCGCCGCGGCCTTGTAGGCCTCGCGGAACGGCACACCGGCCACGGCCGCTTCCACCGCCACATCGGTGGCATACATGCCCGAGTCGATCGCCGCGCGCAGTTTGTCATCGCGCCATTCCAGATTGGCCAGCAGCGCCGGCAGCAGCTCCAGCGCGGCCAGGCCACGGCCGAAACCGTGGAAGATGGCGCCCTTGGACGACTGCAGGTCACGGTGATAACCCGACGGCAGCGACAGCAACTGTTCGATCTCGGTACGCGCGGCGGCCACGCTGGCGTGGGTGGCACGCATCAGCTCGATCACATCCGGGTTGCGCTTGTTGGGCATGATCGAGCTGCCGGTGGTGTACTGCGCCGGCAACGCAACAAAGCCGAACTCGGCGCTGGTGAACAGCGACAGGTCCCAGGCGATGCGGCGCAGGTCCAGCGTGGCACCACCGAGCGCTTCCAGCGCAGCCAGCTCGAACTTGCCGCGCGACAGCTGGGCATAGATCGGCGAGATCTGCATGCGCGCGAAGCCGAGCGCGGCGGTGGTGTGCTCACGGTCCAGCGGCAGGTTCACGCCGTAGCCGGCGGCAGTGCCGAGCGGGTTGGCATCCACCAGTGCATGGGTGTCGCGCGCGCGGATGGCGTTGTCGATGAAGGCTTCGGCCCAACCGGCCCACCACATGCCTGCCGAGGACACCACGGCACGCTGGATGTGGGTATAGCCGGGAATCGGCAGATCCTTCTCGGCCTGCGCACGGTCCAGTGCAATCTTGGCCACGTCGGTACTGACCTGCGCCACGCGCTGCAGCTTCTCTTTCAGCCACAGGCGGGTGGCCACCAGGATCTGGTCGTTGCGGCTGCGGCCAGTGTGGATCTTGCGGCCGGCATCGCCGAGGCGTTCAGTCAGGCGGACTTCGATGGCCGAGTGACCATCTTCGTACCGCGCGTCCAGCACGAAGCGGCCGTCGCGGAAGTCCTGCGCCAGCACCTCCAGTTCGCGCAGCAGTCCAGCCAGCTCGTCGGCACTGAGGATGCCGATGTGCTGCAGGCCCTGCGCATGCGCGGCGCTGGCGGCGATGTCGTGCAGGAAGAACTCGCGGTCGAGGATCACGTCGTCGCCAGCGAGGAAGGTCTGGATCTGGGCGTCGACAGCGACGCCGGGCTTCTGCCAAAGAAGGTCTGCCATGGGGGCTCCGGAAGGCGGGGTCAGTGCGGGATCGACGTCAGTTCGTCGATGCCCAGCGCGAGATTGAGGTTCTGCATGGCCTGGGTGGCCGCGCCCTTGAGCAGGTTGTCCAGGGTCGCCACCACCACCACCCGTTTGCCGCCCGGGGCCAGGGTGAAGCCACCGACCTGGGCGCCATGACGACCGGCGATGCGGCTGACCCACGGCGCTTCATCCACCACCTCGATCAGCGGTTCGCCGGCATAGGCCTGCTGGAAGCGTTCGACGATCTGCTCGCGGGTCTGCGCGCGATTCAGCCACAGGTTCGCAGTCAGCGTGATGCCACGGAAGTGCGGCGCGACGTGCGGCATGAACTCGACGGCCACGCCCAGTCGCACCGACACCTCGCGCTCATGCACGTGATTGGTCAATGCATACGGCATCAGGTTGTCGGCCAGCAGTTCAACGTTGTTCTTGTCCGAGGGCGTGGTGCCGGCGCCTGAGTAACCGGACACACCAAAGCACTGCGGCGGACCGGCCAGCAGATCCAGCAGCGGATGCACCGCCAGCTGCATCGCCGTGGCATAGCAGCCCGGATTGCTGATGTGCTTCTGGCCGTTGTAGCGGCCCCGGGTCAGTTCCGGCAGCCCGTAATACCAGCTGTGGTCGAAGCGATAATCGGCCGACAGGTCGACGATGACCGTGTCCGGCTTCGCCGCTTCCAGCGCGGCCACGAACGGGGCGGCCAGGCCATTGGGCAGGGCCAGGATCACCGCATCCACGCCCTTGGCCGCCACGGCATCGGCGTCCAGGTTCTCATACTGCAGGTCCCCCTGGAATTCCGGATGGTGATCGGACAGGCGCTGCCCGGCGCGCTCGCGCGAGGACACAAAGGCCAGTTCCAGGCGCGGGTGCGCGGCCACCAGCTTGATCAGCTCGGCGCCGGTATGGCCGCGGGCACCGACGATGCCCAGGGTGAAAGTCGAATCGTTCATGCGTGACTGTCCAGGCGGAACTGCAGGTGGCGCTTCACGCCCTGCCATTCCGCATCGATGATGGAGAAGATGACGGTGTCGCGCGGCGTGCCGTCGGCATGCCGCTTGTGGTTGCGCAGCACGCCATCCTGCTTGGCGCCGAGGCGGGCGATGGCGGTGCGCGAGGTGAAGTTGAACCAGCTGGTTTCCAGCACCACGCTGATGCAGCCCATGGCCTCGAACGCATGCTGCAGCAGCAACAGCTTGGCCTCGGTGTTGGCACCGGTGCGCTGCACGCGCGGGGCGTACCAGGTGTAGCCCAGACTGAGCTTGGGCACGCTGGCGTCCAGGTCGTAGAAGCGGGTGCTGCCGACGATGCCGCCGGCCGCATCACAGATCACGAACGGCAGCACCCTGCCTTCGGCCTGCGCCTGCAGCGCGGCCTGCACATAGGCCTCGGTGCGCTCCGGCGACGGCACCTGGGTGTACCAGAGCTGGTCCAGCCCGCTGCCTTCCAGCGCAGCACGCAGGCCGGGCACGTGCTCATCCTGCAACGGCTGCAACGAAACGTGCTGACCACGCAGGGTGGGTACCAGGTTCCAGGCGTCCGGGTTGTTCATCGTTCAGCCCTGCAGGCTCGGGGCGCGCTGGGCGCAGTGTTCGACATAGGTACGGATGCGGTCGATGCCATCGGCGCCGTACCAGAACACCTTCCAGTGGTCCTGCTTGTAGCAGCCATCGGATTCGGCGTAGTAGAAATGGTTGATCGGGTTGCCGTGGCGCGAACGCCAGAACAGCTGCGGAGTTTCCTCCAGCATCACGTTCCAGACCGCGCGACCCAGGCCTTCGCCCTGTGCATCGTCGAGCACGGCGAACTTGTCCAGGTACACGCCTTCGGCCTCGTCGGTGAGGATCACCGCGGTGCGGTAGTTCTCGCTGACATAGGCGCGCAGCAGCCGGGTCTTCTCGAAGTAGTCCGGCACCAGGGTGCGGCCGAAACTGGATTCAATCAGGCCCTTCAGGCGCGGCAGGTCCAGTTCGTTCCAGGCGGTGGCGCGCAGCACTTTTTCGCCCTTGCGCACCAGCGTGCCCGAGCCCTTGTGGGTGAACAGTTCCTTGGCCAGGTCGGCCGGCCGGGTGATCGACACCGACGATTCAAGCGGCAGCCGGTCGAGCAGATCCTTGATCTGTTCGATCTTCACTTTCATGCCACCGTGGATCCACGGCTGCGCGATCAGGTGGTCGTACTCGGTGGACAGGTTGATCGAATCGATCACGTTGCCCGCCTCATCCAGCAGGCCACCAGTTCCGGTCAGGAAGATGATCTTGTACGGCTGCAGTTCCTGTACCAGCTCGTTGGCGGCGAAGTCGGCGTTGACGTTGAGGATCTGGCCGCCGGCGGTCTCGCCCAGGCTGGTGATCACCGGGATCGAGCCGGCACGCAGGCTGGCCTCGATCGGCGCCAGGTTGACCTTCTTCACTTCGCCGACCAGGCCGTAGGTATCCACGTCCAGGTACTCGGCCTCGAACACGCCACCGGTGATCGAAGTGGCGCGCGCGCCGTTCTGCTGCAGCGCCTCGACCAGGCGCAGGTTGGACTGCTGGAACACCCGGCGCACGATCGCCAGCGCTTCCGGTGAGGTCACGCGCAGGCCGTTGACGGTCTGCTTCTCGATGCCGGCCGCCGACAGCTCGGCATCCAGCTGCGGGCCGGCGCCGTGCAGCACGATCGGGGTCAGCCCGACTTCCTGCAGGAACGACAGCGAGGAGGTCAGCGCGTCGAGATCGTCGCGCAGCACCGCGCCGCCGACCTTGACCACGGCGAAGCGCTTGGCGTCCAGCTGCGAGAAGCGCTTGAGGTACTGGCTGATCTCCTTCGCGCTGGCCATGCTGGAAAGCAGGCGCACGATGGTCTGGCGGGTCTGGCGGTGGGGCTGGAGGGCAGGAGACATTTCGTTTTCGTCGGAAAGGGAAGAATCAGGCGCCGGCGGCGATGATGCGATGTACGGCGTCGGTGTAGCGCTGCAGCTGGTCCAGCGTCACGAACTCATCGGCGGTATGGGCCTGGGCGATGTCGCCCGGGCCGAACACCAGCGTGGTGTAACCGGCGGCGGAGAACAGCGAGGCTTCGGTCCAGAAGTCCACCGCGTTGCCGATCGGCAGATCCAATGCGTCGGCCACGTCGCGCGCCAGCAGGCGACGGTTCTCGGCCTCGGCGATGTCACCGGCCGGCAGGCTCGGGCCACGGAAGGTTTCGGTGAACAGGGCTGCCTGCGGTTCGGCGAAGCCTGCAAAGGTCGCCAGCAACGCGTCGATATCCATCGACGGCAGCGGGCGGAAACCGAAGCGCACTTCGGCGGCCGGCGCGATCATGTTGGCCTTGATGCCACCTTCGACGCGGCCGATGTTGAAGCGCAGGCCGGTCAGCCCGCCAAAGCGCGCCGAAGCCAGCGATTCCACATGGTCCAGCGCGCGGTTGCCCCAGCGCATGGCCTGGTGCAGCGCGCTGGCGGCGGCATCCTGCTTGCCGGAGGCATGCCCGGCACGGCCGGCGAACTGCATCAGCACCGAGCTGATGCCACGGTGCGCCAGCACCGCTTCACTCATGGTCGGCTCAGCCACCAGCACCGCTTCGTACGGAATGCCGCGGGCCAGGAACGCGGCAATGCAGCGCGGATCGTTGGCTTCCTCGTCGCTGGAGAACAGGAACGCGGCATCACCATCGCTGGCATTGGCCGCAGCCACCAGTGCAGCGGCCGCACCCTTGATGTCGCATACACCCAGGCCGACCACGCGGTCATCCAGGCGCCGCATCACGTGCGGGTCGGCACTCCAGTGCGGCGAGTCCGGCACCGTGTCCAGGTGCACGTTGAACAGGTACTTCGGCGTACCGCGCACGGCGTACAGGCTGACCGCACCGGCACCATGGTCGATCACCTCGACGTTGAACCCGGGCAGGTTGTCGCGCAGGTAATCGAAGATCCCACCGGTGGTGATCGCACGCGGCGGGTTGCGGGTGTCGAAGGACACCAGGGCCTGCAGATGCGAGAGCGTCTGTTCAAGCATGAATCAAAGATCCTGTGGAATTCCGCCGGGCATGGCCCGGCGCTACCGTAATGCGTCTGGTGGAGAGCCCCCTTCTTGTTGAAGGGGGCGCGCCAACGGCGCAGGGTTAAGGCGGAATGCGTGGTCAACCGCTCAGCGGTTGACTTGCGCGTAAAGCGTCGAGCTCATGCCGAACAGCTTGATGAAGCCCTCGGCCTCTTCCACACCCCAGTCGGCCGACTGCGCGTAGGTGGCACCCTTGGTGTTGAGCAGGTGCGGCGACTTCACCGCCACTGCATCGACGCGGCCACCACGGGTTTCCAGTACCACCTCGCCGTTCACCTTGGCCTGCGAGGACTTCAGGAACGCTTCGATGTCGGTCTTCAACGGGTCGTGGTAGAAGCCTTCGTACACCAGCTCCACCCACTTGCGCGCCACGTCCGGCTTGAAGCGGTTCTGCTGCTTGGTCAGCACGGCGTCTTCCAGCGCGCGGTGTGCGGCCAGCAGCGAGACCAGGCCCGGGGCCTCGAATACGATGCGGCCCTTCAGGCCGATCACGGTGTCGCCGGTGTACACGCCGCGGCCAACGCCATACGGGGCGAACAGCTTGTTGAGCTGGGCCAGGATCTGGTCGCCCGGCAGCGCCTTGCCGTTCAGTTCAACCGCTTCGCCTTCGACGAACTTCAGGGAGACCGTCAGCGCCTGTTCCGGCCACTCGCTGCGCGGCGAGCACCAGCCACGCGCGCCTTCGCCCGGCGCTTCCCAACGGTCGATCTCGCCGCCGGACATGGTCACGCCCAACAGGTTCTCGTTGATGGTGTAGGCCTGCTGCTTGGCGCGCACGCCGAAGCCGCGCTCTTCCAGGTACTTCTGCTCGTAGGCGCGGGTCTGGGTGTGTTCCTTCTGGATCTCGCGGATCGGCGCGATGATCTGGTAGTCGCCCAGCGCCTTCACCGCCAGGTCGAAGCGGACCTGGTCGTTGCCCATGCCGGTGCAGCCGTGGGCAATGATGTTGGTGCCCAGTTCGGCGGCACGCTTCAGCGCGGCATCGACGATCAGGTAGCGGTCGGACACCAGCAGCGGGTACTGGCCCTGGTAGCCTTCGCCGGCCCACACGAACGGCTTGACGAAGCCTTCCCAGATGGCCGGGCCGCCATTGACGGTCACATGGCTGGTGACGCCCAGCTCGGCGGCACGCTTTTCGATGAAATCGCGCTCTTCATCATCCACGCCGCCGGTATCGGCGAACACGGTGTGCACGTTGTAGCCGCGCTCCTGCAGGTAAGGCACGCAGAAGCTGGTATCCAGGCCGCCGGAGAAGGCGAGAACGACGTCTTTGTTGCTCATGGGGGTAATGTCCAATCGGGTGGGGTAGCGCCGGGCCATGCCCGGCGGATTGTTTCAATGCCTGGAAATCAGCGCCCGGCAACGGCGGCCATGATCGCCTTCTGCACGTGCAGTCGGTTCTCGGCTTCGTTGATGGCAATGCACTGCGGCGAATCCATCACGCCGTCGGTAGCCTTCACGTTGCGGCGCAGCGGCAGGCAGTGGCTGAACACGCCGTTGTTGGTCAACGCCATCTTCCGCTCGTCCACGATGAAGTGCTTGAACTGGTCGCGGATCGGCTTTTCCGGCTCCCAGTTGCCGAAGAACGGCAGCGCGCCCCAGCTCTTGGCGTAGACCACATCGGCACCAGCGTAGGCGCTGTCGATGTCATGGCTGATCTTCAGCGAACCGCCGCTCTCGGCCACGTTCTGCTCGGCCCAGCCCATGTAGCGGTCGTCGAGGATGTAGTCGGCGGTCGGGCACAGCAGGGTCACGTCCATGCCCATGCGGGTGGCGATGGTCAGCGCCGAGTTGGCCACGGCGGTATTCAGCGGCTTGGGGTGATAGGTCCAGGTCAGCACGTACTTCTTGCCACGCAGGTCCTGGGTGCCGAAGTGCTCCTGCAGTGCCATGATGTGGGCCAGTTCCTGGCACGGATGGGTGATGGTCTCCATGTTGATGACCGGCACCGGCGAGTACCTGGCGAAACTCTGCAGGACCACATCCTGGCGGTCGTAGGCCCAATCCTGGAACTTCGGGAACGCACGCACCGCAATGATGTCGCAGTAACGGCCCAGCACCTTGGCCACCTCAGCGATGTGTTCTTCGGTATCGCCATCCATCACCGTGCCGAGATTGAACTCGATCGGCCACGCATCCTTGCCCGGCTGCAGCACCACCGCGTGGGCACCGAGCTGGAACGCCCCCAGCTCGAAGCTGGTGCGGGTGCGCATGGACGGATTGAAGAACACCAGCGCGATCGACTTGCCCTTGAGCTGGTCGCCGAGCTTGTTGCGCTTGAACAGCGCCGCCTGGGTCAGCAGCGCGTCGAGATCGCTGCGGCTCCAGTCCTGGGTGTTCAGGAAGTGCTTGGGAGACATCATTTTTCCTTGCGTAGCGGCGCCGGGTTCGACGCGGTGGAAGGGAAAGCAGGAACCAAAGGTGGATCGAAAAGGTTGCAGTTGCAGCTTTCAGAACGCGTAAACGAAAAAACCCAGCCGGCGGGCTGGGTTTTTTTCGGACGAACAGCAAAAAGCTCCGGTTACCCAGCGAGAATGTGGGGTTCCGGTCGACGCGCACGCGAGGTCATGCCCGACGCCTGTCGGGCTGCGCTGCTGTCGTGCTGGAAGTCGGTGAGCTTCATGGCCGGCAATCTTTGCATGTGGCCGGAGCCGGCGCAAGGGGCAGCGGTCCCGAAATCAGGGATTGCTGGCGGTGCCCTGCTCGGGGCCGACCCATGGGGTGATCGACACCCGGATCTTGAGCCGGTTGCCGGGATCCTCAGGCAGCCGCGAGCGGTACTTGGTGCCCTTGTAGACGTAGTCCACGTCATAGGCGATGGGACGGCGGAATTCACGCCCCACCGGCACGATGCGGCAATCACGGGTCAGCATCGGCCCATTGTTGGCCGGGGCCGGAGCCGGGGTCTCGGTGGCGGCCTCTTCGGTCGCCTCCTCGTCGCTGCGCTTGAACATCGAGCGCACCGAATCCCAGAAACGGCCGATCCGCCCCTTGTCCTCCACCGGCTCTTCACCGGTGACGTTGACCGGGGCCAGGGTGCGGGTCGATACCGGCTCGCAATGCTCCTCGGTACGGGTCGCGCGCAGCGTCTGGAACACCGGCTCCACGTTCAGCACCTGGGCATAGTCGAACTTCACGTTCTCCACGATCACCACCCGGTTGCGGGGCTCGGCCTCCTGCGCCAGGGCCACGGCGGGCAGCGCCGACAGGCAGGCCAGGGTCAGCAACGCGGTGGATTTCATTGGCGACGGGAGCAAGGACACGGCAATAGTGTAGGCAGTGACGAGCACAAGGGGCTGAACATTACCCGTCCACGCCGCTCCTGCCCACCCCACCCTGGGCGGGCGCGGCGTCCACCGGTGGCAGCGGGCGCCCCAAAGGGGCTCGACACGTTCTAAAATCGAAGGCTTGTCCCCCAGCCACAGCCCCATGACCCTGCGCCTGCACAACAACCTGACTCGCCAGCTCGAACCGTTCACCCCGCTCGACCCGGCCTGTCCGACGCTGTATGTGTGCGGCCCGACGGTCTACAACTACGTGCACATCGGCAACGCCCGTGGCCCGGTGGTGTTCGGGGTGCTGGCCGATCTTCTGCGCCGCCGTTTCGGCGCACTGCGCTACGCCCGCAACATCACCGACGTGGACGACAAGATCAACACGGCCGCGCGCGAACAGTGCGTGCCGATCAGCACCATCACCGACCGCTTCGCTGCGGCCTACCGTGAAGACATGGCCGCGCTGGGCGTGGCGCCGCCGGACATCGAGCCGGAAGTGACCGCGCACATGCCGCAGATCATCACCATGATCGAGCAGCTGATCGGCAGCGGCCACGCCTACGCCGCCGAGGGCCACGTACTGTTCGCGGTGGCCAGCTTCGATGGCTACGGCAAGCTCTCGCGCCGCGATCCGGAAGAGATGCTGGCCGGCGCCCGCGTCGATGTCGCCCCGTACAAGCGCGACCCGGGCGACTTCGTGCTGTGGAAGCCCTCCACCGACGACCTGCCCGGCTGGGAATCGCCGTGGGGCCGTGGTCGTCCGGGCTGGCACATCGAGTGCTCGGCAATGGCCGCCGCGCATCTGGGCCAGACCATCGACATCCACGCCGGCGGCGTCGACCTGCAGTTCCCGCACCACGAGAACGAGATCGCGCAGAGCGAATGCGCCCACGGCGGCAGGATCTTCGCCCGCTTCTGGCTGCACAACGGCATGCTCAACTTCGGCGGCGCCAAGATGAGCAAGTCGCTGGGCAACATCGAGCGCGTGCACGACCTGGTGCGCCAGCACCCGCCGGAAGCGCTGCGCCTGGCCCTGCTGTCGGCCCATTACCGGCAGCCGCTGGACTGGACCGACGGCCTGATCGAGCAGTCGGTGCGCACCCTGGACCGCCTGTACGGGACCCTGCGCGAACTGGCGTCGATCGAGGCCGCGGCGGTCATCCCGGCCAGCGTCGAAGCGACCCTGGACGACGACCTGAATACCCCGCAGGCGCTGGCCGAAGTGGCCCGCATCGCCGCCGATGCACGCCGCGCCACCGATCCGGCCGAGCAGGCGCGCCTGAAGGGCGAGCTGCTGGGCGCGGGCCTGGCGCTGGGCCTGCTGCAGGCCGACCCGGCGCAGTGGTTCGGTACCGCGGCCGGCGACGACGGTGATGATGCCCGCATCCAGGGCCTGATCGACGAACGCGCTGCGGCCAAGAAGGCGCGTGACTTCGCTCGTGCCGACGCCATCCGCGACCAGCTGGCCGCTGAAGGCATCGTGCTGGACGACACCCCGCAGGGCGTGCGCTGGTCGCGCAAGCGCGGCTGACCTGTCCTGCCCCGTGGCCGGTCCGCCGGCCACGCCCCCACTGTAGAGACTGCTGTGATCGACTCCCCGTTCCCGCTTGAACCCACCGCCGCCGAGGCCCAGGCCGCCATCGCCGAGGAATTCGGCTTCTTCGGCGACTGGTCCGAGCGCTACCAGTACCTGATCGACCTCGGCCGCAAGCTGCCGGCCTTCCCGGAAGACTGGAAGACCGAGGAGCATCGCCTGCTGGGCTGCCAGTCGATGGTCTGGATCGTGCCCGAAGGCAACGCGCAGTCGCTGCGCTTCCACGCCATCAGCGATTCGGCCATCGTCTCCGGTCTGATCTTCCTGGCCCTGCGCGTGTACTCCGGGCGCTCGGCGCAGGAGATCGTGGCCACCGAACCGAGCTACATCCAGGACATCGGCCTGGCCCGCCACCTCTCACCCACCCGCAGCAACGGCGTGGCGGCGATGCTGGCCTTCATCCGCGAGACCGCGCAGGCGCAGCTGCAGCGCGAACAGCCGTGAGCGAGCCTGCCACGGCCGAAGACACCGCGCTGGGCCTGCTGTCCCGGCCCGGTTTCGCCAAGCTGCTGGCCTACCGCATCTTTGCGATGCTGTCCTACCAGGTGGTTGCGGTCACCGTCGGCTGGCATATCTACGAAGTCACCCGCAATCCGTTCTCGCTGGGCCTGATCGGGCTGGCCGAGGTGCTGCCGTTCTTCTGCGTGGCGCCGTTTGCCGGCTACCTGGTCGACCATCTGCCGCGCCGCCGGCTGGGCATGGCCGCCTGTTCCGGGCTGATCGCCACCGCACTGGTATTGACCGGCGTCGCTACAGGCTGGCTACCCTTTGAAGGCGTGTGGCCGATCTATGCGGCCATCGCCTTGACCGGCATGGTCCGGGCGTTCCTCTCGCCCATCTACAACGCGCTGTTCGCCCGCGTGCTGGCCCGCGACCAGTTCGCGCGCGGCGCCGGCCTGGGTGCGGTGGTGTTCCAGGCCGGCATGGTCGCCGGCCCGGCACTGGGCGGCGTGCTGGTCGGCTTCGGCGGCAAGGGCCTGTCGTATGCGGTGGCCACCGCCTTCGCGCTGGTGGCGATGGCCTGCCTGGCCACGCTGAAGGTCGACGAACCGGTGCGCACCGGTCCGGCCGCCCCGATCTTCAAGAGCATCGCCGAAGGTGCCCGCTTCGTGGTCGGCAACCGCATCATGGTCGGCGCGATGGCGCTGGACATGTTCTCGGTGCTGCTGGGCGGCGTGGTGGCGATGCTGCCGGCGTTCCTGCACGAGATCCTGCACCACGGCCCGGAGGGGCTGGGCGTCCTGCGCGCGATGCCGGCACTGGGTTCGGTGTGCGTGGGCCTGTGGCTGGCCCGCCATCCATTGCATCGCAATGCCGGCCGCGTGCTGCTGTGCGCGGTGGCCGGGTTCGGGCTGTGCGTGATCGGCTTCGGTCTGTCCCAGCACTTCTGGCTGTCGGCACTGATTCTGCTGTTCTACGGGGCGTTCGATGGCGTCTCGGTGGTGATCCGCTCGACCATCCTGCAGTTGGCCACGCCGGAAGAAATGCGTGGGCGGGTATCGTCGATCAACGGCATCTTCATCAGCTCGTCCAACGAGCTGGGCGCGTTCTATGCCGGCACCATGGCCCGCCTGCTCGGCCTGGTACCGGCGGTGGTGCTGGGCGGGTTTGCAGTGCTGAGCGTGGCCGGGATCACGGCGTGGAAGAACCCGACGCTGCGGAAGTTGAATCTTCGCGACCTGCAGTGATGCTGCGAACAGCGGATTCAGCGGCGCCGGGCGTTTGGCTGGGTCCGTTGCTCTCCCTCGATGATTGGGCTTGTCACTTTCTTTTCGCGAAAAGAAAGTAACCAAAGAAACGCTCCACCATCCGCGAGCCGGCGCTGCGCGCCGGTGCCCTGTGCTCCTCGGTGAATCAGGGGACGGCGCCGAACTCGCTGCGCTCAAACAGCGGCGCCTCTTCGCCCCTGATTCCCCTGCGGTGCTCGGCTCGCTACAAGGCGGACTCAAGTCAAGAGCCGCAGCCGCGCACGCAGGCTTCGGTAGCGCCGGACCATGCCCGGCGAGCGAAGTGGCGGTCTTTACTCTCATTCCTCCCTCCAAGCCCGCGCCTTCGGCCCGAGCCGAGCATGGGCTCGGCTTTACAGCAACCGCGCACGCAGGAAACCGTCGAGAGCCTGCGGGTGGGGCCGGGCAGGACCGTCCGCGGCATGGATGCCGCGGCCGAGCTTACAGGGATGTACTTGCAGCGTGTCCTGCCCGGACCCACCCGCAGGCTCCACCCGATACCTGGAAGGCGCCGTTCTACCCAGCCAACCACACCCAACAAAAAACCCGGCCGAGGCCGGGTTTTTCGCATGACCACACAACGATCAGGAATCAGTCGCCCTGCTGCTTCTGCAGGTGCTCCCAGCGCTCCTGGGCGTCGATGGTGCGCTCGGCGGTCAGGCGCGCTTCCAGGCGCTCCAGGCCGATTTCTTCACCGGTGTCCACGCAGTAGCCGTAGTCGCCGGCTTCCAGGCGCTTGAGGGTGCTGTCAATCTTGCCGATCAGCTTGCGGTAGCGGTCGCGGGTACGCAGCTCCAGCGAGTTCTCGGTCTCGCGGGTCGCGCGCTCGGCTTCGTCGCCGATGTCACGCACTTCCTCGCGCAGGTTCTCGATGGTCTGCTTGGACTCTTCCACCAGGTCCGCGCGCCAGTTCTGCAGGCGCTGGCGGAAATACTCCTGCTGCAGCGAGCTCATGTATTCCTCTTCCGAGGACGGCTTGTAACCGGCCGGCAGGATCGGGCGGCCGGTGGCCTCGTCGGTCTTGTACTCGACCACCTTGTACTTGCTGCGCGGGGCCGGTGCCGCCGATCGGGCGGCGACAGCGACGGCGACCTTGCCGACAGGGCGCGACACGGTCTTCGGGGCGGAATCGGATTTCACGGCGGTTTTGGCAGGCGATTTCGAAACGGGCACGGGATTCTTGGATTGCGGGGCCTTCGATGCAGCAGAAGCGGCGGCCGGGGCCGGCTTGGGAGCCGGTTGGGCTGCTGCCGCTGCCACGGTCTTGGCCGGGACAGGCTTGGCCGGAGCCGGCTTGGCAGCAGGCTTCGGTGCGGACTTCACTACGGGGGCCGGGGCCGGCTTGGCGGCCGGTACGGCGACATTCTTGGCAACGTTCTTTACAGCAGCAGGCGTGGCGGCCGGTTTGGCCGCAGCGACCTTCTTCGCCGCCGGCTTGGCAACCGGCTTGGCGGTGGCCTTCTTCACCACCGCCTTCGGCGCCGGCTTGGCGGCGGGCTTCTTCGCCACCGGCTTGGCGACGGCCTTCTTCACCGGCGCGGCCTTGCTCGCAGCCTTCTTCACCACCGGCACCTTCTTGCCGGCAGCAGCAGGTTTGGCCTTGGCGGGTGCGGCGGCCTTCTTTGCCACCGGCTTGGTCGCCTTGACCGGTGCTTTCTTCGCGGTGGCCTTCCTGGCCGCCGGTTGCGAGGACGTTGCCTTGGTCACCGCCTTGCTGGCCGGCTTTTTGGCAACGGGCTTTGCCGCCAACTTCTTCACAACAGGCTTGGCGGTTTTCTTGGCGGCCGT
The DNA here is from genome assembly GCF_059515225.1 of Stenotrophomonas sp. CS3K5. Taxonomy (NCBI): domain Bacteria; kingdom Pseudomonadati; phylum Pseudomonadota; class Gammaproteobacteria; order Lysobacterales; family Lysobacteraceae; genus Stenotrophomonas; species Stenotrophomonas sp. CS3K5. The sequence goes on from NZ_JCAKRX010000004.1 coordinate 94,338, forward strand.
TGCGGCCTTCTTTGCAGTTTTTTTAGCAGCCACGAAACGCTCTTCCTTGGATTCCCCGGGGCCCGGGAAAGCGGGCCTTTATAGCCTACCCGACCCGCAGCAGCAACCTCGGCGCCCTGCTCCATTCAGTCCTGGAGCCAAGGCACCCAAAGCGCGGTCCGACGAACACGGACCGCCTTGCGCGGTACGGAACCTGGCCGGCACCCAGTGGTGCCGACAGCGGTCGCAGGCCATCGGCGACATGCGACCAACGGCCCATCCTGCACAAATGCGGCCTTCATGCCAACTGGCATAAGATGACTGGGTGATCTCGCGCCTGCTCATTGCCCTGCTGCGCTTCTACAAGCGCTTCATCAGCCCCCTGCTGGGGCCGCGCTGCCGCTTCGTGCCCAGCTGTTCTGAATACGCCATGGATGCCATCGCCCGCCACGGTCCGCTGCGCGGCAGCTGGCTGGCCGCGCGCCGGCTGGGCCGCTGCCATCCGTTCCACCCCGGCGGCTTCGATCCAGTGCCCGAGTCTCTCCACGCCCCCTCTTGCCGTTGCACAGGAAAACACTGACATGTCCTCCACGCTCATCACCAATGCCCGCATGGTCAACGAAGGCCGCACCTTCGACGGCGACCTGCGCATCGAGAACGGTCGCATCGCGCAGATCGGCAGCGGGCTGACGCCGCGCGACGGCGAACAGGTGGTGGACGCGGCCGGGCGCTGGCTGCTGCCGGGCATGATCGACGACCAGGTGCACTTCCGCGAACCGGGCCTGACCCACAAGGGCGACATCGCCAGTGAATCGGCGGCGGCCGTGGCCGGCGGCCTGACCAGCTTCATGGACATGCCCAACACCAATCCGCCCACGCTGGATTCGACCATCCTGGAAGCGAAGTACGAGCTCGCGCGCGGCCGCGCCTGGGCCAACTATGGCTTCTACCACGGCGCCAGCAATGACAACCTCGACGCGATCCGCGCCCTGGACCCGAAGAAGGCGCCGGGCGTGAAGGTGTTCATGGGCGCGTCCACCGGCAACATGCTGGTGGACAACCCGGAAACGCTGGACGCGATCTTCCGCGAGTGCCCCACTCCGATCATCACGCACTGCGAAGACACGCCGATGATCGATGCCAACCTGAAGGCGTTCCAGGAGAAGTACGGCGAAGCACTGACTCCGGACATGCACCCGGACATCCGTTCGCGCGAGGCCTGCATCAAGTCCACCCGCCTGGCCATGTCGCTGGCCCGCAAGCACGGCACCCGCCTGCACGTGCTGCACATCTCCACCGCCGACGAGCTGGCACTGTTCGAGAAGGGCCCGCTGATCCGCGCCGACGGCAGCCGCAAGCAGATCACCGCCGAAACCTGCGTGCACTTCCTGCACTTCGCGCGCCCGGACTACGCGACGAAGGGCAACCTGATCAAGTGCAACCCGGCGATCAAGGAAGTGTCCGACCGCGAGGCGATCACCGCCGCGCTGGCCGACGACGTGCTGGACGTACTGGCCACCGACCACGCCCCGCACACCTGGGAAGAGAAGCAGAAGCCCTACGCGCAGGCGCCGTCGGGCCTGCCGCTGGTGCAGTACGCGCTGGTGGCCGCGCTGGAGCGCGTGCACGAGGGCAAGCTGACCCGCGAGCAGGTGGTGCAGAAGTTCGCGCATGCGCCGGCCCAGCTGTTCGACGTGGAAGAGCGCGGCTTCCTGCGCGAAGGCTACTTCGCCGACCTGGTGCTGGTGGAAGACGTGCCGTTCACCGTCAAGCGCGAGGACGTGCTGTCCAAGTGTGGCTGGTCGCCGTTTGAAGGCACCACCTTCCGTTCGCGCGTGGCCTCGACCTGGGTCAACGGCCAGCTGGTGTGGGACGGCAGCACGCTGGTCGGCGAACCGGCCGGCCAGCGCATGACCTACGACCGCTGATGCGCGCGGCTCTCCTGACCGGGGCGCTGCTGCTGGCCGCGCCCCTGCTCTGCACATCTTCGGCAAGCGCAGAGGATGCCATCGGCAGCCTGATCGACAGCCGCGTGGTGTTTCCGGCCAGCGCGTCGCAGGGCGCGCTGGTGATCGGCAAGGTCCCGGCCGGCAGCCGCGTGCAGTACGCCGGCCGCCAGCTGCGGGTGAGCAACTATGGCAGCGTGGTGTTCGGCATCGGACGCGACGAAAAGGGCCCGTTGCGCGTGCAGGTGCAGCGCACCGACGGCGGCAGCGAAACGGTGACCATCGCGGTGACGCCGCGCGACTGGCCGACCGAGCGGGTCAACGGCGTGCCGCCGAAGACGGTCAATCCGCCGCCGGCCATTGCCGAGCGGATCAAGCGCGAACAGGCACAGGTAACGGCGGCGCGTGCCCGCGATGACGACCGCACCGACTTCACCCAGACCTTCATCTGGCCGGTGCAGGGCCGCATCAGCGGCCGCTTCGGCAACGCACGCGTGTACAACGGCCAGCCGGGCGCGGGTCACTCCGGCATGGATATCGCGGTGCCGACCGGCACGCCGGTGAAGGCGCCGGCGGCCGGTATCGTCACCTTCGCCGGCCCGGACCTGTACCTGACCGGCGGCACGCTGCTGCTCGACCACGGCTTCGGAGTCAGCTCCAACTTCCTGCACCTGTCGCGCATCGACGTGAAGGTCGGTGACCGTGTGGAACAGGGCCAGGTGATTGCGGCGGTCGGCGCCACCGGCCGTGCCACCGGCCCGCACCTGCACTGGGGCATGAACTGGTTCGACACCCGTATCGACCCATTGCTGGTGCTGGAACGCAAATAACGCGCGCGAATCGGGGATTCATCCACGCATGGCGTGGATCTACCGCAATGCGACTTGGTAGGTGCCGACCTTGGTCGGCACGATCCCGCAGAACGTGCGGACCAAGGTCCGCAGCTACCAGGAGCGATCAACCGCGCGCGGCCCACCACACGCGCAGCAAAGTGCGCATCGGTGTCGCTTCAATCGGCTTGCCCGCGGCCTGCGCGGCCACGCGGGCACGCGCCAGGCTGGACCACACGCGCCGCGGCCGAGGGCCGGGCACGCGGGCGCCCCACCCTTTCAACAGCGACTGCGCCCAGCGCTGCGCAGCACTGCTGGAATCTTCATCCAGCACGCTGCGCGGCACACCGGCCACGCCGGCGTCCTGCAAACGCTGGGCCAGGGTCTGCAGCAGCACCGCACGACCAGCGCCGGTGCGCGGCTTGTCGCTGAACAGCGCCGCTTCCACCGCCGCCACCGCATCGGCGTAGTTGGCCAGCGCGCGCTCGGCGCTGGCGGCATCGAGCGCGACGGTGCGCGCTTCGACCAGATCCGGCAGCGCGTCGGCCAGCTGCGCCCACGGCGCACGCACCGGTTCCAGCAAACGACCCAACGGGTGGCGCGACCGGCGCGCAGCCCAGCTGCGCAGCTCCTCGCCCCACCACGCCAGCTTGGCATCGGCCGGCAGCGGATCGCCGCCGGTGTTGAGCATGTCGTCGAACTCCTGCAGCAGCGCGAACCACGCCACCGCGAGTTCGCGTTGCGATTCGGCCACGAACGGGGCGGCCACCGACCATTCCGGCCAGCGGCTGCGCCACTTGTCGAGGAAACTTTCCAGCGCGGTACTGCTCACTACGGGGTTCCTTACGGCTGGGCCGGGGCTGCCGGCCGGGTCGGCCACAGACTGGCCAGTTGCAGAAGTCCGGCGTTCTCCACCAGCACGTCGGCCTGCCAGGCCAACGGGTCGTCGCTGTGCAGGCGATAGCCCCACAGCGCCGCCACCGAGGGCATGGCTGCGGCCCGTGCGGCGATGATGTCGCGCTCATCGTCGCCCACGTAGACGCAGTCTTCGGCAGCAATGCCGAGGGCCTGCGCAGCGTGCAGCAGCGGCAAGGGGTGCGGCTTGCGTTCGGCCAGGGTATCGCCGCCCACCAGCACCGCACAGCGCTGCTGCCAACCGTACTGCGGCACGATCAAGCGCGCCAGGTACTCCGGCTTGTTGGTGACGATGCCCCACACGGCACCGGCGGCATCGAGAGCCGCGAGCATGTCCGCCACCCCCTCGAACAACACGGCGTGCTGCCCGATCAGGGCTTCGTAGCGCTGCAGGAACTCGGGAATCAGTGCATCACGCGCCGCCGTGTCCAGTTCGGGGAAGGCGGCCGAGACCATGGCACGCGAGCCCTTGGACACCACCGGGCGCAACAGGGCCGGATCGATCGGCGCGCGGCCACGTTCGGCCAGCATCGCATCGCATGTGGCAACGAAATCCGGCGCACTGTCCAGCAGGGTGCCGTCCAGGTCGAACAGCACCGCGCGCGGGAAGCCTGCGCGGCTCACTGCGGCTTGACCGCGTAGGCCAGGTAGTTGATGTCGGTGCGGCTGCTCAGCCGCGCACGGTTGCGCCACGGCTCGTAGGCCATGCCACTGACGTCCACCAGCTGCACATCGGCCTCGCGCAGCCAGCGTGCCAGCTCGGCCGGCTTGATGAATTCCTGGTAGTGGTGGGTGCCCTTGGGCAGCAGTCGCGCCACGTATTCGGCGCCGACAATGGCCACCGCGAAGGCGGCGGCGGTGCGGTTGATGGTGGACAGGAACAGGTGGCCGCCCGGCTTCAGCAGGCGCTTGCAGGCCTCGATGATCGCGCCCGGGTCGGGCACGTGTTCCAGCATCTCCATGCAGGTGACCACATCGAAACTGCCCGGCTGCTCGGCAGCCAGATCCTCGGCGGCCTGCACCCGGTAATCGACCTTGGCACCGCTTTCCAGCGCGTGCAGGCGCGCCACCTTGACCAGTTCCGGGGCCAGGTCGATGGCCGTGACGTCGGCGCCGGCCTGGGCCAGCGCCTCGCTCAGCAGGCCACCACCGCAGCCGATGTCGAGCACGCGTGCACCGCGCAGCGGCACACGGTCGGCCACGTACTGCAGGCGTACCGGGTTCAGCGCATGCAGTGGCTTCTGCGGGCCGTCAGCGTCCCACCAGCGGTTGGCCAGCGCGGCGAACTTGTCCAGCTCGGCCTGATCGAAATTGGAAGAAGCGTGGGGGGCGGTCATGAGAAGTCCTTGCGGCGCCGGGGTTCAGGCGCGGATATGGCGGATGCGCTCGCGCCACTGGCGCGCGTTGGCGATGATGCCCGGCAGGTCCATGCCGACCAGCTCGCGCTGCACCAGCTTCGGCTTGCCGGCGATCCAGACATCGCTGACCTGCTGGCGGCCTGTGGCGTAGACCAGCTGCGACAGCACGTTGTGCAGGGGCTGGGTTTCCAGCGCCGACAGGTCCACGCAGACCAGGTCGGCCTGCTTGCCGACTTCGATCGAGCCGATGCGCTCGCCGAAGCCCAGCGCACGCGCGCCGCCCAGCGTGGAGGCACGCAGCGTGGTGGCCGCGTCCAGTGCGGTGGCATCGTCGGCCACCGCCTTGGCCAGGATCGCCGCGGTGCGGTTCTCGCTGAACATGTCCAGGTCGTTGTTGCTGGCGCAACCGTCGGTGCCGATCGCCAGGTTCACGCCTGCGCGCTGCAGGGCGCAGGCCGGGCAGAAGCCGGACGCCAGCTTCAGGTTCGATTCCGGGCAGTGCACCACGCTGACGCCGCGCTCGGCGCACAAATGGATTTCCGCGTCGGTCAGCTGGGTCATGTGCACCGCGATCAGGCGGTCGTTGACCAGGCCCAGGCGATCCAGACGCGCCAGCGGACGCTGGCCATGCAGCTTGATCGAATCGGTGATCTCCTGCGCGGTTTCATGGGTGTGCAGGTGCACCTGCATGTCCAACTGGTCGGAGAGCATGCGCACGCGCTCGAAATTGGCGTCGTTGACGGTGTACGGCGCATGCGGCGCGAACGCGGTGCCGATCAGCGGGTCGGTGCGCCACTGGTCGTGCAGTTCACCGGCCTTGGCAAAGTACTCGTCGTCGGTCTTGGCCCAGGCGGTGGGGAAATCGATGATGACCGCGCCGACCAGCGCGCGGAAACCGTGCTTCTTGTAGACCGCCGCCTGTACGTCGCCGAAGAAGTAGTTCTCGTTGGCACAGGTGGTGCCACCGCGCAACATTTCGGCGATGGCCAGCGTGGTGCCATCGGCGACGAACTCGGGGCCGATCACCGCCGCTTCCACCGGCCAGATGTGCTGCTGCAGCCAGGTCATCAGCGGCAGGTCGTCGGCGACGCCGCGCAGCAGGGTCATCGGGTTGTGCGTGTGCGCGTTGACCAGGCCCGGCATCAGCGCCGCCTCGGGGCGGCTGACCACCTGTGCGGCGCGGAAACGCGCGCGGGCTTCGGCACGCGGCAGGATGGCGACGATCTCGCTGCCACGCACAGCCACGGCGTGGTCTTCCAGCACCACCGCATGCGGCTCGATCGGAACGACATAACCGGCTTCGATGAGCAGGTCGCAGGCTTCGGGGAGGTGCGGGCTGTCGCTCATGCGGGCTCACTGGCTGTGGGGGCGGCGAGATGCTTCTGGGGGACACGCCCCTGGGTCAGGGGCTGCCGCGAAGCGGCGGGGTCTGGAGACTCGTGAAGCGGGGCCCATGATCTGCCGAAGCAGATCATGGGAGCGCCAGCGCGAATGCGATGGCGCGTACCCGAGCATGGCTCGGCTCTACAGGTAATCCGGCTGCGCCGGATTACTTGACGCGTGCGGAGTATTCGCCCGAACGGGTGTCGACCTTGACGATCTCGTCCTGGTTGACGAACAGCGGCACGCGGACCACAGCGCCGGTTTCCAGGGTGGCCGGCTTGCCGCCGCCGCCCGAGGTGTCACCACGGACGCCCGGATCGGTCTCGGTGATCTTCAGTTCGACGAAGTTCGGCGGCTGCACGAAGATCGGCGAACCGTTGAACAGGGTGACGATGCAGGACTCTTCGCCCTTCAGCCACTTCTCGGCACCGCCCATGCCGGCCTTGTCGGCCTGCACCTGCTCGAAGGTTTCCGGGTCCATGAAATGCCAGTACTCGCCGTCGCTGTACATGTAGTTCATGTTGGTGTCGACCACGTCGGCCACTTCCACGTCATCGGTGGCCTTCATGGTCATTTCCACGGTGCGGCCCGACTTGATGAAGCGATAGCGCACGCGCGTGAAGGCCTGGCCCTTGCCCGGCTTGATGAACTCGGTCTCGGAGATGACGGCCGGTTCATTGTTCACCAGGATCTTCATCCCGTTCTTGACATCGTTCATGCCCGCAGTGGCCATGTTCAAGCTCCTCAAATGGCGAAACCGCCGCGCGTGCGGCGAGCCGGATAGAATGGAAAGCCCACCGAAGGCCGGTGGGCGACAGTTTTTCTGCCCCCATGATAACCGCAGGCCCCCTCCCCATGCAGCTTTCCGCCTTCCCCCGGCCCCAGTCGCCAGGCGCGCCCGCACGCTGGCAGCAGCTCTGGCGCCAGGCGCTGCGCGAGCCGCAGACCCTGCTGGCCCGGCTGGAGCTGGACCCGGCTGCGCTGGGCGTCTCGGAAGCGGCCATGGCCCAGTTCGCGCTGCGCGTGCCCGAAGGCTTCGTGGCCCGCATGCGCAGGGGCGACCCGGCCGACCCGCTGCTGCGCCAGGTGCTGCCGATCGACGCGGAAATGCGCCCCGCACCGGGGTTCAGCTTCGATGCGGTGGGCGATGGCGCAGCCAAGAAGGCCACCGGGGTCATCCAGAAGTACCGCGGGCGGGCCCTGCTGGTGGCCACCGGCAGCTGCGCGATCAATTGCCGTTACTGCTTCCGCCGCCACTTCGACTATGGCGCCGAGAACGCCGCCAAGGGCGGCTGGCAGGAGGCGGTGGCGGCCATCGCAGCCGACCCGGACATCGACGAAGTGATCCTGTCCGGCGGCGATCCCCTGTCGCTGGCCACGCACAAGCTGGTTGAGCTGACCGACGCGCTGCGAGCGATTCCGCACCTGCGCCGGTTGCGCATCCACACCCGCCTGCCGATCGTGCTGCCCGAGCGCGTGGACGAGGAGCTGCTGGTCTGGCTAGGCAGCCTGCCGTGGCCGCTGGCGATCGTGGTCCATGCCAACCACGCCAATGAATTCGACGCCAGCGTGGACACTGCGATGGCACGCCTGCGCGGCACCGGCGCACAGCTGCTCAACCAGGCGGTGTTGCTGCGCGGGGTCAATGACAGCGTGCAGGCGCTGCAGGACCTGAGCGAGCGCAGCTTTGCCGCCGGCGTGCTGCCCTACTACCTGCACCAGCTGGACCGGGTCGAGGGCGTGGCCCATTTCGAGGTGGACGACACCCAGGCCAAGGCGCTGATCGCCGGCCTGACCGCACGCCTGTCCGGCTATCTGGTTCCCAAGCTGGTGCGCGAACTGCCGGGCGACCCGAGCAAGCGCCCGGTGTAAGGGCACGGCCGGGGTCAGATCCCTTTTCCTGCGGAAAAGGGATCTGACCCCGGCACAAGACCCCGGTAGGTCCCCGCCGTGCGTGGATGGGGTGTCAGAGCCCCGATTCGATCATCCGCACCACTTCGGTGGCGGTCACCGGGTGGCTCAACCAGTAGCCCTGGCCGAGATCGCAGCCGCGCTGGGCGAGAAGTTCGAACTGCGCCTGCTGCTCGATGCCTTCGGCCACCACCGTGATCCCCAGCGCATGGGCCATGGCGATGATCGCCGTAGTCAAGGCCAGATCGTCCGGGTCGCGCTGCATGTCGGCGACGAAACTCTTGTCGATCTTGACTCCGTCCACGGGCACCTGGCGCAGGTGGCTCAGGCCGGAGAATCCGGTACCGAAGTCGTCCAGCCAGACTTTCACGCCGGTGCGGTGCAGCTTGTCCAGCAGCTGCGCAGCGACCATTTCATCGCCGATCACGGCGGTTTCGGTCAGCTCCAGATGCAGGCGCGAAGCCGGCAGCCCGGACTCGTGCAGGCACTGCGCCACCAGTGCCGGCAACTCCCCTCCGCGCAGCTGGCGGGGCGAGACGTTGACCGAGACGAACAGGTCATCACCGCCTGCCCCACGCGGCCACTGCGAGGCTTCCATGCAGGCCGCGCGCAGCACCTTCGGGCCGATGATCTCGATCAATCCGCTCTGCTCGGCCACTTCGATGAACACCGACGGCGGAATCGTTCCCAGGGTCGGATGCTGCCAGCGCAGCAGCACTTCCACGCCGACCATGCGGCGATCACGCATGCGGAAGATCGGCTGGTAGGCCAGCCGCAGCTCGCCGCGCTCCCATGCGCCACGCAGCTCCTGCTCCATGTGCACGCGGCGTTCTACCGCGTGATCCATCGCACGGCTGTAGTAGCGATAGCAGTTCTTGCCAGCCATCTTCGCCTGGTACATCGCGATATCGCCGTTCTTCAGCAGCGTGGTCGCATCGGCCGCGTCATCGGGAAACAGGGTCACGCCGATGGAGGTGCCCAGGAACAGCTCCCTGCCCTGCACCACCAATGGCTTGCCCAACTCGCGCACCAGCACTTCGGCCAGCAGCCGTGCGTTGGCGGCCACGTCACCGTCGCCCACCAGGATCACGAACTCGTCGCCACCGAACCGCGCCAGCAGGGCCTCATCCCCACCAGCCTCGGTGACGGCGCGGCCGATGCGCTGCGCGAACTGCAGCAGCGCCTCGTCGCCAGCCTCGTGGCCGAGCGTGTCATTGACCCGCTTGAAATCATCGATGTCGGCAAACAGCAGGCCCAGCCGATGGTTGGAGGCACGCGCGGCCATCAGGCGATGGTCCAGTGCCTCCCGGAACGCCAGCCGGTTGGTCAGCCCGGTCAGGGCATCGGTATAGGCCATGTGCCGCACTTCGCGGTCGTGGCGGGCAATCGCATCGCGCATGCGGGCAAACCCGCGCACCAGCTCGCCGACTTCATCATCGCGGGTGTTCTCGGCCAGCGGTGCCTGGTAGTCACCGGCTTCGATGCGCCGCGCGGCGGCAGCCAGGTCACGGATCGGCGCGACCAGGGTGCGCTGCACGTACAGGATCACCACCACGCCGATCACCACCAGCAGGCCCAGCATCAGCAGCAGCCAGCCCAGGTGGCGGCTGCCGACCTGCTGCAGGCGTTCGCCCAGGGTGGCATTGGCGGCCTGTTCGCGCTGCTGCACTTCATCGAGCGCCATGCCGACGCGGACCCCACCGATGCGCTGGCTGCCGACCATGATCGGCATGGTGTTGTCGAGCACCTTCGGCGATTCCTGCACCACCAGCGCCCGCGCTGCAGCCGCCTTGGGCGCCAGCGGATCGGCCATCGGCTGGCCGAACCCGGAAACCTCCACCGAACCGTCATGCACCAGCCGGCCGCGCTCGTCGAACACCAGCACGTAGCGCACCACCGGCTGCCGCGCGGTGCTGCGCACCAGCGCGCCGACCTGGTCCAGGTCACGGTAATACAGCGGGTTGGCCAGCGCGTCGGACAGCTCGCGCGCCACCGCTTCTCCACGGCTGCGCACGCTGCGGTCGAACAATTCATGGATGACGCCCCCGCTGAGGGTACGCACCTCGCTCTGCATCGCCGCCTGGCGTCCCAGCAGCACGGCCAGAATCGCCACCACCACGACCATCGCCCCGCCCATCGCGAGCAGGAACCTGGCCTGCATTCCCGAGCCGAGCCACTTCATTCCACTTCCATCCGCACGCGCGTCAATCCTTGTTTCAATTCATCCAACCGCTGCTGCGCATGCGCATCGACGCGGTGGAACCCAGAAGTGCCGAAAAACCGATGCAACGCCCCCTGCGCCCGTGGGTCGCTGGCCGCCTGCAGCAGCACCTGCTGCAGACGATCACGCACCTGCGGATCGAGGTCGGCGCGCACCATCTCCACCGCCCGCGGGTAGGGCTCGGTACGCCGCAGTTCGCGGAAATCGCGCCGGAATGCCGCCGGCACCCGCCGCTCGTCGTCCCAGTCCACACTGCTCACCGCCCCCGCTTCGACCAGCCCCTTGTGCACGAACGTAGCGATGTTCAATTCGCTGCGCGCAAACACATACCCAACGCTGTTGCGCCCCGGCGTGTCCCATTCCCCGGCCAGGATCTGCGGCGACAACCCTTCCTGCAGCAGGGTCATCACCGGCACCAGGTAGGCACTGGTGGACGCGGTGTTCTGCAACGCCAGACGATGGCCGCGCAGATCCTCCATGTTCTGGATCGGACTGTCGCGGCGGACGAAGAACACCGTCTGATACTGGCGCACGCCATTGCGTTCGGTCAGCAGCAACGGTCGTGCACCGCTGCGCTGGCCCAGCGCCATGGCCGTGCCGGACGTTTCCGTGACCCAGTCCACCCGCCCCCGCCGTAGATAGCTGGCCATCTGCTGCGGATCGCGCGCCATCAGGATCCTCCCCTCCCTGATGCCGACGTCGTGCATATGCGCCACCACATAGTCCAGCAACGGCTGCAGCTGCTCGTAGTGGGCCTTGGGATCATCACTGATCCGGCCCAGCACCAGCACCGGATCCGGTGCCGCATGCAGCGACCCGGCCAGCAGGAACATGGCCAGGCCCAGCAGTCCCCTCTGCACTGCCTTTCGCAGACCCGACACAGGTTTCATCCCCCCAGGGTATCCGGACAGACTACCCGAAAAAATGAGACCGTCGTCAGTCGTCCCTGCTGCCGGCACGGGCCAGCCGGGCCATGCGCTGGGTATCGGCCAGGATGCCGCGCAGCAGGCGCACTTCCTGCTCGCTCGGCTGATTGCGCAGGAACAAGCGGCGCAGCTTGCGCATCGCCGACTCCGGGGCACGCCCCTTGTGGAAATCGATCTCGTCCAGGGTGTCGCCCAGCTGGGCAAAGAAACTCTCCATCTGTTCGTGGCTGGCCGGCTGCTCGCGGAAGCCCGGCTCGGTCTCCGCCACCGGCTGCGCGCCGAGCAGCTGCATGCGCGTTTCATAGGCCAGCACCTGCACGGCAGCGGCCAGGTTGAGCGAACTGAACGCCGGATCGGACGGGATGTGCACCGCGGCATGGCACAGCTGCAGCTCTTCGTTGGTCAGCCCGGTCCGTTCGCGACCGAACACCAGCGCCACCTCGGCGCCTTCGCCGGCCCGGGCCACCGCGCGGGCGGCGGCGTCGGCCGGCAGGTACTCCTCCAGCTGCACGCGACGGGCGCGGGCGGTGCAGCCCAGCACCAGGGTGCAGTCGGCCACGGCTTCGGCCAGGGTGGCGACCACCGGGGCATCCCCGAGCACATCCTCAGCGCCAGCCGAACGCCGGAAGGCCTCCTCATCCAGCGGCTTTTCGGGGGCAACCAGCACCAGGCGGGCCAGTCCCATGGTTTTCAGGGCGCGGGCGGCAGCCCCCATGTTGCCGGGGTGCTGGGTGCCAACCAGGACGAAACGGAGGCGGGTGGCGGCAGGAAACTGGGACATGAACAGGGAAAAGGTCGAGCTGGACGATGACCAATGGTAAACTGTGCGGCCGGCCACTGCGCCGGACCCGCTCTTTTCCCCCGCCAGTCCATCTCTTCTGCCTTTCCGGGAGCCCACGCCATGCAGAAACCCGCCGTCACCGTCATGGTCAAGGCCGCCCGCCTCGCCGGCAACGTCCTGTTGCGCAACATCAACAAGCTCGAGGCGCTCAATGTGGTGCAGAAGGGCCGGATGGACTACGCCAGCGAAGTGGATGCGGATGCGGAAAAGGTCATCGTCAAGGAACTCAAGCGCGCCTACCCGGACTACGGCATCTTCGGTGAAGAAGGCGGCGTGCAGGGCGAGCGTCGCCAGATGTGGGTCATCGACCCGCTGGATGGCACCAGCAACTACCTGCGCGGCGTGCCGCACTACTGCGTGTCGATCGCGCTGGTGGAGAACGGCGAGCCGACCGATGCGGTGATCTTCGACCCGCTGCGCAATGAACTGTTCACCGCCAGCCGCGGTGCCGGCGCGGTGCTGAACGACCGCCGCATCCGCGTGGCCGACCGCAAGGACCTGGACGGCACCATGATCCACACCGGCTTCGCCCCGCGCGAGCGCAACCGTGCCAGCGCCCAGCTGAAGGCGGTCGACGCCCTGCTGGTGCACGGCGAAGACATCCGCCGCACCGGTTCGGCCGCACTGGACCTGGCCTACGTGGCCTGTGGCCGCGCTGACGCCTACTTCGAAGCCGGCGTGAAGGCGTGGGACATCGCTGCCGGCCTGCTGCTGGTGCGCGAAGCCGGCGGCAAGGTCTGCGATTTCAAGGGCGCCACCCTGGGCCGCATGGACAACCGCGGTCCGGAGACCCACCAGATCGTGGCCGGCAACCTGAAGGTGGCCGAGTCGCTGCAGAAGGTGCTGGTGAACACCGGTTACGCCGCCGAGTTCGACGCGAAGTTCTGAGCTTCCGCGTAAAGCGGTTCACGGAATGGCACCTGCGAAGGTGCCGTTTTCGTTTGCGCGCCCGGAGATTCGTTTCCGCGACTGCGGAGGGGTGTCACTTTCTTTGCGCGCAAAGAAAGTAACCAAAGAAACGCTCCGCCGGCCGCGAGCCGACGCTACGCGCCGGTACCCTGCGCTTCTCGGCGAATCAGGGGGCGGCGCCGAACTCGCTTCGCTCAAACATCGGCGCCTCTTCGCCCCTGATTCCCCTGCGATGCTCGGCTCGCTCAAGGCGGACTGGAAGGTCAAGAGCAAGAGCAAGAGCAAGAGCAAGAGCATCCACGAGTAGCATGGATCAACCGGGTACCGCTGTGGCGTTTGACCTTGGGTCCGCCTTGAGCGAGCCGAGCACCGCAGGTCCGGCGAGGGCGAAGAGGTGCGGGTGTCTGAGCGCAGCGAGTTCCCGCACCGTCCCTCGACGGGCCGAGGAGCGCAGGGTACCGATGCGCAGCATCGGCTCGCGTCCTGGCGGCGTGTTTCTTTGGTTACTTTCTTTGCACGAGCAAAGAAAGTGACACCCCTCCGCAGGCGCGAAAACGATCCGCCGGGCGCGACCCGGCATCAGCAATGCATTCCCGCAAACAAAAACGCCCGGCGCGAGGCCGGGCGTTCCTGCACTACCTTGAAAGCCGAGGCTTACGCCACCGTCGAAGCACGCAGCGCAGCGATGCGCTCTTCCAGCGGCGGATGGCTCATGAACAGCTTCTTCGCGGTCGAGCCGGCAATACCGAACGCGGCGATCTGCGTCGGCAGGGTGCTCTGGCCGTGGTTCAGCTGCAGGCGCTCCAGCGCGGCGATCATCTTCTGGCGGCCCGCCAGCGAGGCACCACCGGCGTCGGCGCGGAACTCGCGGTGGCGCGAGAACCACATCGAGATCATCGTGGCGAACAGGCCGAACACCATCTCCAGCACGAACACGATGATGAAGTAGGCAAAGCCACGGCCACCGCCTTCGCGGTTGCCCGACAGCGCGCTGTCGATGATGCCGCCGACCACGCGGGCCAGTACGATCACGAAGGTGTTCAGCACGCCCTGCAGCAGTGCCATGGTGATCATGTCACCGTTGGCAACGTGAGCGATCTCGTGGCCCAGCACTGCTTCGGCTTCGTCTTCGCTCATGTTGTGCAGCAGGCCGGTGGACACCGCCACCAGCGCGTTGTTGCGGTTGGCGCCGGTGGCAAAGGCATTGATCTCCGGGCCTTCATACACCGCCACTTCCGGCATGCCGATGCCGGCCGCCTTGGCCTGGCGCTCGACGGTGGCCAGCAGCCAGCGCTCGGTCTGGTTGCGCGGCTCGGTGATCACCACCGCGCCGGTGGAACGCTTGGCCATCCACTTGGACAGCAGCAGCGAGATGAAGGAACCACCAAAGCCGAAGATGCCGGCCATGACCAGCAGGCCGCTCATCGAACGGGAGTCCACGCCCAGGATGGACATCACGATGCCGGCGAGAATCAGCACCGCAAGGTTGGTGGCCAGGAACAGGGCAATGCGGGTAAACATGGGAGAATCCGGCTCTAAAAGGGTCGATATCGACCAATTTGCGGTGCAGTCAGCTTGAATTCAAGCGCCAACCTGACCGACGATTCAGCCAGCATGACCTCACCCACTCCCTGCGGCCGCTTCGCGCCCTCGCCGACCGGCCTGCTCCACCCTGGTTCCCTGCTCGCCGCCTTCGGCAGCTGGCTGCTGGCCCGCCATCACGGCGGCCTGTGGCGACTGCGCATCGAGGATGTCGACCCGCCACGCACCGTGCCCGGCGCGGCCGAGTCGCAGCTGCAGGCGCTGGCCGCGTTCGGGCTGGCCCATGATGGCCCGATTCTCTGGCAGAGCACCCGCGGGCTGGCCTACCAGGCCGCCCTGGATGTGCTGCTGGCCAGCGACCTCGCCTTCGTCTGCCACTGCAGCCGCAGCGACCTGGCCGCCAGTGGCGGCATCCACCACCGCTGCGTCGCACGGCAGCCGCGACCGGATCCTGCCGTCCGCTTCCGCGTGCTGTCCGGCAGCGTCGTGCACTTCGTCGATGGCCTGCGCGGGCCGCAACAGCAGGATGTACACGCCGAGGTCGGCGACTTCGTGCTGCGCCGCGCCGATGGCTGCTGGGCCTACCAGCTGGCGGTGGTGGTCGATGACGCCGCACAGGGCGTGACCGAAGTGGTGCGCGGCGCCGACCTGCTCGATTCCACCGCGCGGCAGATCCTGCTGCAGCAGGCGTTGGGCCTGGCCGTGCCACGCTACTGGCATCTGCCGCTGCTGCTGGATGCGCCGGGTCACAAACTGTCCAAGTCGCTGGCCGCGCTGCCAGTGGACACCCGGCACCCGCTGCCGGTGCTGCGCCAGCTCTGGCAGCTGCTCGGTCAGGCGCCCGCCGCGCTGGATGCGGCCCAGGACCTGGACGCGCTGCTGGCCCGCGCGCAACAGGCCTTCGACCCGGCACGGTTGCCGCGCGCCGACATCCTGTTGCCGCCCGGCGCACTTTCCGCGCCGATGTTGCAGAATCCCCCTTCCCCCACCTGATATCCGGACAGCACTCCATGACATCTCGCGTCGCACTGGTCACCGGCGGAACCGGCGGCATCGGTACCGCCATCTGCCAACGCCTGGCCGACCAGGGCCACCGGGTCGCCACCAACTACCGCGACGAAGCCAAGGCACGCGCCTGGCAGCAGGCCATGACCGAGCGTGGCTATCGCGTGGCGATCTTCCCGGGCGATGTCTCCGATCCGGACAGCGCCGAAGCGCTGGTGCGCGCGGTGGAAGCCGAGCTCGGCCCGGTCGAGATCCTGGTCAACAACGCCGGCATCACCCGCGACACCACCTTCCACCGCATGCGCGCCGACCAGTGGCACGATGTGATCAACACCAATCTCAACTCGGTGTTCAATGTCACCCGCCCGGTGATTGAAGGCATGCGTCGCCGCGGCTGGGGCCGGGTCATCCAGATCAGCTCGATCAACGGCCTGAAGGGCCAGTACGGCCAGGCCAACTACGCAGCGGCCAAGGCCGGCATGCACGGCTTCACCATCTCGCTGGCCCGCGAGAACGCCGGCTTCGGCATCACCGTCAACACCATTTCGCCCGGCTACGTGGCGACGGACATGGTGATGGCCGTGCCCGAAGAGGTGCGCGCCAAGATCATCGCCGACATCCCCACCGGGCGGCTGGGCAAGCCGGAGGAGATTGCCTACGGGGTGTCCTTCCTGGTGGCCGACGAGGCCTCGTGGATCACCGGCAGCAACCTGGACATCAACGGCGGCCACCACATGGGCTGGTAAGCCGCGCAGGGGCCTGATGCGGCGTACGCCGGCGGCCCCTGCCGATGGTCATGCTGCGCAACACGCAAACCCTTGTTGCGCAACATGATCGCCCCTGAAAGCCAAGCCTGGCGGGGGCTGAGGCGGTTGCAACCGCTGCTGCACTGCGCCATGCTGCGCATCTACTGTGACGAGTGACCGCTTCAATGGCTGCGACCCGCATCATCAAGAAGTATCCGAACCGCCGTCTCTACGACACTGAGATTTCCAGCTACATCACCATCGAGGACGTGCGCCAGCTGATCCTGGACGGTGAAGACTTCGAAGTCCGCGACGCCAAGAGCGGCGACGACCTCACCCGTTCGGTCCTGCTGCAGATCATCGCCGACCAGGAACAGGACGGCGAACCGATGCTCTCCACCCAGCTGCTCAGCCAATTGATCCGTTTCTATGGCGATTCGCTGCAGGGCTTCATGGGCAATTACCTGGAGCGCAGCATGCAGGTCTTCCTCGACCAGCAGCAGCAGTTCCGCCAGCAGATGGGCAACCTGCTGGGGCAGACCCCGTGGGCGATGATGAACCAGCTGACCGAACGCAATCTGGAATTGTGGCAGGAATTCCAGCGCAGCATGGGCACCGGTTTCGGCGGCCCGCGCCCGGGCGGCACCGGAACGGGTACCGGCACCGGTACCGGCAACAAGCCGAACGAACCGGGAACCGGCACCGGCGGCAAGACCCGCCGCTGAGCCACGGTCCGGGCCGGAACGAAAACGGCGCGCCCCTGGCGCGCCGTTCTGTTTTGTGGCTCAGCGGCGAGGCGTCAACGTTTCGCCTTGCACCCGGTGCACACGCGCTCGACCTTGTAGCCTTTGGTCTTCAGCTTCTCGACCACGCCGTCGCTGCCCAGCAGGTGCAGCGTGCCCACCACCACCAGCGTGCCGCCCTGCCCGGCCTGCAGGTACGGCACCAGCCTGGGCACCCAAGCGTCGTTGCGCCCGGTGTTGATGCGCTGATACAGCTGCGGATACTGCTGGCGCATTTCCGCCGCCATCTTCGTCCACAGCAGGCGCTCATCACCGCGGCGCCACGCATCGTGCAGCTGGCGTGCCTGCTCGTCAGCCTTGCCGGCCTGGTCCAGTGCCTCGGCCAGCATCTGCCGCTGCTCCTGCAGCGTCATGCCATCGAGCGTGCCGATCTGCGTGTCGATGTCCTCCAGCCCTGCGGTCTTGCGGCCGGTCTTCTGCGCGCGCTCCATGAAATACCGGTCCAGGCCCAGCGCCGGGTCCAGCCCCAGCTTCTGCATCTGGCCCACTGAAATGCTCAGGCCGACAAACCACGGCTTCATGCCCTGCATCTGTGCCAGCGGCAGCTGGTTCTCGGCGGCAAAGGCCTGCAGCTTCTGCCAGGTCGCGGCATCGAGATCGCGCTTGAGCTCGCTGCCATCGGTGCGGGTCGCGGCCTGCACCATGCGGCTGACCAGCTGCGGCGACTGCATGTCTTCCGGTGACAACTCGAACACCACCCGCTGCGAGGCCTCGAACGCCTGCTCGACATCGGCCGACAACGGATAGTCCTGCGGCTTCAGCAGATGGAACGACCCCAGCAGGTACAGGCGCGCATCGCCAGGGCCGGTGACTTTCCACAGCAGCGGCACCGGCGGCTTGGCGGCAGCTGCGGTTCCGGCAGGGGTGGACGGGGTGTCACGGGCCGGGGCCAGCGGCGCGATTGCGCAGGCCGCCAGCAACAAGGTGGCGCGGAACAGGTGTCTGATCGGCATGGTCAGCCTTCTCCTTCAGGCAGGTGGTAGGCCTTCTCGCCCGCTTCCACGCGCAGGTCGAGCCGGTTTTCCGGCGGCGCCAGCGGACAGGTCGCGTAGGCGGTGAACGCGCATGGCGGGTTGTAGGCGTGGTTGAAATCGATACGCACCGTACCGTCGGCTGCGGGCGCGTCGGTATCCAGGTAACGACCGGCCGGATAACTGCCGCGGCCGCTGGTGCGGTCAGCAAAGATCAGGAACAGCGGTTGGCCGGGCGCGCCGATCGCCTCCAGGCGCCAGCGGCGGCCATCACGCTCGAATTCGACGGCGCCGGCATTGGGCATCTGCGTGGTCAAGCCGGTGATGTCGACGATGGGCAGGGTCTTGCCCGCCGGATGCGCGATGAAGCGCGCCTGCACCTGCCAGTCAGCGCCACCGGGCCAGTACTGCAGGCCGGCGAAATCGCGGCGCGCAGGTGCGTCGGCATGCTTCACCCGCAGTGCATCGCGCGGACCACGGCGGATGATGCTGAGCTGGCCCTTGCCGCCATCGAAGGCGAGCAGGGTCGGCTGCGGATCCTTGTCGGTGTCAACCCGGATGCGTCCGCGCACCGGTTGCCCGTCATGGCTGACCTCGGCGCCCGCTTCCGGCGTGAACCACCACTGGCTGCCTTCCCGGCGCAACAGACCCAGCTTGTCCGGACCCACCGCCAGGCGGATGCCATTGGTGGCCCCGCTACCGACGAAGTGCGATTTGTTCTGCAGCCAATGCAGCCCCACCAGCGCTGTCCAGCCATCGGCCCGGGTCAGGTCCTGATAGCGCGCCACGCGCCACTGCTGCTGCGCGGCGGCAAACGCCGGATCCTCCATCGCCGCCGGTGCCGGTGGTGTCGCCGGGCTGCAGGCGGCCAACATCCAGGCGACCAGCAGGCCACTCATTGCCCAGTTACGCATCGATGCTCCCCTCAACGTCCGCGCAGGAACCAGCGGTCGATCTCCGCCAGCGAAAAACGGGCCCAGGTCGGTCGGCCGTGGTTGCACTGGCCGGACCGCTGGGTGATTTCCATGTCGCGCAGCAGCGCGTTCATTTCCGGCACGGTCAGGCGCCGGTTGGCGCGCACTGCGCCGTGGCAGGCCATCGTCGACAGCAGTTCGTCGCGCGCGCTGGCCACGCGCCGGCTCTGGCCATGTTCGCGCAGATCGGTCAGTACATCGCGCAGCAACCCTTCCGGCTCGGCATGGGCCAGCAGTGCCGGAAGGCTGCGTACGTGCAGCGCCCCCGGGCCGGCACGGGTCACTTCGAAGCCCAGTGCGGCCAGCGTTTCGGCTTCACTCTCCGCGGTGTCGGCCTCGCGTTCGCCCACCGCCAGCGTGATCGGCACCAGCAACGGCTGCGACTGCAGGCCGATGCCATCGTGCGCATTCTTCAGGCGCTCATAGCCGATGCGCTCGTGCGCGGCATGCATGTCGACCACGATCAGGCCTTCGGCGTTCTCGGCCAGGATGTAGATGCCGTGCAGCTGCGCGATCGCATAGCCGAGCGGCGGTACGCCGGCGTCTGCACGGGTGACCGGCAGGCCGTTCTCGGTCGGCATCGGCGGCAGCGGCGCGGCGCGCTCGGCACCGGCCGGCGTGGCGTACAGCGCCGCATAGGCCGCTGGCGCATCGGCCACCTGCAGCCCCAACGGTTGCTGCGGGCGCCAGCCGGAGAAGCCTCCACTGCTGCCGCCCGAACCGGCACCGGGCGCAGGCCCGCGGACCAGGCCGAAGCCGGATGCGCCCACGCTCGAGGCCATCGGTGCCGCTGCGGTGTCGGCCGGGTGCGCAGCGCCTGCACCGATCTCCTGTGCCGACACACCGGCACGGGTCTCGGCCAGCGCATCCTTCAGGGTGCGGTAGACGAAATCGTGCACCAGCCGCGAATCGCGGAAACGCACCTCATGCTTGGCCGGGTGCACATTGACGTCGACGCGGGTCGGGTCCAGCTCCAGGAAAAGCACGTAGGCCGGCTGGCGGCCGTGGTACAGCACATCGCCGTACGCCATCTTCACCGCATGGGCAACGCTGCGATCACGCACCGAGCGGCCGTTGACGTACAGATACTGCTGATCGGCACTGGCGCGCGAATAGTGCGGTTGCGCGATCCAGCCGTGCAGGCGCAGGCCGGCACCGCTGTGGTCCACGCGCACGGCCTGGTTGGCGAAGTCCTCGCCCAGCGTCTCGGCCAGCCGCGCATCGGAATACAGATCACCCGGCTTGTAACGACGCGAGGCCTTGCCGTTGTGCGACACGCGCAGCTCGACGTCCGGTCGCGCCAGTGCCAATGACCGCAGCCATTCTTCGATATGACCCAGCTCGGTGCGTTCGGCGCGCAGGAACTTGCGACGCGCCGGCACGTTGTAGAACAGCTCGCGCACTTCCACCGTGGTACCCGGCGCATGCGCGCGCGGGGTGACCTCACCGATCTTGCCGCCTTCGATCTGCAGCGCCGAGCCGTGTTCGTCATGCGCGCGGCGCGAGGCCAGGGTGAAGCGGCTGACCGAAGCGATCGACGGCAGCGCTTCACCGCGGAACCCCAGTGTCGCCACCGATTCCAGATCGTCCAGGTCGGCAATCTTGCTGGTGGCGTGGCGCGATACCGCCAGCGGCAACTGCTCCGGTGCGATGCCACTGCCATTGTCACGGATGCGGATCAGGCGCACACCGCCCTCTTCCAGATCGATGTCGACGCGGCTGGCACCGGCATCGATCGCATTCTCGACCAGTTCCTTGACCACCGACGCAGGACGCTCGACCACTTCGCCAGCGGCGATCTGGTTGATCAGGATTTCCGGCAACGGCCGGATCGGACGCGGGCCGGGCGCGCTCATGGGAGAGGATGGGCAGCAGACTTCATGGGTCGATGATAGCGGAGCCACACGCCCGCCGGGCATGGCCCGGCGCTACCCGGCACGCGGACCGGCTTACTTGCTGCCGCCGGCCATGGTGCCGGCTGCGTCGATCTCGGCCTGCGCACGCGCCGCGTACAACGTCCCCGGCGGCGGCTGCCGGCTGAAGAAGGTATGCACGCCATCGAGCACGGCGCCGGCGATCTTGCGCTGGTAGGCCGGGTCGATCAGGCGGCGCTCTTCATCCGGGTTGGAAATGAACGCAGTTTCCACCAGCATCGCCGGCATGTCCGAGGTGCGCAGCACCGCGAAGTTGGCGCGTTCGATGTTCGGCTTGTGGTTGTTGCCGATCCGCTTCAGGCCCCCCAGCACATGCCCGGCCGCGTCTTCGGAGGCCTTCATGTAACCGCTCTGGGCCAGGTCCAGCAGCACATTGGCCAGCGTGCCTTCGGTCTGCTGCAGGCGCACGCCACCGACCAGATCGGCCGCGTTTTCCTTGTCCGCCAGCCAACGTGCGCGCTGCGAGGATGCGCCCTTGGTCGATAGCACATACACCGACGAACCGGTTGCCGAGCGGTTTTCGGCGGCATCGGCGTGGATCGAGATGAAGATGTCGGCCTTGTTCGCACGCGCCTTCTGCGCACGCATCGGCAGCGGGATGAAGACGTCGCTGTCGCGGGTCAGGTAGGCCTTCAGGCCGGGCGTGGCGTTGACCTGGCGGGCCAGTTCGCGGGCCACCGCCAGGGTGACATCCTTCTCACGCTTGCCGGTCGGGCCGATCGCGCCCGGGTCCTGGCCACCGTGGCCGGGATCGATCGCCACCACCAGATGGCGCATGCCCGGCTGCATGCGGATGCGCGAGGCATCGCTGGGCATCGCCGGGCGTGGCGCTTCAACCGGCGCCGCGGGCGCCGGTGTGGGAACGGTGGCCGGCGGCGTGCTCACCACGGCGGCGGTGCGCTGGCCGGCGAGGATCGCGGCTGGCGAGGACGAAGGGGTACTGCTGGCCGTGGTCCCTGCCGCGGCGACCTGGACCGGCGCGGTGGACGGTGCCGGCGTCGGCGCGGCGGGCGCTGCAGCCGTGGCGCTGGCCTGCTGCTGCACCTGTGCAGTCAACAACGCGGTGGCGCGTGCGGCATCGGTACGCGACTGCGCACTTTCGGCCGCGCTCGGGGCCGGAGCGGTGGTCGGCGCCGGAAGTGTCGGTGCCGGACGCTGGGCGGCCACGGCCGGGCCATCGCCCGGCCACTCGATCACGAGCTTGGATTCGTTGCCCTCGCGCTGCATCTGCGGGCGGAACGGCGCCACCGATTCGGCAAGGTCGAACACCACGCGGAACGTACCCGGCACCGGCTGTCCGGTGCGCACGGCCGTGACCACGCCCTGTGCGGCCGGCATCTTCAGGTTGCGGATGGCGCTGGAGTCGGGGAAATCGACCACCAGGCGGTTCGGACCGGCCAGCGACAGGGTCTTGTAGCCGCCGCTGCCGACCAGCGAGATCTCGGCGCGGGTGCCGGTGGCACCGGTGTTCAGCAGCACCTGGCGGACTTCACCGGCCCACGCACTGACGCTCGCCAGACCCAGTCCGACGGCGGCACAGATGGCGATGAGACGGTTCCCCGGGCGCATGGCTCAGGATTCAATCACCGCGCTGAACGGAATGCAACACCTTTTTCCTTAATAATCCGTAACCTGCCGGTGTTTGTTCTCGTCAGCCGGCAGAAATGGCCTGCAAGTCGCCCCCTTGCGGGAGCCGTTGCAGCCATTCACGACCGATGTCGCTTGCCGCGGTGAGACGGACCCGACGGCCGTGACCCTCGATCTCCAGCGCCACCACCAGGTCGGTCGGCGGCAGCGCGCCGGCACCGCGCTCGGGCCATTCGACCAGCCACAGCACCGCACCGCCCTCGTCCAGGCCGAGGAAATCCAGCTCGCCGGCCTGACCGATCCGGTACAGGTCCAGGTGCCAGGCCTCGCCGCCGCTCGCCAGTGGATAGCGCTCGACCAGGGTGTAGGTCGGGCTGCGGATCGCGCCCTGCACGCCCAACGCTCGCAGCAGGGCGCGCGCAGTAGTGGACTTGCCGGCACCGAGGTCGCCGCGCAGTTCGACCAGCGCCTGCGGCGGCCGGCTGGCCGCCAGCCACTGCCCCAGCCGTTCGGTGGCGTCGCTGTCGGCAAGGAAGAAGTCAGTCATGGGGAGTGTTCCGGGTTGGCCAGTCGCCGCAGCGGCGCCAGCAGGTCGGTGGGAAGCAGGCCGCGCGCGCCTTCGGCCGCAGCGGCATCGCCGGCCAGTGCGTGCAGCAGCGCGCCGGCGGCGGCGGCATCGAACGCGCACAGGCCCTGCGCACGCAGACTGGCAATGATGCCGGTGAGCAGGTCGCCCATACCACCGACGGCCATGCCGGGGTTGCCGGCGGCGATCAGTCGCGGCAGCTGCGCGGGCGCGGCCACGATGCTGCCCGCGCCCTTCAGTACCACCACGGCGTGGAAGCGCTCGGCCAGCGCCTGCGCACTGGCATAGCGATCGGCCTGGATGTCGGCAGTCCTGCAGCCCAGCAGACGCGCAGCCTCACCCGGATGCGGGGTGAGGATGGCCTCGGGCAACGCGTGCGGCTCCTGCGCCAGCAGGTTCAGCGCATCGGCGTCGACCACCAGCGGCTTGCCACAGGCCAGCGCCCGCGCAGACAGCGCCCGCGCCCATTCGTCCTGGCCCAGCCCCGGACCGATCGCCACCACCCTGGCCCTGTCCAGCAGTGCGGGCAGCGCATCGCCGTCTTCCAGCGCGTGGCTCATCGCCTCGGGCAGGCGCGCCAGCAACGGTGCCACGTGATCGCGACGGCTGCCGACGCTGACCAGCCCGGCACCTGCGCGCAGCGCGGCGGCGGCGGCCAGCATCACCGCACCGCCGCTGCCATGGTTGCCGCCAATGCACAGCACGTGGCCGGATTCACCCTTGTGGGTGTTGGCCCGGCGCGGTGGCAACAGCGCCCGCAGACGCTCCCCCGTCCAGCGCTGCGCGCTGGCGGCAATGCCGTCCCAGGCGGCGTCAGGCAGTTCCAGCGGCGCCAACCGGCGCTGGCCCACGTGTTCCAGTGCATCGCCGGTGTACAGGCCACGGTGGCAGGCGATGAACTGCAGTGTGACCTCGGCCTTCACCGCCACCCCCGGCACGCGACCGTTATCGGCGTCGACGCCACTGGGCACGTCCAGCGCCAGTACCGGTGCCGTTGTGCTGTTGAGCGCCTCGATCAGCGCCAGGGCCTCGCCCGCCGGCGCCCGGTCCAGGCCAAGCCCGAACAACGCGTCCACATACACCTCGGCCGGCGGCAGCTGGCCGTCGAACGCGACGACGCAGCCTCCTGCCGCCGCAAAGTCCGCCGCGGCCTGGCGGGCCAGCGCCGTGGCAGGCGCCTTGCCCGGCAGCGTGACCACCTGCACCGGGCGTCCCGACCGCAGCGCATGGGTGGCCAGCACGTAGCCATCGCCGCCGTTGTTGCCGGCGCCGGCCAGCACGCACAACGCTCGGGCCTCGGGCCACTGCTGCAGCAGGCATTGCCAGCCGGCCAGGCCGGCCTGTGCCATCAGGCCCCAGCCACCGTCACCGGCCAATGCCGAGGCGCGCGCATCGAGCGTGCGCGCGGCGGCGGTGTCGAACAGAAGAGAGAGATCGGGCATGGCGGGATTTTATACTGGTGCTCATGTCCCCCGTCCCCGCCCCTGTCGATCCGGCCCAGGCCGTGCAGCGCATCCGCGAACTGGCCCGTGCGCATGGCTTCCAGCGCTGCGGCATCGCCGGCATCGAGCTGGGCGAGGATGAAGCACACCTGGCCGACTGGCTGGGCCAGGGCCTGTACGGCACGATGGACTGGATGGCGCGCCACGGCACGCTGCGCGCGCGACCGGCCGAGCTGCTGCCGGGCACGGTGCGGGTGATCTCGGTCGGCATGGACTACAGCCACAAGGACGATACCGAAGCGTGGGCCACCCTGGCCGACCCGGGCCGTGCCTATGTGGCGCGCTACGCGCTGGGCCGCGACTATCACAAGCTGATGCGCAACCGCCTGCAGAAGCTGGCCACGCAGATCAACGATGAAGTGGCGCCGCTGGGCTACCGCGTCTTCGTCGATTCGGCACCGGTACTGGAACGCGCGCTGGCGCGCAATGCCGGGCTTGGCTGGATCGGCAAGCACACCTGCCTGATCGATCGGCACGGTGGCTCGTGGTTCTTCATCGGCGAGATCTACATCGATATCCCGCTGCCGATCGACACCCCGGCCACCGCGCACTGTGGTACCTGCACGCGCTGCATCGATGTCTGCCCCACCCGCGCGATCACCGGCCCGCAACGACTGGATGCGCGGCGCTGCATTTCCTACCTGACCATCGAGCACGATGGCGCCATTCCCGAGGACATGCGGCCGTTGATGGGCAACCGTATCTACGGGTGTGACGACTGCCAGCTGGTCTGCCCCTGGAACAAGTTCGCCAAGCGCACCGACGAAGCCGATTTCCGCGCGCGCAACAACCTCGACACCGCGCGCCTGGACCAGCTGTTCGGCTGGGATGAAGCCGAGTTCCTGCGCCGCACCGAAGGCAGCCCGATCCGCCGCAGCGGGCATGAGCGCTGGCTGCGCAACATCGCGGTGGCGCTGGGCAATGCACCGGCCTCGGCCGAGGCGCTGGCCGCGCTGCACACCCGCATCGACGATCCCTCGCCGCTGGTACGCGAACACGTGCAGTGGGCGCTGGCCCAGCACGCCCCGCGCTGACGTGCGATCCTGAGCGCCCGTTCCACCTGCCGCACGCCGTTCCCATGCAGCCACGCAACAACGACATCCTCACCCCCAGCCAGCTCAACACCCTGGCCCGCGACCTGCTGGAAGGCAGCTTCCCGGCGATCTGGGTCGAGGCCGAGCTCGGCAGCGTGGCGCGACCTGCCTCCGGCCACCTGTACTTCACCCTGAAGGATGCGCGTGCCCAGCTGCGCGCTGCGATGTTCCGGATGAAGGCGCAGTACCTGAAATTCGTGCCGCGCGAAGGCATGCGCGTGCTGGTGCGTGGCAAAGTGACCCTGTACGACGCACGCGGCGAGTACCAGATGGTGCTCGACCACATGGAGGAAGCCGGCGAAGGCGCGTTGCGCCGTGCGTTCGAGGAACTGAAGGCCCGACTGGACGCCGAAGGCCTGTTCGACCCGGCACGCAAGCGCCCGCTGCCGGCCCATGTGCAGCGCCTGGCAGTGATCACCTCGCCTACCGGTGCCGCCGTGCGCGACGTGCTGAGCGTGCTCGGCCGCCGCTTCCCGCTGCTGGAAGTGGATCTGCTGCCGACCCTGGTCCAGGGCAGCACGGCGGCTGCGCAGATCACCCGCCTGCTGCAGGCCGCCGATGCCAGCGGACGCTACGACGTGATCCTGCTGACCCGCGGTGGCGGTTCGCTGGAAGACCTGTGGGCGTTCAATGACGAAGCCCTCGCCCGTGCGATCGCCGCCAGCCGCACTCCGGTGGTGTCGGCGGTGGGCCACGAAACCGACTTCAGCCTCAGCGATTTCGCGGCCGACCTGCGCGCTCCGACACCGTCGGTGGCGGCCGAACTGCTGGTACCGGACCAGCGCGAACTGGCCTTGCGCCTGCGCCGCACCGCCGCGCGCATGGTGCAGTTGCAACGGCAGGCGATGCAGCAGGCGATGCAGCGCGCCGATCGCGCCCTGCTGCGCCTGAACGCCCAGAGCCCGCAGGCACGGTTGGAGCTCCTGCGCCGGCGCCAACTGGAGCTGGGCCGGCGCCTGCATGCGGCATTCAACCAGCAGCAGGAGCGTCGTGCAGCCCGGCTGCGGCACGCGGTGGCCGTGCTGCGCGGTCATCACCCGCAACGCCAGCTCGACGCGATGCAGCGGCGCCTGGCGGCCCTGCGCGGGCGTCCGCAGGCCGCGATGCAGCGGCGGCTGGAGCGCGATGCGCTGCGCCTGCGCGGGGTAGCGCGCTCGCTGGAAGCGATCAGCCCGCTGGCGACCGTCGCGCGTGGCTACAGCATCCTCACCCGCAGCGACGACGGTACGCTGGTGCGGAAGGTCGATCAGGTACGGCCCGGCGATGCCCTGCAGGCGCGCGTTGGCGACGGCGTGATCGACGTGCAGGTCAAGTAGAGGCTTGTTCGGCAGGGCTGCCGCCCTGCATCTGCGGGGGGCCGGCAGGGCTGCGCCCTGCATCTGCGGTAGTGCCGGCCGCTGGCCGGCAACCTCAGCGGCAACAGCCGAAGCAACAGCCAGAGCAGCTCTGGATTGCCGATGACCTGGCGGGGCGATGTGGCTGTGCAGGACACGCCGTGAACCCGTCCTTGGGGGCTCGATGGCGCCATCCATGGCGCCAACGGTCCTGCACAGCCACACCGCCCCACCCCGACAGGTTCCCGGTGACGGTCGGTAGATCCACGCCATGCGTGGATGACTCTCTTTCAGATCTCAAATCAATTCGGGGTCAGATCCGTTTTCCTGCGGAAAACGGATCTGACCCCACGCGCCATTCCGGCAGCCCGCAGGTGCAGGGCTGCAAGCCCTGCCGCCCCCCTACTTCGCCTGCTCGCAGAACTTCTGCCGGTACTCGAGCGCCTTCGGCATCAGCGCCTGCAGGTTCTGGATGCGGGTGCCCGGGTTGGGATGGGTGGAGGCAAACTCCGGCGGTGCCTGGCCACCGCTGGCCTGGCCCATCCGCTGCCACAACGGCACCGCCTCGCGCGGGTCGAAGCACGCCGCCGCGGCCAGCATCAGCCCCACTTCGTCGGCCTGGGTCTCGTGGCTGCGCGCATACGGCAGCAGGTAGCCGTAGCCCATCGCCGACATCATCATCTGTTGCTGCTGCGCATCCATGCCGCTGGCGGCGCCGGCCACCTGCCCGATCTGGGTCAGCTTCTGCTGCGCCATGCGCTGCGCACCGTGGCGCAACAGCGCATGGGCGATTTCGTGGCCCATCACCACCGCCATCGCATCGCGGGTGCGCGCCACCGGCACCAGCCCGGTATAGACCGCCATCTTGCCGCCCGGCAGGCAGAACGCATTGGCCTGCTCGGACGGAATCACGTTCACTTCCCACTGGAAATCACGCGCAAAGTGCGCCGGCTGCACGCCGTGTTCCTGCGCCAGCGCGGTCTCCACCACATCCACCTTGGCAATCAGTCGCTGCGCGATGTCACGCACGTCGCGCGCGATCGGCGCGTTCGGATCCATCGGCGGTTCCTGCGAGAGGATCTGCTGGTACGCCTGCAGGCCCAGCGCGGTCTCCTGGCGCGCATCCAGGCTGCTGTCGATCATGACCTTTTCGCCGGTATAGGGATCCACCGTGCGGTTGGAAAACCAGTAGAACGCGGCATAACCGGCGGCCAGCAGCAGCACCCACCAGCGGATGTTGCCGAACAGGCCGCGCCGTTGCGGGCCCTGTGGCGAGCGGGAAAAGGGATCGTTGCGCATCGGGCGGTCTTCCTGCTGGCCCCGCCGGCCGGCGGGCACGGCGCAATCTTAGTGCGCCGACGCCTGCAGCGGGTGAAGCCGCTGGCCGATCAGATACCGCGCACCAGGCGGAAACCGATGCGCGCGCTGGTCGTATCCGAATCCTGCGACTGCCGCCAGGCGGCACGGGTCTGCTCGGGCGCGTTGGCCCAGTTGCCGCCACGGATCACCCGCGCGCGGCACCCCGGGTTGAACCAGGCCACGCCATCGGACGGCGCACGCCGGTAGCTGGCATGCCAGCAGTCGGCCACCCATTCGCTCAGGTTGCCCGCCATGTCATGCAGGCCGAAGGCATTGGCCTGGAAGCTGGCCACCGGCGCCGGCCCCCACCAGCCATCACCGTAGCCGATGAAGGCGTTGTGCCAGTGCCGGCCGGAGGGCGATACGTCCTTGCTGCCGGTGAAGTTGCCGCTGCCGGGAGGAGGTGTACCGGCATCTCCCCACGGGTAACGGCCACTGCTGCCGGCACGCAGTGCATACTCGAACTCAGCCTCGCTCGGCAGCCGGTAGCTGCGTCCGGTCTGCTCGGACAGCCACGCTGCGTAGTTCTCGGCATCACGCACACTGACGTGCATCACCGGCGAGTTGCCCAGCGCGCGGCCGCCATCGTAGTCCGAGCGCCAGTCCACGCCACTGCGCCGGATGAAGTTGCCACTGCGCTCGTCATACACCACCGAATGACCACGGCGGGTGGCCCGGGGCCGCGCGTTGGTGGCCTTTACATAGCGCTCGAAGTCGCCGACGGTGACTTCGGTGATCGCCATCGCGAAGCCTCGGTCAAAGCGTACGTAATGCGAAGGTCGCTCCGAATCGGCCGAGCCCGGCTCGGCGTCGCCGGCGCCCATCTGGAATCCACCATGCGGCACCACCACCATCTGCGGGCCGCGCCCGCCATCGCGCATCGCATCACTGAACACCTGGCCGGGGCGGAAGCTGCCGTAGTGCGTGGCCAGGTCGATGCGCTCGCGCAGCTGGGCCACCGCCGCATCACCGGGCAGACCGATGCGCAGCGCCTCGGCCAGCTTCTCCCGCGCCGGTTTCAGGCCCTGCGGCGTGGCCAGCTCGCGCAGGCCGTCGTCGCGCAGCCGCAGCAGCGTGTCCGAGCGGATCTGCTCGATGCGTTCGAACGCATCGGCAATGGTCGGCGACGAGTCACGGACCTTGCTCGCCTCGGCCAGCCAGCTGCCGGCGCTGGCGAAGTCGCGGGCACGCGCGGCATCCTCGGCGCGGCGGATCAGGCCACTTTCGGCCGCCGCCAGACCCTGCTTGGCCCGGCTGTTGTGTTCATCCAGCGCCAGCGCCTCGCGGAAGTTGCCGATCGCGCCGTCCCCTTCCTCGCCGATCCGGTCCGAGCGCAGGTCCTCTTCGCCCGCGCGGTTGTAGGCCACCACGCGCTGGGCCCGTTCCACCCGCCCCTGCAGGGCGCGCACCTTTTCGTCATTGGGCGCCAGCGTCAGCAGCACCAGCGCCTGGCGGCTGGCCTCGGCCAGTGCCTGGCGCTGCTGCAGCGGACGCACCAGCAGCTGGTCGGCCTGCTGCTGCAGGCGCTGGCGCGCACGCTGCAGGCCCTGCCGCGCCTGGCGGTCATCCGGGTCTTCCTCCTGCACCGCCAGCCACAGCGGAATGGCTGCGTCGGCATCCTCGTAGAGCCGCCCCTGGGTGAACGCCTGCTCAGCCGCACGGCGCAGCTGGGCCAGGCTGCGCCCTTGCCGGTCCACGCGCGGCGGCGTCCACTGTTGAACATCCTCTGCGGCGTCCTCGCCGGCAATGGTCACGCGGCCCTGCTGCGGCGGCGATGCCGTGTCGGTGACGCTCGCCTGGGCCGGGCGCACATCGTCGCCGGCGGCCCGCTCGGCGGTCGTCGGCGGCGACGGCGTGCAGCCGGCCAGGGCCACGGCCAGGGCTGTGCACAGCACGGGCGACAACGAAAAACGCAAGCAGAGCCTCCTTCGGCACGGACGCGGACCGACGTTAGGCTATTCTCCCCTGCCTGAGCAAACCCGAGTAGTAGGCCCCCGACCCGTGGCAATCTGGATCACCACCCCCGCCGAGCTGGACGCGTACTTCCAGCAGCGCCCGACCCGCATCGGCCTGGACACCGAATTCATCCGTGAACGCACCTTCTGGCCGCAGCTGGCGCTGGTGCAGATGGCGGTCGGCCAGGACATCCTGCTGATCGACCCGCTGATTCCCGGCATGACCGACGCACTGGTGCCGTGGCTGGCCGACGAATCGATCACCAAGGTGATGCACAGTGCCAGCGAGGATCTGGTCGCGTTCAAGTGGGCCTGCGGCGTGCTGCCGCGCCCCCTGTTCGACACCCAGATCGGCGCCGCACTGGCCGGCATCGGCGGTGGCATGGGCTACCAGAAGCTGGTGGCGGAAATCACCGGGGTGACCCTGGCCAAAGGCGAGACCCGTTCGGACTGGATGCGCCGGCCGCTGTCCGATTCGCAGCTGCAGTATGCCGCCGATGATGTCGAGCACCTGTTCGCCCTGCATGACGCGATCGATGCCAGGCTGCGGGCGCTGGGGCGCCAGCAGTGGCTGCATGACGATGGCGAGCGCCTGCTGGCCAGTGTCGCCAACGATGAGGATCGCTGGCCGCATCTGGGGATGCGCTCGGCACAGTTCCTCGATGCCGCCGCCCAGCGTCGCCTGCTCCGCCTGCTGCGCTGGCGCGACGTGCAGGCGCGCAACAGCGACCGGCCGCGCAGCTGGATCCTGGACAACGAACTGGCCGCCACCCTCGCACGTACGCCGCCGGCCGACGCGGACGCGCTGGGCAAGCTGTTCGAGCAGTTCCCGAAAGCACCGCGCAAGCTCGCCGGTGCCGTGTGGCAGGCCCTGCAGACACCGTTGGCTGACGAGGCCGACGCACCGCTTGCACTGCCAGCCAATGACAGCAACAAGCAGGCCCTGAAGAAGCTGCAGGATGCGGTCGCCGAACGCAGCCGCGATCTGGGCCTGCCCGACGGCGTGCTGGCTTCGCGAAAGCATCTGGAGAGCTATCTGGAACGCCGCCAGTGGCCCGCCGCGCTGGCCGGCTGGCGCCAGCAGGAACTGGAGTCACGGCTGCAGGCGCTGTTACCGCCACGCTGATTTCGGCAGGCGTCGGGCACATCCGGCGCCTGCGCAGTGGAAATGAGCCCCTGCCACGCTTGTCGGCGTCGGCACGGGCCTGTCCAATAGCGGCCCCGCCATGTTGGATTGCATCAGATGACAAACGGAATTGCGAAGGACGGCCTCTCTGTGGAGGATCTGGCCTGGCGCGCCCAGGCGCGCAGCGCACTGCAGGCGCAGGACTATGCCGCGCTGGATGCACTGCTGGCGCCCCACGAGCAGGTCTGGCTGGACGGCGTGCGACCCTTGCCCGGCATCCGCTGGCGCCTGCGCAACCTGCATGATGCCGAACTGAGCCTGGATGAGCGCCTGCAGCAGGCGCAGCAGTGGGTCGCCGCGGCCCCGCACAGCTACTACGCGCACCTGCGCCTGGGCGCCTGCTGGGAGTCCGCCGCAGGCGCGCTGCGCAGCGCCGACGTCGCCGCGCTGGTGGAGGACAGCCAGTGGCTGGCCGCACGCCTGGCCCGCGACCATGCGGTGCACGCCTACCTGCAGGCGATTCCGTTGTCATCCCGCCCGGCGCTGGCGCTGGATGGCATCAAGCGCATCACCAGCTACCTGCGTGAACCGAACTGGTTGCTTGCACTGCAGGCCGGCCAGCCGGCCGAATCCGATGAGCAGGTGCTGGCCGAGCGCTATCCGCAGGCGTGGCCGCAGGCAGTGCAGATGCTGTCGCGCTTCGGCGCGCCGCTGCAGACGCTGCCCAGCGCGCTGCCCGCGCTGCTGCAGGAGCGCGACCAGGACGATTTCGACGCACCGTTGGCGTACTGGATGCACCTGGTGCTGCAGCAACGTCCCAACGACCAGAGCACCCTGGAAGACACCCTGTACTACCTGTACCCGCGCTGGGGTGGCAGCCACGAGGCGATGGAGGATTTCATCGAAGGCAGCTGGTGCCGTGGCCTGGAGCTGGCGCAGCGCAACGCGTTGCGCTGGTGCAAGGAACAGGACTGGCTGGGCGAGCTGCCGCACCACGACGATGCCGATGCTGTGGCTGCGCACGAACGTGCCTATGCGCAGATCCTCGACGGGCACCTGGAGCGCTTCGTACGTGCGGAGGTCCTGATCCAGCGCGCCGCGCTCCGCTTCCACCTCGGCCGCATCGAGGAGATCGAAGGCCAGGTGCACTGGAACGCCGGCTGCATGCAGGCTGTTCTGGAAGACCTTCAGCAGGCCTGGACGCTGGATCGTGACATGGTGCTGCACGGCGGCTTCAGCGGCCTTGAAGCCTGCACCTGGTTCGCCCATGTCGACGGAGCCGAAGCCCTGTTCGCACAGGTGGTGGACTACGCCGCCCACGAAGGCGATTCGGCGCTCGGCCTGCTCTGGGCGGCTACGGCCATCGAGCACGGCCTGCTGGGCCAGACCGCCGACCCGGCGCGTGCGCAGCCCCTGCTGCAGCGCGCCCTGAAGATTGCGGCGGAACAGAAGACCTCCACGGTCACCTTTGCGTCCAACCTGTTCTGCGATGTCTCGCAGGATGCGGGTCTGTCGCTGCTGCAGCGCATGGCCGACGCTGGCGATGCCGGTGCGATGGCCGCGCTGTGCGACCTGTACAAGGGCCGGCTGGGTGGCCGCGACCAGCCGGAATTCGTGGATGCGCAGAAGGCCCTGTACTGGCAGGAACGCGCGGTGGAGGGTGGCGACCTGATCGCCACCTACAACCTGGGCGTGCGCCTGGTTGCCGCCGGTGGCGCTGACAACGAAGCGCGTGCACGCGAGCTGTACCTGCGCTGCCTGCGCGAAGCCGAGGCCGGTGAACGCGTGTGGGGCCCGACCTGCCGCAACCTGGCCTGCCTGGCATTCGATGGCCAGAACGACGCGCACAAGCGCGAAGCGGTCGAATGCGCCCTGATCCCGCTGTGGTGGCGTGGTGAGGACGACGACAAGCTGTGGGCCGCCGGCTACCTGGCCGACGTCTACCACTTCGGCAACGGCGTGCCGGCCAACGCCTTCCTGGCCCTGACCTGGCTGCAGCGCGCCTGCGAGATCGATACCGGGTACGTGGACGTGGTGCGCATGACGCCGCTGATCAACGGCGAAGGACGCTGGTTCGGTGCCAGCCGTGCGCGCAAACAGCAGGCGCAGGACCGCCAGCAGGTGGACAGCGCCACATGGGCTCTGACCTTCGGCCAGCGCAGCCAGGACAGCGACCTCACTGCGGTCTGACACAACAAAAGGGCGGCCCGGATCACCGGGCCGCCCTTTGCATTCACGCCGTGCGATGGCGGCACGTGCCGCCACCGCGAGCGCGGATTACCAGTTCATGTTCAGCGAGACACCCACGGTGCGCGGTTCGTTGTAGACCGCGGCCATGTAGTTCTCGATCACACCCTTGAGGTTCTTCTCGTTGGTGATGTTTCGCGCGAACAGCGCCACTTCGTAGGCACCGTAGTTGCCCGAGTAGCCGATCTTCAGGCCACCCTCGAAATCACCCTTGGAGTTGAATTCCTTGCTGTCGTACAGCACGAAGCTGGTGTAACCCTGCTTGTTCCAGTCGGTGGACACGAACATGGTGCCGGCATCGCTGACCGGGAAGTCGTAGCGGGCAGCCAGGTTGACGTTGTACTTCGGTGCGTTCGGCAGCGGATTGCCGTCGATCTGCGCGAAGGTGTTGGCACCGACCTTGATGGTCGGGTCATTGACCGTGCACACGACCTGGCCGTTGAGGCCGCAGACCTGCGCGTACACGCGCTTGTCCTTGATCTCGCTGTGCAGCAGGCTGACACCTGCGCTCAGGGTCAGGTTGGGGATCGGGCGCAGCTCCATGTCCGCTTCAAAGCCGTAGGCCTTGGCCTTGTCGGCGTTGAACAGCACGCCGTTGCCGTCCGAATCGTTGCCGTTGAGCTGGATGTCGTTGACGGTGTAGGTGAACGCGGTGGCGTTCAGGCGCAGGCGGTTGTCCCACAGGCTGCTCTTCACGCCCGCTTCCCAGGACAGGATGGTCTCGGAATCGGCGGTGGTGAAGTCGGCATTGAACACCGCCGAACGGCCCTGGATGGTCGGGCCACGGAAGCCGCGCGCGACCTTCGCATAGACGCTCACGTCCGGGGTGATCTGATACATCGCGCTCAGATCCCAGCTCGGGGTGGTGTCGGACATCTTGACGTCGGTGCGGCCCTTGTAGGTGACCACGCCGGCGGCGGTGTCGGCGGTCTTCAGCAGGCGGGTGTGCTTCTCGTCCCTGGTCTGGCGCAGGCCTGCGGTGACGGTGAACTTGTCGGTGAAGGCGTAGCTCAGCTGGCCGAAACCGGCCCACGAGGTGTTCTTGTTGCGCAGGCGCACCCAGTTGTTCGGGTTGCGGCCCGCGCCCTGCAGGAACCAGGCACGCTGGTAGAAATCGGTGGTGTCGCTGCCATTGAAGTAGAACGCACCGGCCTGCCACTGCAGCGCGCTGTCGTCATGGCTGGCCAGGCGGAATTCCTGGGTCCACTGGTCCAGGTCGCGGATGCGGCCCATCGACTGGCCATAGCCGTTGGGCACACCGTTGACCGGGAAGTTCACCGCAGCGCCGCCGTCAGTATCACCACGGCTGTAGCCGGAGGTAGTCTCGTAGGCGGTGATCGAGGTGAAGTCGATCGCGCCGAAGTCGTAGCGCGCCTTCACCGAGCCGCCGTAGGTCTTGTAGGCCTGCGGGTTGTTGTCGGCTTCGTCGTAGGCCACCTTGTCGCGCGCCACGTCGGTCTTGTTCGAGCCCTTGGTCAGCGCGCTGCGCAGGAACAGGGTCGAGGTGCCTTCGTAATCGCGGGCATGGGCCGAGGCCAGGATCGAGAACTGGTCGCTCGGGGTCAGCAGCAGCTGTGCGCGCACGTTGCGGTCATCGAAGCCGCCCATGGCATTCTTCTTCGGGCTGACCGTGCCATCGGCGCTCGGGCCGGTGTAGGTGTTGTCGACGTAGTCATCGCGGTGCTGGTACAGCGCCGACACGCGGAACGAGGCGACGTCGTTGATCGGGCCGCCGAAACCACCGTCGATCGACACGCTGTTGTAGGTCGCATAGCTGGCGCTGACGCGGCCGGTGTAGTCCTGGGTCGGCTTCAGCGTGTCGAACTTGACGATGCCGGCGGTGGTGTTGCGGCCGAACAGCGAGCCCTGCGGGCCGCGCAGCACTTCCACCTGGTCCACGTCATAGACCGGGTTGGACTTCAGTACCACGTGTTCCAGCACCACGTCGTCCTGGATGATCGACACCGGCTGCGAGGCACCCAGGTAGAAGTCGATGTTGCCCAGGCCACGGATGTAGAAGCGCGGGAAAATGCGGCCGGTGGTGGTTTCCGCATACAGGCTCGGCACGCGGCCAGACAGCGCCAGCAGGGTGTCATCGCCACCGGCAGTGAAGTCGCGCATGCGCTCGCCCTGCACCACACCCACCGAGACCGGCACTTCCTGCAGGTTCTGCTCGCGGTGCTCGGCGGTCACGGTGATCGTGTCCAGCCCGGTGGGGGTCGGGGCGCTGTCCTGCGCGGCGGCACCGAAGCTGCCGACCAGGGCCAGACCGGCACAGGCCAGGGCCAGCGGGTGGCGGCGGAAGGAAACGGAGGAAGACGACGTACCCGACAGGCGGCGGGAATCGGTATGGGAGGGCATGCAATGCTCTGAGGAGGCGTCCGTGCGGCCTGCGCGAGCCGGGCGGCAAAAAGGAGGAAAACTGCGCAAGCGGCCATTATCCCCCAAATTGTTACGATTTCGTTGCGCGGCGCCCAAAGCCGGCGAAACAAGCGTTTTCGGCACAGTCAGCCAGCACCGCCTGGGGTCAGATCCGTTTTCCGAGGGAAACGGATCTGACCCCGGATCTCACGGCAGCGGAGTCAGCGCGACATCGACCATCGCCAGCAGGCGTTCGCGGCTGATGCCATCGCGGGCCTGCACCGAGATGCCGTGCAACACCGTGGCGAAGTGGTCACCCAGCGCCTGCACCGCCGCGTCGTCGGCCAGCTCGCCCTCGGCCTGCGCCTGCTGCAGCCGCGCGATGATCGCCGCCGTGCGCTGGCGACGATGGCTGGCCAGCCAGTCGCGCACGCCTTCGCCATCGGGCGACACGCTGCTGGCCGAAGACACCACCAGGCAGCCGTGCGGACGCCCGCGGCGGGTGTAGGTGAGCACCGCCTCGCGCAGCATCGAACCGATCGCCTCACGCAGCGACGCGTTTTCCAGCGCGCGCGGTGCGAAGCCACCCTCGCCCTCTTCGTACAGCGCCACGGCCTCGCGGAACAGCTGCTCCTTGCTGCCGAACGCGGCATAGATGCGCGCCGAGGCGATGCCCAGCGTTTCGACCAGCGCCGACATCGAGGTGCCCTCATAGCCATGCTGCCAGAACAGCAGCATCGCCTTGCGCAACGCCTGGTCCCTGTCGAATTCGCGCGGTCGCCCTGCCATCTGTCCTGCCTGCTCCAGTGAGGCGCGCAGTGTAACGCGGGTGTTGACCCTCACGAGAGTCGCGCCTATTCTTTGTCGATCGACAAACAATTGGAGCAACACATGCAAACCCTCAAGGGCCCCAGCCTGCACCTGGCACAGTTCGCCAGCGACCAGGCCCCGTTCAACAGCCTTGCCGGCATCGCCGCCTGGGCCGCCGGCCACGGCTTCAAGGCGCTGCAGATTCCCGCGTGGGATGCACGCCTGTTCGACCTGGCCACCGCCGCCGACAGCCAGGACTACTGCGACGACATCCGCGGCACCCTGGCCGAGCACGGCCTGCAGGTCAGCGAACTGACCACCCACATCCTCGGCCAGCTGGTGGCGGTGCATCCGGCCTACGATGAACTCTGCGATGGCTTCGCGCCGGAGGCGCTGCGCGGCAATCCGCAGGCCCGCAGCGAGTGGGCGCAGCAGCAGCTGCACCTGGCCGCCCGCGCCTCACGCCGGCTCGGCCTGCAGGACATGGGCACCTTCTCCGGCTCGTTCGCCTGGCCGTACCTGTTCCCGTTCCCGCAGCGCCCGCCGGGCCTGATCGATGCCGCCTTCGATGAACTCGCCCGTCGCTGGCGGCCGATCCTCGATACCTGCGAGGACAACGGCGTCAACCTCTGCTACGAGATCCACCCCAGCGAAGACCTGCATGACGGCACCAGCTTCGAGCGCTTCTACGAACGCGTCGGCCAGCACGAGCGCTGCCGCATCCTGTTCGATCCCAGCCACTTCGTGCTGCAGCAGCTGGATTACCTGCAGTACCTGGACATCTACCACCCGCTGATCCGCATGTTCCACGTCAAGGATGCGGAGTTCCGTCCCAGCGGCCGCCAGGGCATCTACGGTGGCTATGCCGACTGGACCGAGCGGGCCGGTCGCTTCCGCTCGCTCGGCGATGGCCAGGTCGATTTCAAGTCGATCTTCTCCAAGCTGGCCCAGTACGACTACCAGGGCTGGGCGACACTGGAATGGGAGTGCTGCCTGAAGGACCAGGAAGCCGGCGCGCGCGAAGGCGCTGCGTTCATCCGCGACCACATCATTCCGGTCACCGACAAGATCTTCGACGATTTCGCCGGTGCGCCGATCAGCACCGCACAGATGCAGCACATGCTCGGCATCGCCTGAGCCCCCACGGAGCATTCCCCATGACCACGTCCCTTCCCGCTGGCACTGCCGGCGATGACCCCCTGCGCCACCACTACCTGCGCATCGACGGCCAGCGCGTGCATTGCGTGTCCGCCGGCCACGGCGAACCGGTGCTGCTGATTCCCGGCTGGCCACAGACCTGGTACGCCTGGCGTCACGTGCTGCACGCGCTGGCCGAAGCCGGCTTCGAAGCGATCGCGGTCGATCCGCCCGGCATCGGCGAGTCCGACCGCCCGGCCCATGGCTATGACACCGGCAGCGCCGCCGCGGTGCTGCACCAGACCATGCTGGCACTGGGCCATGCGCGCTATCAGGTGGTTGGCCATGACATCGGCATGTGGATCGCCTATGCACTGGCCAGCGACCAGCCGCAGGCGGTGCGCCAGCTGGCCGTCACCGAGGCGGTGATTCCAGGCCTCGCACCGGAACCGGGCATCTTCGCCGCACCGGCCGACAACATCTTCCTCTGGCACTTCATGTTCAACCAGGTCGCCGACCTGCCCGAGGCACTCATCAGCGGCCGCGAGCGCGCCTACCTGGAATTCATGTTCGATCGCTGGTCGTACCGCCGCGATGCGGTGGCCGCCGATACCTACATCGCCGCCTACAGCCGCCCCGGCGCACTGCGGGCCGGCTTCGCCTGGTACCGCGCGATTCCGGAAACCATCCGCCAGAACAAGGAACGTGCGCAGCGCCGGCTGGCGATGCCGGTGCTGGCCATCGGCGCTGAGCACGCCACTGCCGATGCGCCGATGCTGACCCTGCAACCGCATGCCGACAATGTGCGCGGCAGCATCGTGCCCGGCTGCGGCCACTTCATCATGGAAGAAGCCCCGCAGGCGTTCCTGGACCAGCTGCTGCCGTTCCTGCGGGAGGCACGTCATGCGGCTTGAAGCGGCGCTGCAGCAGTTCGTCGATGCGGTCGCAGCCCATCCGCTGCCGCATGACCTGCGGGATCTGCGTGCGATCAGTGCAACGGCGCTGCCACAGTTGCAGGGTGCGCCGCAGCGGGTGGCACAGGTGGTCGAGTACAGCGTGACGGCGCGCGATGGCCACGCGTTGGAAGTGCGCCTTTACACACCGGAGGGGCTGCCCGAAGGACCGGCACCGGCCCTGTTGTTCGCCCATGGTGGCGGCTGGTTCCAGTGCTCGCTGGCGGTCTATGACGGTCCGTGCCGGGCATTGGCCAATGCCAGTGGCTGCGTGGTTGCCGCGGTCGGCTACCGTCTGGCGCCGGAACACCCGTTCCCAGTAGCGCTGCACGACGTTGCCGACGTCTGGTCGTGGCTGCAGGCCAACACCGAACGCCTTGGGCTGGACTCGCAGCGGCTGGCAATCGGCGGCGACAGTGCAGGCGGCAATCTGGCCGCCGCCTGCTGCCTGCTGCTGCGCGATCTCGGCCTGCCGCAGCCGCGCCGTCAGCTGCTGCTCTACCCGGCACTGGACGCCGGCATGAACAGCGACTCCTATCGCGAGTACGCCAGTGGCTACTACCTCAGCGCCGAACTGATGCAACGCTGCTGGCAGGCCTATCTCGGCGATCCGGGCGCACCGCCGGCACTGGCCTCGCCTGCCCATGCAACGGATCTGCATGGATTGGCGCCGGCCTCGGTACTCAGCTGCGAGCACGACCCGCTGCGTGACGAGGCCGAACAGTACGCGCTGCGGCTGCAGGCGGCAGGCATCGACTGCACGCTGGAGCGGCTGCCCGGGATGGTCCACGCCTGCATCCATCTGCACACGGTCAGTGCCTCCACCGACGTGGCCGTGCAGCGCGCCGGCGCCCTGCTGCGCCAGGCCCTGTGCTGAACCGGTCCGGGACGGTGGCAGACCCTGCACGGCCACCGTCCCGGACCGGCGCTTGGCAAGCCCGGCAGGCGGCGCTACACTGAAAGCCTGCCGTGGGGCCATAGCTCAGCTGGGAGAGCGCGTCGTTCGCAATGACGAGGTCAGGAGTTCGATCCTCCTTGGCTCCACCACTATTCAGAAGAACCCGCAGATCCTCGCGATCTGCGGGTTTTTTTCTTTTCCGGGTGCTGGCTCAGGCAGGCTCCTGGCCGCCATCCTTGCGTTGCGGGCTGCGCGAATGCGCATCGCGCACCTGTTGATCGTGCTGGCCCGGCCGGCGCTTGGCCACATCATCCTGTTTCCGGTCCTGACGACTCTCCTGCACGCCCTGCTTCGGGTCCTGATCCTTGTCTCGCTCGCTCATCGAAATCTCCCACGCCGGTGGCGGGCCCATGTTGCCCCCCACGCTAGAGGTTGCCGGGTAAGCCGCAGGTCAGTCCTGTGCCAACGTCATGTGCAGGCACGGGCTTGCCGCCGCGGCCCTCGCGCAGCCAGAATCCGGGGCACCACGCCAACCGGTATGCCATGCCCTCTCCTGCCCAGCACACAGCGCACGCGTTGCCGATGCTCCTCAATGCGACTGACGGCAGCATCCAGCTCGGCAACCTGCCGACGCTGATCGGCGCCACGCTGTCACGGGATCAGGCGCGCATCGCCTTCGCCACGCTGATGCATGGCGAGCGCGATGTCGGCACCGGCTATCACTGGCTCAGCCTGCACCGGCTCAGCCTGGGCGGCGCGCCCGCCGGCATCAGCCTGTGTTTCCAAGGTCAACAGCTCGACATGGTGACGATGGGCGTCGACCTGCCCGGCGCAGCACTGCAGGACGGCTGGCCGACGCAGGCGGCGATCGACGCCGAAGTCGCGTTCATGAAGCGCACGCTGGGCGCAGCGCTGGGACAGCAGCTGGCGGGTGGCTACGCCCGGTTCGACTGGGGCGAAGCCTGGGCCCGTTTCGATCCGAAGGGGTTCATGGCCAGCAGCGGTCTCCGCTACGTTCCACGCTCATGACCCCACTCAGGTACGCGTGATCGACACGCCGCCTTCCACGCGCATCGCGGTACCGGTAACGAAACTGCTCTCATCGCTGGCCAGGAACAGCGCCGCATTGGCGATCTCCTCCGGCTCGGCCATCCGCTTCAATGCGTGCAGCGAACGCACGAAATCACGCGCATCGCCAGTGGGTGCGGCCTGGCGCCCCATTTCGGTATCGGTGCCACCAGGCAGCAGCACGTTGCTGCGCACCCCACGCGCGCCATACTCGGCGGCGATCACCTGGCTCAGGCCGATCAACCCTGCCTTGCTGGAGGCATAGGCGGCCATGCCCGGGAAGCCCACGGTGTGGCCGACGAAGGTGCCGACAAACACCAGCGAGCCCCCGCCACGCGCCAGCAGCGCAGGCAACTGTGCACGCGCAGCGTGAAAGGCCGAATCCAGGTTGGTGGCCATCACCTCGCGCCACGCATCCACCGGGAACTCCGCCGCCGGCGCCCCCGGCCCGAGCATGCCGGCATTGTTGAGCGCGATGTCCAGGCCACCGAATGACTGCTGGGCCAGCTCCACCAGCGCCGCAGCCGTGCCCGGATCGGCCACGTCGGCGGCATGCACCACCACCTCGCCACCGGCAGCGCGGATCTGTGCGGCCAGTTCGCGTAGCGGCTGTGGCCGCCGCGCGTTGAGCACCAGCTTTGCCCCTTCGGCGGCAAAGCGCAGCGCGCTGGCACGGCCGATGCCGGCGCTGGCACCGGTGATGAGGGCAATCTTGTTGTTCAGGCGCATCGTTGTTGTCCGCGTGATGAAGTGACCGCCACGATGCCGCGCTGCGGCGGCCGCGACACTCCGTTTCCGGGCCCTTTGCGCAGGTGCAGGAAACGGAGTTTTCCCCGGCGCGGCGCGTGCCAGAATCCGGCCATGGACAGCACTGCCTTTTCCCCCCTTGATGCCCGCATCGAACGCGTCTGCCGCCACCTGCAGACCAGTCCTGAAGAACCCTCGCTGCAGGAACTGGCCGACCTCGCCGGCTGCAGCCCGACCCGGCTGCATCGCCTGTTCAAGCAGGCCACCGGGCTGACGCCGAAGCAGTACGCTGCCGCCCTGCGTGCCGACCGCCTGCGGACCGGACTGCAGCAGTCGGAACGCATCACTGACGCCTTCCATGATGCCGGTTTCGGTTCCAGCGGGCGCTTCTACGAAAATGCGCCGCGCCTGCTGGGCATGACTCCCAGGCAGTGGCGGGCGGGCGGCCGCGGTGAAGTCATCCATTTCGCGCTGGCCGAGAGTTCGCTGGGCAGCGTGCTGGTGGCCAACAGCGCAACGGGTGTCGTCGCGATCCTGCTTGGCGATGATCCGGAAGTGCTGCTGCAGTCGCTGCAGCAACGCTTCCGCCAGGCCGAACTGATCGGTGCCGACAGCGGCTATGAGCAGCTGGTGGCACAGGTAGTGGGCCTGGTCGAAGATCCATCGCGGGGCGCCACCCTGCCGCTGGACATCCGCGGCACCGCCTTCCAGCAGCGCGTGTGGCAGGCCCTGCAGCAGATTCCGCGCGGGCAGACCGCCTCGTATGCCGACATCGCCGCGCGCATCGGCGCGCCCCGTTCAAGCCGCGCGGTGGCACGCGCGTGTGCGAGCAATCCGCTGGCGGTGGCGGTGCCGTGCCACCGCGTGGTGCGCCGCGACGGCGACCTGTCCGGCTACGCCTGGGGCGTGGCCCGCAAGCGTGAACTGCTGCGCCGGGAAAAAGCCCCGACTGCCTGAAGTGGGTGCCGACCTTGGTCGGCACACCCTGCGGTAGCGCCGGGCCATGCCCGGGGAACACTCAATCCAGCTTCACCACCAGCTTGCCGAAGTTGCGCCCCTTCAGCAGGCCGAAGAAGGCCTCCGGCGCATTCGCCAGCCCCTGCACCACGTCCTCACGGTACTGGATGCGGCCCTCACGCAGCCACTGCGGCATCTCGCGTTCGAAGTCCGGCCACAGATGATTGAAGTCGTGCACGATGAAACCGCGCACGGTCAGGCGCTGGCGCAGGATCTGGCTGAACAACGCCGGCAAACGGTCCGGGCCGGGCTGTTCCACACCGCGGTCGTTGTAGGTTGCGATGGTGCCGCACACGGGAATGCGGGCAAAGTCGTTGAGCAATGGCAGCACCGCATCCAGTACATGGCCCCCCACATTCTCGAAATAGACATCGATGCCGTTGGGCACGGCGCGGCGCAACTGTTCGGCGAAATC
The DNA here is from genome assembly GCF_059515225.1 of Stenotrophomonas sp. CS3K5. Taxonomy (NCBI): domain Bacteria; kingdom Pseudomonadati; phylum Pseudomonadota; class Gammaproteobacteria; order Lysobacterales; family Lysobacteraceae; genus Stenotrophomonas; species Stenotrophomonas sp. CS3K5. Next base: position 137,728 of record NZ_JCAKRX010000004.1, read on the forward strand.
GTCCGCGCGATGATCCAGCGCCACGTCCACGCCCAGCGTCTGCAGATAAGCGCGCTTGGCTTCACCACCGGCGATGGCGACCACGCGCGCGCCCTGCAGCTTGGCCAACTGGGCCACGGTCGCGCCGACCGGACCGCTTGCGGCGGCCACCACCAGCGTCTCTCCCGGCTGCAACCGGGCGATTTCATGCAGGCTGGAGTAGGCGGTGAATCCCGGCATGCCATACACGCCCAGCGCCGTACTCAACGGCAGTCCGGCCGGATCGAGGCGACGCCCCAGCGCCTTGGCCGGCAGCACCGCGTGGGTCTGCCAGCCACCCGCGGCCAGTACCAGGTCTCCCACCGATACCCCATCGGCCTTCGACTGCAGCACCTCGGCCACGGTCTGGCCTTCCATCACCGCCCCCACCGCCACCGGCGCCGCGTACGAAGGACCGTCGTCCATGCGACCACGCATGTACGGATCCAGCGACAGGTAGCGGTTGCGCAGCAGCACCTCGCCATCGGCCAGCGGCGGCAACGGCGCCTGCTCCAGGCGGAAGTTGGCCGCCGTCGGCGCGCCCTGCGGACGCGAAGCCAGCACGATGCGGGAGGGGGTCGGGGAATCGGACATGGCGGTCGGCTCTGCTGTTGCCAGCATCAGGAAAGGAACGCCGACACTACGCCGCCGCCTGCCCGGCCGGTGGCCGCGAAAACAGCGTTCCATGCCCCGCCCCGGCGTCGTCGGCGCGCATCCCTTGCCACTGCCGCTTTGCCCATCACCGTGGGTCGCTGATTTCCGCCGCCGGCGATGATCCGTGAATCGATGTTCAGGCGCTCCTGCCCTGCCACGCAACGGAGGATCAAGCACTTGCGGGTGCGCAGACGGCAATGTGAAGAATTCTTGGCAAAACCCTTGCCGAAGACAACCGACCTCCGTAATATACGCCTCCTCGGCAGCGACCTCGCTGCAACGAAACATGTGGCCGAGTAGCTCAGTTGGTAGAGCAGGGGATTGAAAATCCCCGTGTCGGCGGTTCGATTCCGTCTTCGGCCACCACTTTCGAAGGCCTGCAGAAATGCGGGTCTTTTTTTTCCGGAAACCGCATTCACCGCGGTCGCCACACAATTTGGCCGAGTAGCTCAGTTGGTAGAGCAGGGGATTGAAAATCCCCGTGTCGGCGGTTCGATTCCGTCTTCGGCCACCATCTTCAATGACCTGCAGAAATGCGGGTCTTTTTTTGTCTGCGCTTTGCCGTCCACGCATGGCAGTGGTGCGCGCCCCCGCTTGACGAAACATTTACACCGACACCGGCTGCGACACCTACGCTCCAGACTCCTGCCCGGAGTCCGCCGATGCACCTGCGCCCCACCCTGCTCGCCTGCCTGCTGCTGGCCGCCTCACCGGTGATCTCTGCCGAGCCGGTGCGTGCGGTCGAGACCCTGGACATCGATCGCTACGCCGGCCAGTGGCATGAGATCGCACACCTGCCGGTGTCGTTCCAGAAGCGCTGCACGGGTGAGATCACCGCCAATTACGGATTGCGCCGCGATGGCCGCATTACCGTCACCAACGCCTGCCGCGCCGACGATGGCCAGCGCCTGGTGGCCGAGGGCGTGGCCCGCCCCGTCGCCGGGCACGCCGGCCAGTTGCAGGTGCGCTTCGCTCCGGACTGGTTGAGCTGGGTACCACTGGTCTGGGCCGACTACTGGGTGCTGGCGCTGGACCCGGACTACCAATGGGCCCTGGTGGGCGAACCCGGCCGCCGATACCTGTGGATCCTCTCGCGCCTGCCCGAGATGGACCGGGCCCAGTTCGAGCAGCTGAAGGCCAAGGCCGAGGCAATGGGCTACGACCTTGGCCCGTTGCGGGTCATGGCCCCGCTGCGTGACGCGCCGGCCGATTGAACCGCGCCACAACCGGCGCACCCGGCGTGCCTGATCCGGCGCCGCGCACGCCCGGCCGCCATCTTCACACGCTACCCTCTGCGACAGGTCGCCAGCGGCGATCCACACAACCATACGCCGTAGTATGCTTAACCCAACGCACCCCCTTCAGAGGACTTGCGCCCATGCTCCACCGTGTCCGTACCGCCTTGATCATCCTGTGCACCCTCGCCCTTGTTGCCTGCAACAACGGCATCGTCAAGCGTGTGTCCGAACCGGCGGCCAGCCTGCAGCAGCTCACCGTACGCGCCGACGGCAACTGGACGGTGGCGCTGCGTCTGCAGAACTACAGTTCGATGCCGATGACCTTCGATGAGGTCTCGCTGGCGCTGACCGTTGGCGACGCAGCGGCCGGCACCCTGCAGGCCAGGCCGGCCATCTCCATCGGCGGCACTTCCGCCGACGTCATCAATGTCGAGCTGGTGCCCAGCTCGGCCGCACGCCTGGTGGTGGCCGACGCACTGGCCGGCAACCGCACCCTCGCCTATGGCCTGAAGGGTTCGGTGGCGGCCACGCCGCAGGAAAAGAAGCAGCGCAGCTTCGACATCAGCAGCCGCAGCACGCTCAACCAGGCGCCAGGCCTGCCCGGCGTGCTGCGCTGATTCCGCTTACCGATTTCCGCTGCGGCGCCGCGCGCCGCTCCCCCTGTCCCTGATCAATTCGAGACGTACCGATGAGCAGCTACACCGCCCCGCTTTCCGATCTCCGTTTCGCCCTGCACGACGTGCTCAAGGTCGAACCCCTGTTCGCCCGCCTGGGCTTCACCGACGCCACCGCCGACGTAGTCGATGCCGTGCTGGAAGAGGCCGGCCGCTTCAGCGCCACCGTGCTGGCCCCGCTCAACAGCGTTGGCGACGAGATCGGCTGCGTGCTCGACCAGGCCAGCGGTGAAGTGACCACCCCGCCCGGCTTCAAGCAGGCCTACGACCAGTTTGTCGACGGCGGCTGGACCGGCCTGACCGCTTCGCCGGAACTGGGCGGCCAGGGCCTGCCGCATACCCTGGGCGTGCCGCTCAACGAAATGATCAACGCCGCCAACCTGGCCTGGGGCAACTTTCCGCTGCTCTCGCACGGCGCCATCGAAGCGCTGAAGCAGCATGGCGAGGCCTGGCAGCACGAGGCGTTCCTGAAGCCGCTGATCGAAGGCCGCTGGACCGGCACCATGTGCCTGACCGAGCCGCACTGCGGCACCGACCTGGGCCTGCTCAAGACCAAGGCCGAACCGAACGCCGATGGCAGCTATTCGATCACCGGCACCAAGATCTTCATCACCGCCGGCGAGCACGACCTGACCGGCAACATCGTGCACCTGGTCCTGGCCAAGCTGCCCGACGCGCCGCCGGGCGCCAAGGGCATCTCGCTGTTCGTCACCCCCAAGTTCAAGGTCGACCGCGACGGCAACGTGGGCGAGCGCAATGCGCTGCGCTGCGGCTCGATCGAGCACAAGATGGGCATCAAGGGCTCGGTCACCTGCGTGATGAACTTCGACGGCGCGCAGGGCTACCTCGTCGGCCAGCCGCACAAGGGCCTGCAGGCGATGTTCACCATGATGAACACCGCACGCCTCGGCGTCGGCCTGCAGGGCATCGGCCTGTCCGAGCGCGCCTACCAGAACGCGCTGACGTACAGCCGTGAGCGCCTGCAGTCGCGCGCCCTGAGCGGCGCCAAGTTCCCGGACAAGGCGGCCGACCCGATCCTGGTCCACCCGGATGTACGGCGCATGCTGCTGACGGTGAAGTCGCTGGTCGAAGGCAGCCGCCTGCTGGCCCTGCACGCGGCCACCCTGATCGACGTCGCCCATCACGCCGAGGACGCCGCCGAGCGCAAACGCGCCGACACGCTGGTGAGCTTCCTGACCCCGATCTCCAAGGCCTGCCAGACCGAATGGGGCATTGAGAACACCTACAACGCGCTGCAGTGCTTCGGTGGCCACGGCTACATCCGCGAACACGGCATGGAGCAGCTGGCGCGCGACGCCCGCATCACCACGCTGTATGAAGGCACCACCGGCATCCAGGCGCTGGACCTGATCGGCCGCAAGACCGCCTCCAGCCAGGGCGCTGGCCTGAGGCTGATGCTGGCCGAAATCGAAGCCTTCGCCAAGGAACACGAGGGCAACGAGGCCCTGGCCGAGTTCATCGGCCCGCTGCGTGCAAAGGCCGCCGAATGGGGCAAGCTGACGATGGACGTACTGCAGCGCGCGGCCGGCAACCCGGACGAACTGGGCGCGGCCAGCTACGACTACCTGTTCTATTCCGGCTACGTGGTACTGGCCTACTGGTGGGCACGCAGCGTGGCCGCCGCCGATGCCAGCGCACACGGCCCCGCCTTCGCCCAGGGCAAGCGCGAAACCGCACGCTTCTACTTCGCCCGCGTGCTGCCGCGCACCCTCAGCCACGCCGCCGCCATCCAGGCCGGCGCCGCCCCGCTGATGGCGATGGACGACGAACGCTTCGGCGCCTGATCCGGGCCGCACCCGGCACCCGCGGTAGTGCCGGCCGCTGGCCGGCAACCGCAACAGCAACAGCTGCATCCCGGTGGATGGCGGGGCGGTGTGGCCTGGCAGGACACGCCGTAAACCCATCCTTGGGGGCTCGATGGCGCCTTGCTCGTGTGCGGTGTCCTGCGCACACGGCAAGACCGGGGTTGGGGCGTCCTGCCCAACGCCCGAGGCATGCCTCGGGCCCATGGCGCCAACGCTCCTGCCAACCCACACCGCCCCGCCTCTGACAGTTCCCCGCGAACTGCGTAGATCCACGCCATGCGTGGATGGAACCCCCCGAAATCCATCTGGAGAAGAGCCCCCTTTTGTTAAAGGGGGCGCGCCAAAGGCGCGGGGAATAGGTGGAATGCGCGGACCTGAATGTTGACGATTTGCGTATCGCCCACCGGCGATACACAAATCGTCAACATTCAGGTATAAGCTGTTCTCCCGATGGAGACAGACACTACACGCTTGGGTCTGATCGAAGCCGGAGCTCCGATTTCTGCTCCGGGCGCCGAAGCATCGCCCAACGCCACGACGCTGCATCGACCCGGTTCCGTCCGGCTGCTCTCGCTGGATGCCCACGGACGCGTACTGGACTGGATCACCTGGCAGGATGCGGCCTGCCTCTATGCCCGTGAAGCGGTGGCCTGGACGCTCGGCGATCCCTGCCTGCACATCCACGGCGGCACCAACCGCTTCAGCGGCCTGCAGAGCGGGCTGGACCTGCACCCGATCATCGCCGCGCGCGGCCACGCCCGCTCCCGCGCGATCGACCCCACGCCGAACCTGACCAATCCGGCCCTGTTCGCCCGCGACGCCCATCTGTGCATGTACTGCGGCCAGCAGTTCAACCGCCCCACGCTCACCCGCGACCACGTCCTGCCGCTGTCCAAGGGCGGCCTGGACTGCTGGGAAAACGTGGTCACCGCCTGCTTCCACTGCAACTCGCGCAAGAGCGACCGCACCCCGCAGCAGGCCGGCATGCCGCTGCTGGCCGTGCCTTACCGGCCCAGCTGGATCGAGCATCTGATCCTGTCCAACCGCAATATCCTGGCCGACCAGATGGCCTTCCTGAAGGCGCAACTGCCGAAGCGTTCAAAACTCAGCACCTGAACGACGGAAAATGCAACCCTCACCGTCCTGTCACGGGCGGCGGCGTTTGCTTGCCCCACCCCCGTTTGAGGGCGAAAATGGGCGTTCAGAACAAGTGCGAACATGATGATCGACTCTGCCCGCTATCCCCGCCTCGCGCGCATCCAGACCCCGGATGACCTGCGCACGTTCGACGAATCCGAAATGAGGGCGGTCGCTGACGAACTGCGCGCCTACCTCATCGAATCGGTGGGCAAGAGCGGTGGCCACTTCGCCGCCGGCCTGGGCGTGATCGAACTCACCGTGGCCCTGCACTACCTGTACCAGACCCCGCATGACCAGCTGGTCTGGGACGTCGGCCACCAGACCTATCCGCACAAGATCCTGACCGGCCGCCGCGACGAGATCCACACCGTCAAGCAGAAGGACGGCGTCGCGCCATTCCCGAAGCGCGAAGAGAGCGAATACGACACCTTCGGCGTCGGCCACTCCTCGACCTCGATCTCGGCGGCGCTCGGCATGGCCATTGCCCGCCAGTCCGAAGGCGACGACCGCAAGGTGGTGGCGGTGATCGGCGACGGCGCGATGACCGCCGGCATGGCCTTCGAAGCGCTGATGCATGCCGGTGGCATGGAGCCGGAGCCGAACCTGCTGGTGATCCTCAACGACAACAACATGTCGATCTCCGAGGCGGTTGGCGGACTGACCAAGATGCTCGGCCGCGCCACCGGCAGCCGCACGCTCAACGCGTTGCGCGAAGGCGGAAAGAAGATCCTCGGCGACAAGAAGAACAACCCCGCGCGCTTCGTCAAGCGCTGGGAAGAACACTGGAAGGGCATGTTCGTGCCGTCCACGATGTTCGAGGAAATGGGCTTCCATTACACCGGCCCGATCGATGGCCACGACATGCCCGCCCTGCTGTCCACGCTGAAGACGCTGCGCGCCTCCAAGGGACCCAAGCTGCTGCACGTGATGACCACCAAGGGCAAGGGCTACGAGCCGGCCGAGGGCGACCAGATCGGCTACCACGCCGTGGGTCCGTTCGATCCGGACAAGGGCCTGGTGGCCAAGGCCGGCGCCAAGAAGCCGACCTATACCGATGTATTCAGTGACTGGCTGTGCGATGCCGCTGCGGCCGAGCCGCGCCTGTACGGCATCACCCCGGCCATGCGCGAAGGCTCCGGCCTGGTGCGTTTCAGCAAGGAATACCCGCAGCGCTATTTCGACGTGGCGATCGCCGAGCAGCATGCGGTCACCCTCGCCGCCGGCATGGCCACCCAGGGCGGCAAGCCGGTGGTGGCGATCTACTCCACCTTCCTGCAGCGCGCCTACGACCAGCTGGTGCACGACGTGGCGATCCAGGATCTGGACGTGCTGTTCGCGATCGACCGCGCCGGCGTGGTCGGCCCGGACGGCGCGACCCATGCCGGCAACCTGGACCTGAGCTTCCTGCGCTGCGTGCCGAACCTGGTGGTGATGGCACCGTCCAACGAAGCCGAATGCCGGCAGATGCTCAGCACCGGCCTGCAGCACCCGGGCCCGGCGGCGGTGCGCTACCCGCGCGGCAGTGGCACCGGGGTGGATGCCGGCAGCGACCTGTCCACTCTGCCGATCGGCAAGGGCGAGCTGCGTCTGCAGGGCAGCCGCATCGCCCTGCTTGCCTTTGGCAGCACCGTGGCCGCAGCCGAACAGGTCGGCCGCGAACTGGGCCTGAGCGTGGTCAACATGCGTTTCATCAAGCCACTGGACCGCGAACTGGTGCTGGCCATGGCCGCCCAGCACGACGGTCTGGTGACGATCGAAGACAACGTGGTCGCCGGTGGCGCCGGTTCCGGCGTCGGCGAACTGCTCAATGCTGAAGGCGTGCTGCGCCCGATCCTGCATCTGGGCCTGCCCGACAGCTACCAGCACCATGCCAGCCGCGAAGACCTGCTGGCAGAAGCCGGCATCGATGCCGCGGGCATCCGCGCCGCGGTGCTCAAGCGCTGGCCGCAGCTGGCCTCGGGTACGCCGCCGCTCAGCGCGGCAAGCTGATGGAAGCAGCCGCGCTCGGCGTGGCTCTACGGTCATCCCGGTACATCCACGCCATGCGTGGATGGCGACATCAACCGTAACTGACCGCTTCCACGTACGCGCCGCTGGCCTCCACGCGCACTGCGGCGCGCTGCCCGGTGTCGACAAAATGCAGGCGCGCCAGGGTCTCGGCGAAATCATAGGCGCGGGCGCCGTCGCGGAACTCGATCGGCTCCGGCCGGTCCGGATGCAGCACGCGCCACTGGCGCTGTTCGCATTGCAGGCGGATCAACATGCAGCTCACTCCTTGAGACAGCGTATCGACGGTGGCAGATCAGGCCGTGCCGGGGGCGGCAGGCAATGTCGTAGCGGACCAAGGGCACGCAAAGGCGCCCTTGGTCGCAGAAGATACGGGGTTCAAATTGTGATCTGTATCAGATTATTCTGATTTTCGACAGGCGGGCTCAATTCACCTGGAACTGGGCGCGGCAGCCGTCACTGACCCAGATGCCGCGGCGATCCCAGCCCCAGGTCTGGCCTTCGATGCAGGCACTGCGCGAATCCTGGCGGACCAGGCGCACGCCACGGCGGACCCGCGCATCGCAGTATTCCTGCCGGTGCCCGTTGGAATGGCAGGTGATCACATCGCCGCCGCCCCAACCGTTGCCGCTGCCATTGCCCCAGCCGCCACCATTGCCCCAGCCACCGCCACGGCGGTACTCGCCGACAAACTCGGCACGGCACCCCTGGGTCACCCACACGCCGTAGCGCGACTGGCCCCAGGTCTCGCCTTCCACGCATGGCGAACCGGACAACTGACGGATCATCCGCGCCCGGCCTTCCAGACGGCACTCGTTGCTGCGGTTCTTGATCGACTCGCAGCGCACGATGCCGCTGCCTTCGCGACCGCCGTAGCGGTCATCGTCATACCCGTACCCATAGCTCTGCGCCTGCGCGCCACCGGCGGCGGCCAGCATTGGCAGCAGGGTGCAGGCCACGGTCCGCCAGGTGAGTGCCTTGCCCATCGATGTCTCCAGATGAATACGATGGCGCAAGCATCCGGGATTCCTGGCACGGCGCACAGGGGGGCGCGCGAGGGCGGTTCGTTCCCCATTCAAACAACCCAACCGGACCTGACCGGACCGGCACAATCTCATTGGCTGCTGGTCACCATGCCGCTGGCCATGCCACCAGCATTGCCCAATCGCTCTTCGAACGCATAGGCGAACAGCTCCGCATCATTGCTGATGCCCAGCTTCTTCATCGCGGAAATGCGCTGCCGGCTGATGGTGCTGACGGTGCGCCGCAACTGCGCCGCGATCTCGGTGATCGAGGGACCCGACACATAAAGCCGCAGCACTTCAAGTTCCTTGGGCGACAGCACCGACAACGATCGCTCGCGCCCCGCCTCCTGCAGGCAGGGCACCAGCCCAGGGTCCAGGTAGATCCCGCCACTGAGCACGGTATCGACCGCCTTGCGGATGTCATCCACGCCACTGCTTTTGCACACCAGTCCGCGCACACCGGTACGCATGGCCATGTTCAAGGTCGTCGCGTTGGTGACCATCGTGGCCAGGATCACCGGCACGCCGGGGTGATTGCGACTCAACGCCTGCAGCATCGCCTGGCCATCGGAGCGGCCACCGTCGGGCATCGAAAAATCGGTCACTACCAGGTCCACGGTGTGCTCGGCCAGTATCGCCAGAAGGCGTTCCGCACTCTGCGCCTCTGCCACCACGCGATGGCGACCGCCCGCCTCGATCACGATACGCGTGCCCAGCAGGACCAGTGGATGATCGTCCGCGATGGCGATTCGAGTGAGCATGCTGATTACCCGTCAATAGTCACGCCGCAGTGCGTGGCAAAGACGCTAATAACCATTCCGTGCGACGTCAACTTAACAATCAATCACTGCAATTGATTTCATTCCGGACGAAGAATTCCGCCATTTCCATTAGTTGTACACCGCCGTCGAAGCAGGCGTGACGCGACAGTTTTCCCAATAGTTTCATTCCATAAAACCGGGAAAGGACTTTACATGGAGACCTCCGATCACTCGCAGCGCTGGACATCCCATGGTCCGATTCCGACGTCATCCTTTTGAGGAACTGCAAAGACCTCGTGAACCCGGACCACTGGCACCGGCAACACTGCCTAATGCAGCATTGCCGTTCGTGCAGCAGCTGCGCCTGCACCTGACAGGTGACACCGCGCTGGCGCGTCGGCCCGGTCATGCCGCGATCGTCCATGGCGAGGCAACGGTGTGCTGGCTGGATGCGAGGAACGATCGGATGATGACCACCGCACCGGCACCGATCACGCTGACACTGCTGCAGAAGCTGCTCGGTGATACCGACCCGCCGCTGAGCCTGGTCCCGGTGACCCAGGATGTGTTCGTGCAGCGCGCGACGGTGTCCAGCAACATCCCGCTGCGCCCGACCCTGTGGAACATCGGCCTGGCCACGGCCGACCATGGCGCGCCGATGCCGCCCCTGCACAGCGGCATGCAGCTGCGCCTTCGCCGCTGGCCCGACTTCCGCATCCTGGCCCATCGCCCCGACCACTTCCGGCTGTGTGCGCTGCTGATAAAGCAGGGTGCCTCGGTGCAGACGTGCTGTGACCTGCTCGAACTGCCGCGCGGCACCGCGCAGTCATTCTTCAACGCGGCCTTCCTCACTGCCTACGCCTTTCCCGTGGTGGGCGAGGAGGTTGCCGTCCGCCCCTCCGCCACGGGGGGCCTCGTCAATCTGTGGCGACAGCTTCGCATCCGCTGGAGTGCATGACCATGCGTGAGCACAAGATCGTAGTGATGGGCCCGCTGGGTGCCGGCAAGTCCACGCTGGTGCAGACCCTCACCCGGGGCCGGGCGGTGCTGACCGAGGCGCTCAATACCGACCCGACCGTGGGCAAGCAGTACACCACCGTGGCCATGGACTATGGCGACATCGACCTGCCAGGTGGCGACCGCCTGCGCCTGTACGGATCACCCGGGCAGGAACGTTTTTCCTATCTCTGGCCTATCCTGCTGGCCGGTGCCGAAGGCGCCATCGTGCTGGTCGATGGCAGCGCCGACGTGGGCAGCACCCTGGCCAGGCTGCATCTGAAGGCCATCGCGGACAACGCTCCCCGCCTGCCCGTGGTCATCGGCTTCACCCGATGCGGCAGTACCGATGATCCGGTGCAGCCGCACTGGCAGGACTGGTTGCAGGACCATGCTCCGCACCTGCCGGCATTGCCGCTGGACCCGCGCGACATGGCGCAGGCCATCACTGCGATGGACCTGCTGATGAGCCAGATTGAATGCAATGCCATGGCGGCCGCGCATGAATGAGATCGCTGCCACATCGGCACTGGGCGTCCTGCTGCGCGAGGTCAGCGGCATCCAGGCCATCGTCGTCGCCAGTGCCGATGGCTTCGCCCTGGCCCAGGCAGGGCCGCAGGGCCATGTCGCCGACCGCCTGGCGGCGATGACCAGCTCGATGCTTGGACTCGCCGGCGCACTGGGCCGCGAGCTGCACTTCGGCGAACTGGACACGCTGATCCTCGACGCCACCGACGGCAAGGTGCTGATGCTTGCCATTCCCGGAACACGGCCACGCCTGCTGATGACCGCATGCGACCACCGCTGCGTCATCGGCAACGTGCTGTGGCATGCCAAGCAGTGCGTGCGTGCCCTGGCCGACAACACGAACTGATGCATGCCCCTCTCACTGCTCAGGCGGATCTTTACTTCCTCTCACCCGCAACGGACCACTGAAATGAATATCGCCATCAACAAATGCCTGGACACGCTCATGCAGATCAACGGCGCGCAAGCCGTCGCCCTGGTCGACTACGAAAGCGGCATGCTGCTGGGTGAAGCCGGCTCGGGCGTGGACATGGAGCTGGCCGCTGCCGGAAACACCGAAGTGCTGCGCGCCAAGATGAAAACTGCAGAAGCACTGAACCTCAACGACAGCATCGAGGACATCCTGATCACCCTGGGCCGCGCGTATCACGTGCTGCGGCCGGTGACGGCCAAGCGGGGCCTGTTCTTCTACGTGGTACTGGACCGGCAGAAGGCCAATCTTGCCCTCGCCCGCCGCGCGGTCCTTGAGGTTGAAAGCTCACTGGCGCTGTAGCACGCCCCCGTCTGGACAGGGGATGGGAATGCCGGGGCTGCTCTGGGGAGAGCAGCCCCGGCCTGTGGTTGCGCCATGCGCGCCCCGCCCGACAACGGCAGCGACCGTCAATGCACCCTCGATCAACCGCAAACGCAGCAGGCCACGCGCCGCGTCGCTACCGACCCTGGGCGGCGGTGGGCATCATCGCCGGCCTGACTGCGGTCTACGCACTGCTGTTGAACGCGCCCGGGGCAGGCGCCGATGCCGACCGCAACCGCCTGCACGCTGCCACCAGCACGCTTGGCCGCGCCATCGCAGCGGTGGAAGCCAGTTATGCCGATGGTGATCTCACCGTGACCGACCAGCACCTGGGCCTGCCTGCAAGTGCGGCGCATTGCGCCCACCTGCGTGCCTCGTTGCCCGATACGGGCCACGCGGTACTGACCTGCGATCTGCACCAAGGCCGCTTCGTGCGCCACCGCGTGAGGTGGCAACGCAGCCCTTCCGGCCAATGGCGATGTGATACGCACGGCGCCGACGTGCAGGCACTGCCAAGGGCGTGCCTGGCGGAATGAAAATCCGCTTTCTGATTAATTGAATAATCAGCATGCAGACGCACATCGAATATCACTTTACCAATTCTTGAATATACCGATTGCGGCACGCGTGATTTTCTATGGTTGCGCCACGAGACATCGCTTCGTGGCCGTACCGATGAATCAGCCATGTCACAAAGGACTATCATGAATACCGCAATCGCCCCGACATCCCGCGCAGGCATGCGCACTTCCCGGCAGCAGGGTTTTTCCCTTATCGAACTCATGGTGGTGGTGGCGATCATCGGCATCCTGGCCATGATCGCGCTGCCGCAGTATCAGCGGTTCTCGGCCAAGACCAAGCTGGCCGCCGCACTGGCAGAAGTTGCGCCGGGAAAAGTCGGCGTGGAAGCGTTGCTGGCCGAGGGCGCCGACCTTGAGAATGCAACGGCTGAAGCGCTGGGGCTGCCTGCCACCGGCTCGCGCTGCCAGTCGTTCGACGTTGCAGTGGATGCGACGGCAGACCAGGCCCGGCTGGTCTGCAACCTGAAGGACGACGCAACCTATGGCGTCGGCGGCTTCTCCCTGAGCCTCGTCCGCAGTGGCGCAGGCGTCTGGAACTGCGAGAGCGACGTCGGCGACAAGAGCCTTCTGCCAGAGGCCTGCCGAACCTGACACCGACGAGCGCGCGCAGCCACGTCCGGTCGTTCCGACAACACAGGATCATCATGAACGTACATCCCGCAGCGCGCGCGCCAACGCCGCGCGCCCGACAGAATGGTTTTTCGCTGATCGAACTGATGGTGGTGGTGGCGATCATCGGCATTCTCGCCATGATCGCCCTGCCGCAGTATCAGAGGTACGCGGGCAAGGCAAAGATGGCAGCGGCCTTGTCCGAGCTGGCCGCGGGGAAAGCCGGGGTCGAGGCACTGCTGGCCGACGGTTTCGCCGATGACGACGTCAGCTCGGAAGACATCGGGCTGCCAGCCCAGGGGTCACAGTGCGAGCGGTTTGAAGTGGCCGGCAGCGGGACGTCCTTTCTGCTTACCTGTTGGGTGAAACCCGATACCGCGCTCGGCCCGGGTACCCCGTCATTGAACCTGCGGCGTGATTACTGGACCGGCACCTGGACCTGCATCGGCAATACGCATGATGAAGGCCTGCTTCCGGAAGGTTGCCGCTCTTCCTGATCGCATTCCCACGCCTGCCGGACCACGCGTGGCCCCATGCCCCTGGCCCTTCTCCCCCGCCACTCCTTCGTGGACGCGGGGGCACGTTCCCGGTGCGCCAGGCAATCGCGCCCCCCCCCGCCTTACGTCGTTGCCCATGCACACCGACCATGCCCCAGGCTCCCCTCCGCAGACATCAACGACACGTCCGGCAGGCAGCCCGCAGTGCCGACAGTCTGCGCCCTCCACCATCGTCATTGCCGATGCGAATCCGTGGGTCCGTCGCGAACTGGCGATGAGCCTGCGCCCGCACCTGCGCGCCGAAACACTCATCGAAGCCCGCTCGCCCGCCGAAGTGCTGGCGCCGATCGCCAACCCGCACTGTACGGCACTGGTCATCGATCCCTGCATGCCCACCATCGGCCAGACCGACGGTCTGCCGTTGCTGCGCCAGATCTGCTGCCTGCGCAAAGATCTGCTCATTCTCGTTCTGGCCCACCAACCCCTGCGCCTGTTGCAGGATCGCAGACTGCCGAGGCAGATCCGGCATGTCTATGCCAAGACGGTCAACCCGCGGTGGCTGTGTCGCTTCATCAGCCAGACCCTGCCCCGGGCATCGCCGGGGACTACATCAACGATGCCGGGTGACGCCCGATAGCAGGGGCAGTCACCGCAGCGCTCGCCTCGAAGCGCACGGCTTCCACGCTGCTGCCCAGCGCTTCCACGCGCACCATGCTGCCCTGGCCGGTCCGGCGGTGATGGGCACTTGCCCGGCCAACGGCGGCGTCGAACGCGGCAGCGCCACTGCCGAATACCTCGGGCGCGCCTACGGCGGGGTCCAGCAGGGACCACTGTGCGGCACTGCATTTGACGGTAATGACCATGAGGGGCTCCTTGCTGGGAAACGGCACGAGGGCAGGTGCCCTCCTCCGGTGCGGTCACCCTAGCCAGCCCATCAGAACGGTTCTATCAGACAAGTACGAAAAATCCCTGCGGGCTCGTCAGAACCTGCCTCTCATCACATCCCTGAGTCCGTTTAGCCCGTTTATTCCGTGATCCTTGTCACGGAGTCAGCAGGGCTTCACACTATCCTCACCAACAGGGGCCCCTTCCACATGCGCACCTTCTTCTCACAGCAGCGTTCGACGTTGCTGAAGTTCTATTTCGTGGCCAGCTACGTGGTGCTGATAGAAGAACTGATCCGCGCCACGGTGTTCTAGACGCTTGCCGGGTCCCGGGCAGCAGCGCAGACTGCTGCTTTGGACACGGACTCCCCCATGAAAGCGCTCCTCCTGATGCCCGCAGCGCTGCTGCTGGCCGCCTGCGTCAGCACGGACAGGCCGGCGGCCACCACCGATACTGGTACCACCCGCCCGGCGCCCGGCAGTGACCGCGATGCACATGGCTGCATCGGCTCGGCCGGATACCAGTGGTGCCAGCACAACCAGCGCTGCGAGCGTCCCTGGGAACTGGCGCAGGCCCAGGGCCTGGCCAATACCGCTGAGGCGATCGACGCCTATTGCGCCAAGCCGGCCAGCCCGCCGCAGACCTGAGACCGACCACGCATGGCTGAACTGAGTCCGCTGCCCACGCTTGCGCGTGGCCGCTACCGCCACTTCAAGGGCGGCGAATACGAAGTCATCGATCTGGTGCGCAGCAGCGAGACACTGCAACCGATGGTGCTCTATCGGGCCCTGTACGGCGAAGGCGGCCTATGGGTGCGCCCCTACTCGATGTTCGTCGAGCAGGTGCCCGGCGAGCACGGACCGCAGCCCCGCTTCGCCCGCATCGACGACTGAGCCCGGCACCGGCCGAGGCTGGCAACGGTAACCAGGCGCTGCTGGGCTACAATCGTACCGTCCAGTCGGTTTCTTCCTGTATGCCCCCATCCACGTCCCCGCCCCCTCCCCGTTCTCGGCGCAAGGCGCCCGAGAGCGTGCGCCAGTCGCTGCTGCAGGCCACCGTTGCGATGATCGGCCAGCATGGCCTGGCCGCCCTGACCGTACAGGACGTCGCGCGCGCGGCCGGGGTCAGCAAGGGGGCGCTGTTCCACCACTTCAGCAGCAAGCAGGCCCTGGTCGATGAGGCCATTGGCGGGCTCATCGGCGAATTCGAGGCACGCGTGCGGGCCCTGCTGCCGGCAGAATCGTCGGGCTACGGCCGCTTCAGCCGCGCCTATGTCCAGGCCAACTTCGAGCACCTGCTGCAGCAGGAACAGGACAACGATATCGGCCTCACCCTGGGCAACCTGCTCGAACCGGCCCTGCTGGTGCGCTGGCGCGACTGGAAGCGGGCCATGCTGGTCGAATTCCCCGACGAAGCCGATGACCCCCGGCTGTACGCGGCGCGCTGCGTCGCCGATGGCTATTGGGCCACCGCCTATGGGCGCCCGCTGGATGCGCTGGAACATGCCAACGCGCTGGCGATGGCCGAGCAGGCGCTGAAGCTGTGTGATCCGTTGTAGCCCGGAGCCCGAGATGAATCCCTACCTGTACCTCGCCTCCGCCATCGTCCTGGAAGTGATTGCCACATCGCTGCTGAAGGCCTCTGAAGGCATGAGCCGGGTGTGGCCGACGCTGGGCGCACTGGTCGGCTACGGCCTGTGCTTCTACCTGTTGTCGGTGACCATGAAGTCCATCCCGACCGGCATCGCCTACGCGATCTGGTCCGGCGTGGGCATCGTCCTGATCTCGCTGATCGGGCTGCTGGTGTTCAAACAGCGTCTGGATGCGCCGGCCCTGATCGGCATCGGCCTGATCTGCGCCGGGGTGCTGGTGATCAACCTGTTCTCACGCAGCAGCGCACACTGAGCGCGCTGCTGCGTGAACGACGCTAGCTGACTTTCTTTGCCACGCTCATGCCCAGCAGGAACAGCACCACGGCGATGATGATGCCGGCCCAGAACAGGAACTTGGCGATGCCCACGGCTGCGCCGGCGATGCCGCCGAAGCCCAGCACGCCAGCGATGACACCGATGATGGCGAAGATGATGGCCCACTTGATCATGTCGATCCTTTCCCCGCAGGGAATGCAAACGGTACGGTCAGGCTAGGCCGGCGCCGATGCGGCACCCGTGAACGGGCCGCGTGTGCGATGTGAATCAGCGCGGACGGAAGCGCAGCAGCGCTACGGCAAACGCCAGGAACACGCTGCCTACCAGCCGTTCGAACCAGCGCCGCGCGAACGGCCGGGCCAGCCAGCGGCGCAGGCCATGTCCGCCGGCTGCGTACATTACGTACCAGAACAGTTCGCAGGCCGCGAAGGTCGCCACAAGCACGCTGTACTGCACGGCCTGGCTGCGCGAGGGGTCGACGAACTGCGGCAGGAACGCGGTGGCGAACAGCAGCAGCTTGGGATTGCTCAGGCCGACCCACAGCCCGCCGCGCAGGACGGTCCACGCCCCATGTACCGGCGCCATCGCCGGCGCCTCGTCGCTGGCCACCGGCGGCGCCGGCCGGAAGCTGTCGTGCCAGGCCTTGATGCCCAGCCAGGCCAGGTAGGCCACGCCCAGATAGCGCAGCACCTCGAACAGCATCGGCGAGGAGTGCAGCAACGCGCTCAGCCCCGCCGCGGAGGCCGCCAGCACCAGCAGCATCGCCAGCAGGCAGCCGGCCATGGCCGGAACGCTGCCGCGGAAACCCAGCCCGACACTGCGCCCGAGGATGTGCAGCATGTTCGGCCCAGGCGTGCCGCACAGGACAAAAACCGTGGCCAGGAACCACCACCAGGTATGCAGCGCCATGTCCGGCATCCACCACGGAAGAGCGCACCAGCATAGGGCCCGCTGCCGCATTGCGGCACACACAGCGGCGCGCCGATACAATGGTTACAGATACGCGGTGAGCGCATGGGCGACGCCATCTGTGCTGCAATGGCCTGCCCTGGCATGGAGCAGTGCATGAAGACCCTGGGCCTGATCGGCGGCATGAGCTGGGAGAGCTCGGCGCAGTACTACCGGCTCATCAACGAGGCGGTGCGCGATCGCCTCGGCGGCGCGCATTCGGCGCAGCTGCTGCTGTGGTCGGTGGATTTCGCCGGCATCAAGCAGCTGCAGCACGAGGGTGACTGGGATGCCCTAGGCACCCATATGGTGGACGCCGCGCAGCGGCTGCAGGCCGGCGGCGCCGAGCTGCTGCTGATCTGCACCAACACCATGCACGCACTGGCCGATCGCATCGAGTCCGCGTGCCGGTTGCCGCTGCTGCATATCGCCGACCCGACGGCAACGGCGATCGTCAGGGCGGGCGCGCGCAGGGTCGGCCTGCTCGGCACCGCCTTCACCATGGAACAGGACTTCTACCGCGGCAGGCTGGAACAACGCTTCGGACTGGAGGTGCTGGTCCCGGACGCCGCCGACAGGCGCTGCGTGCACGACATCATCTACCAGGAACTGATCCTCGGCGTGGTCAGCGAAACATCGCGGCGGCGCTACGCCGAGGTGATCGCACGGCTGACCGCGCGCGGGGCCGAAGCGATCATCCTCGGCTGCACCGAGATCATGCTGCTGGTGCGCCCCGAGGACAGCGCGGTGCCACTGTTTGACACCACCTCCCTGCACGCGATCGCAGCGGTGGACGCGGCACTGGGTTGATCCGGACCGGCGTCAGCCCTCGCCCTGCACTTCCAGCGCGGTGATCAGCCAATCGACCACCGCCTGCGAATCACACAGGAAGAAGATGGCGTCGCCCGAACGCGCCTCGGTCAGCAGGCGATAGACGGTGATCGCCACCGCCGACTGATTGGCGATGAACACTTCCGGGCTGCGCGGCCCTTCGCTGTGCCCTGCCACTGCCTGCAGCGCCTTGCGCGCGGCCACCGTGGTGGCCGGGTCCGCACTGCGGGTCAGTTCCGGCCCGCGCAGGCCCCAGGCAACGAACACATGCTTGCCCTTGAACGTGGTGTCCAGGACCTGCACCGGCCCAGCATCGGTGCTCGCCGAACGATGAATGACGGTACTGCTGATCAACGCAACCCCCTGTGGTCGTCGTGGTCCGCGCATCGTCTCCGGCAGGCCGCGCGCACGCCAGTGACGACAGCCACAGGCTGCGCCGCCAGGCGTGGCAGACATGTAAGAAGGTGTAAGCCGATGCGATCGGATGTGCAGCGATGATACGGGATGTAAGCCTCTGCATGGGCCCGTGCGCACTACTAAATCCCGCATGAGCCATCGCTGCAACGCTCCGTTCCGGCGGCCCCGGCCTGGTCCATTCTTGCGGCCCGTCCCCCTGCCGAGACTGCTCATGATCCATCACCTGATGCTGCCGATCGCCCTCTCCACCCTGACGCTGCTGCCGGCCGCCACCCCGGTGGCAGCCCGCGATTACGACAGCGATCACATTTCGCCGTTGCGCTGCGAATCGCAGTTCAACAAGCCCCAGCAGTGCCCGATCGAAGGCCGCATGCGCCTGGCCAGGCAGCTGTCGATCACCCGTTGCGTGGAGGGCCAGAACTGGGGGCAGAGCCGCCGCATGCTCTGGGTCGACGACGGCTGTCGTGCCGAGTTCGTGGCCGACGGACGCGGACGTTGGCCGGGCCACGGCCGGGACCGCGACGATGACGGCGAACGCCTGGTCTGCGAGTCATACGAACAGAAGGACAAGGAATGCCGCATCCGCGTGCGTCACGAGGTACGCCTGGTCAGGCAGAAGTCGGTGACGCCCTGCATCGAGGACCGCAACTGGGGCTGGGACCACCGCGGGGTGTGGGTCAGCGGCGGCTGCCGCGCCGAGTTCCGGGTGTACTGACCGATGTCCACGTGTTGGCCGCGGCAGATGGGCGAACGCGGCCGGCGCAGTCGATAGACTGGGCCCGACCCGCCCAGGAGCCGACGATGCTGCCACCCGATGCCTCACCGACGATGCTGCGTCTGCGCGATGCGGTGCCGAGCGATTTGCCGGTACTGGTCGCGCTCGACAGCGTCGCGGCCGGCGATCCGCAACGCGCACGGCAGATTGCCGGCTGGCTGGCGAGCGCCGCCGTGTACGTGGCGGAACGGGACGATGTCGCGGCCGGCTATCTGGTCATCCACCATCACTTCTTCGGCGAAGCCTTCATCGAAATGCTGATGGTGGCGCATGCGCAGCGCCGCCGGGGCATCGGGGCCGCCCTGCTGCGCCACGCGAGCGCACTGCAGGGGCAGCGCAAGCTGTTTGCTTCAACCAATGCCTCCAATGCCGGCATGCAACGTCTGCTCGCTGCCTCCGGCCTCATCGGCAGCGGCATCGTGCACGGTCTGGACGAAGGCGATCCGGAACTGATCTACCGCTTTGCCGGCAGCTGATCCAGACAGGCAGTCACCCTGTCGTCCAGCAGATCCATCAACACCGGATCCATGCACCGATAGTCATCGGGGATATCAAGGCAATGCAGGCGCTTGTGCTCCAGCAGGCGCGCGTAGCTAGCCTGCAGGCGATGCTGGTGCTTGGCCTCCATCACGAAGATGACATCGGCCCAGCGGATGTCCGCCGGGCCGATGGGGCGTCGTGCATGTGGGCTGGTGCCGGCCGACAGCGCGGTGAACCCGGGCCGCCGTTGCCACATGGCTTCTGCGGTCGGGCTGCGCAACTGGTTGCGGCTGCAGACGAACAGCAGCTTGATCATTCCTGTTCCTGCAGTTGGCGGGCGTTGAGGACCGGATAGACGAAGCCCAGCTGGCGTGCGCGCGCGAGCTTGGCACCGCGCGTGTACAGCAGCTTCCAGTTCTTTTCGGGCTTGTAGCTGTACGCCGTCGTGGCGCGGTCGCCACCGCGGTTGCAGGCCTGGCTGCGACGCCAGGCACGGTTTCTTGCAGATTCCATTGTGTGTTCTCGTGAGTACCGGGTTCAGCAGCCGCGGTATTACGAGTGGCGCGCAGCATACACCGCGCGCACAAAAAAGCCCACGCATCGCTGCGCAGGCTCTTTGATTCATCACAGTGGTCGGGACGGCCGGATTCGAACCGACGACCCTCTGCCCCCCAGGCAGATGCGCTACCAGGCTGCGCTACGCCCCGACTGATGCTGCGATGTGCCCGCCAGTGCGGCGGGCCGTGAAGTATAGCGGATTACGATGGAAATGGGATCAGCGACGCAACAACTGCAGCACTTCTTCCAGCTCCATGCGCACCTGCTTGATGATCTGGTTGCTCAGCGCCGATTCCTCGCGGGCATCGGGACCGTCCAGACGCAGGCGTGCACCACCGATGGTGTAGCCCTGTTCGTACAGCAGGCTGCGGATCTGCCGCACCATCAGCACGTCGTGGCGCTGGTAGTAGCGACGGTTGCCTCGGCGCTTGGCCGGCTCAAGGCTGGGGAACTCGGTTTCCCAGTAGCGCAGGACGTGCGGCTTGACGTCGCACAGCTCGCTGACCTCACCGATGGTGAAGTAACGCTTGGCCGGTATCGGCGGTAGTTCGCGGTTACTGCCCGGATCCAGCATAAGCTTCCACCCGCTCCTTGAGCTTCTGGCCCGGACGGAAGGTCACCACCGTACGGGCGGAAATCGGAATTTCCTCGCCGGTCTTGGGGTTGCGACCCGGGCGCTGGTTCTTGCGCCGCAGATCGAAATTACCGAAGCCCGACAGCTTCACCTGACGTCCCTGTTCCAATGCTTCACGCAGCACATCGAAAAACGCGTCGACGAATTCCTTGGCTTCCCGCTTGTTCAGACCGACTTCGTCGAACAGCTTTTCCGCCATCTCCGCCTTGGTCAATGCCATTGCCTGCTACCCCCGAGTGCTGCCCGCTCAGCCGCGGATCCGGGCGTGGTGTTCACGCTCGATGGCGGTGACCGCCTCGGCCACCACCGCATCCACGTCGCGGTCCGTCAGAGTGCGCGACTTGTCCTGCAAAATCAAGCCCATAGCGAGACTCTTGAATCCCGGCTCGACGCCCTGGCCGACATACCGGTCGAACAGGTTCAGCTCGCGCAGCAGCGGCCCGGCGGCCTGGCGGACGGTGGCGGCCAGATCGGCCCAGGCCACCTGTTCAGGCACCAGGAACGCCAGGTCGCGGCGCACCGCCGGGAAGCGCGACAGTTCGCCGGCACGCGGCAGGCGGCGGGCGGTCAACGGCTCCAGGTCCAGCTCGAAGGCGTACACGTCGGCTTCGATGTCCATGGCCTTGGCCAGGCGCGGGTGGACCTGGCCGATCCAGCCGATTGCCACGCCATCGCGGAACACCTCGGCCGAACGCGCCGGGTGGCCGTAGGCACGCGCCGACGGGCGGAACTCCAGCTGCGCACCACTGGCAGCCGCCAGCGACTCCAGATCGCCCTTCAGGTCATGGAAATCGACCTTGCGGGTCGGCAGGCCCCACTGCACCGCCTGCGCATCACCGCAGACCGCCGCCGCCACGCGCGGGGTTTCCAGCGGCGCGGGCTGACCGTCTCCGGCCTGCTGGGCAAACACCCGGCCGATCTCGAACAGGCGCACACGGCCGAGCTGGCGGGCGGCATTGCGGCCCAGCGTGGCGACCAGGCCCGGCAGCAGCGACGGGCGCATCACCGCCAGTTCGGCCGACAGCGGGTTGGCCAGCGGCACCAGCCCGTCACGCAGCTGCCATTGGGTCAGCAGCGCGTCGTCGACGAAGGCGAAGTTGACGGTTTCCTGCTGGTCGCGGGCGATCAGCTGGCGGCGCACGCTCAGCGCGTCCAGCTGGGTCTCGCTCGGCATCGCCACGCGGGCGGCGCCGCCCGGCAGTGTGGTCGGAATCTGCTCGTAACCGTGGATACGGGCCAGCTCTTCGATCAGGTCTTCTTCAATGGCGATGTCGAAGCGGCGGCTCGGCGCGGCCACCTGCCAGCCCTCGGCAGTAGCCGCCACATCCATGCCCAGCGCGCGCAGGATGCGCTCAACCTCGGCATCGTCGATGGTGATGCCGAGCACCCGGGTGATGCGCGCGCGGCGCAGCACGATCGTTGCCGGCTGCGGCAGATCGGCCTCGCGCACGGCTTCGGTAACCGGCGCCGGGGTGCCGCCGGCCAGATCCAGCACCAGGCGGGTGGCGTACTCGATGGCGGTGCGCGGCAATGCCGGGTCGACGCCACGCTCGAAGCGGTGGCCGGCATCGGTGTGCAGGCCCAGCTTGCGGCCGCGGCCCATGATCGCGGCCGGCGCGAAGTGCGCGGCCTCCAGGAAAACGGCGGTGCTGGCATCGGTGACGCGGGTGTCGAAGCCACCCATCAGGCCGGCCAGGCCAACCGCGCGATCGGCATCGGTGACCACCAGGAAGCTGTCGTCCAGCGTGGCATCACGGCCGTCCAGCAGCTTCAGGGTCTCGCCCGCACGCGAACGGCGCACGGCGATGCTGCCCTGCAGGGTGCCCAGGTCATAGGCATGCATCGGCTGGCCCAGCTCGAGCATCACGTACTGGGTGATGTCGACCAGCAGCGAGACCGGGCGCACGCCACTGCGGCGCAGGCGCTCGGCCATCCACAGCGGAGTCGTGGCGGCGGCGTTGACACCCTCGATGACACGTCCCAGGTAGCGCGGCGCTTCAGCGCCGGCGTCCAGCTGGATCGACAGCTCACGGCTGCCGACCGGCGCAATGGCATCGGCGGCGAAATCCAGCACTTCGCTGCGGGTCGCAGCGGCGACGTCGTAGGCAATGCCACGCAGGCTGAAGCAGTCGGCGCGGTTCGGGGTCAGCTTGATCTCGATGCTGGCATCGGGCAGGCCCAGGTACTCGACCAGAGCCTGGCCGACTGCCGCATCGTCGGGCAGTTCGAGCAGGCCGGACGCATCGTTGTCCAGACCCAGCTCCTTGGCCGAGCACAGCATGCCGTTGGACTCGACGCCGCGCAGCTTGGCCGGCTTGATCTTCAGCTCGCCGATCTGCGCACCGACCATCGCCAGCGGCGCAACCAGGCCCGGGCGCGCATTCGGCGCACCGCAGACGATCTGCAGCAGCTCGCCCTGCCCGGCATCGACCTTGCACACCTGCAGGCGATCGGCTTCGGGATGGCGCACCGCTTCGACGATGCGTGCCACGACCACGTGATCGAGGCCGTCGCCGAGCGCGGTCACTTCTTCCACTTCCAGGCCGATGGCGGTCAGCACCGCGCTCAGCTCATCGCGCGAGGCGGAGGTCGGGACGTGGCTGCGCAGCCAGTTTTCGGAGAATTTCATGGTGTCACCCTGGTGGGCCCGGCGCATGCGCCTGGGCCTGCGTTGTTGAGTCCGCCGGGCATGGCCCGGCGCTACCTAGTGGCGTTACGCGAACTGTTTCAGGAACCGCACATCGTTCTCGAAGAACGCGCGCAGATCGTTGACGCCGTAGCGCAGCATCGCAAAGCGCTCCACGCCCATGCCGAAGGCAAAGCCGGTGTAGCGCTCCGGATCGATGCCGACGTTGCGCAGCACGTTCGGATGGACCATGCCGCAGCCGAGCACTTCCAGCCAGCGCGTGCTGCCATCGGGCTGTTGCCAGGCGATGTCCACTTCCGCACCCGGTTCGACGAACGGGAAGTAGCTGGGACGGAAGCGCATCTCGAAATCGCGCTCGAAGAACGCGCGCACGAACTCGGCCAGCGTGCCTTTCAGGTCGGCGAAGGTCGAATGCTCGTCCACCAGCAGGCCTTCGACCTGATGGAACATCGGCGAATGGGTCTGGTCGCTGTCGCTGCGGTACACCTTGCCGGCGGCAATCATGCGCAGCGGCGGCGCGTGGTCGCCCATGTAGCGCACCTGCACGCCGGAGGTGTGCGTGCGCAGCAGGCGGCCGTCGCCGAAGTAGAAGGTGTCGTGCATGGCGCGCGCCGGGTGATGCGGCGGGAAGTTCAGCGCTTCGAAGTTGTGCCAGTCATCCTCGATCTCCGGCCCTTCCGACAGCTCGTAGCCCAGCCGGCCGAAGATGCCGGTGATGCGCTCCAGGGTGCGGGTGATCGGGTGCAGGCCGGCACGGTCGCCATTGCGGCCCGGCAGGGTGATGTCGATGGCTTCGGCGGCCAGGCGCGCATCCAGTGCCGCGTCTTCCAGCAGCGCCTTGCGCTCGCCCAGCGCGCGGGTCAGCGCGTCACGGGCCTGGTTGATCGCTTCACCGGCGGCCTTGCGCTCGTCGGCCGGCAGGGCGCCGAGCTGCTTGAGCTGCGAGGTGATGCTGCCACTCTTGCCAAGCAGGGCCACGCGCAGCTGTTCCAGCACGTCGGGGCTCTGTGCGGCGGCCACATCGGCCAGCGCCTGGGTGGTGAGGGATTGGATGTCGCTCATGGGGGGCCGGAACTCCAGTCGATCTGCCATCGCGATGCGCGAAGGGCCGACCCCTGTCGCCACCGCCGTCCCCGCGCTGCCGCTGTGGCCACGCCGGGACCCAAAAAAGAATGGGGAAGGACTTGCGCCCTTCCCCATGCATTGCCTTGACCTGACACCGTTCCGCAGAACGGTTACGGCATCGGGAAGGACTTATGCCGCCAGCGCGCCCTTGGCCTTTTCGGCCAGCGCGGCAAAACCGGCTGCGTCGTGCACGGCGATGTCAGCCAGGACCTTGCGATCCAGGGTGATGCCGGCCTTCAGCAGACCGTTCATGAAGCGGCTGTAGCTCATGCCGTTGATGCGGGCAGCCGCGTTGATGCGGGTGATCCACAGCGAACGGAAGTTGCGCTTCTTCTGCTTACGGCCGATGTAGGCGTACTGCTGTGCCTTGATGACCGCCTGCTTGGCAACGCGGAAGACCTTGCGGCGAGCGTTGTAGTAACCCTTCGCCAGGGTCAGGATTTTCTTGTGGCGGCGACGCGCCTGTACGCCACGCTTAACTCGTGCCATTTTTCAGTTCCTCAGAGGTAAGGGAGCATGCGGTCCAGACGGCCTGCATCTTCTGCACGGACATGGCCCGTCTGACGCAGATTACGCTTACGCTTGGTCGCTTTCTTCGTGAGGATGTGGCTACGGTTGGCGTGGCCGCACTTGTACTTGCCCGAGGCGGTCTTGCGGAAACGCTTGGCCGCTGCCCGGTTGGTCTTGATCTTGGGCATTGCAATGTCCTTGATGGGGGTGACCCTGGTTTCTGACTGATCTGGCGGCGGCCTGGGCCGCTCTTTCCTTCCTGCCATGATCGGCGTACGACCCGTCCTGGGTGGGTCGAGCCGGGCATGATACAGGCAAAACCACCCTGCCACCAGCCCCTGCAAGCCCTTACCGGCAATTCACCGGCCTCCTGCAAAAGCAAAGGGACGCCAGCGGCGTCCCTTTACCCTGAACCATTCAGCCAGGCGCCCCGGAAGGCGGCCCGTCAGGCCTCAGGTCTTCTTCTTCGGCGCGATCATCATGACCATCTGACGCCCTTCCAGGCGCGGACGGGATTCAATGACGATGTCCTCGCCCAGATCGGTCTCGATCCGGTTGGCCATTTCACGGCCCAGTTCCTGGTGGCTCATTTCACGGCCACGGAAGCGGATGTTGACCTTGATCTTGTCACCATCCTCAAGGAACCCACGCATCTTGCGCAGCTTGATCTGGTAGTCGCCCTCGTCCGTGACCGGACGGAACTTCACTTCCTTGATCTCGACCTGCTTGGTCTTCTTCTTGGCCTCGCTGGCCTTCTTCTGCGCTTCGAACTTGAACTTGCCGAAGTCCATGATCTTGCAGACCGGCGGATCGGCCTGCGGCTGGATTTCGACCAGGTCCAGGCCTTCATCTTCGGCCATGGACAGCGCTTCGTCGCGCGACAACACGCCGATCATTTCTCCGTCACTGCCGATCACGCGGACGCGCGGCACACGGATTTCCTGATTCTTGCGGTTCTGTTTGTTGTCAGGGGTGCTGATATTACGTTCTCCCAAGGGTATCGAACCGGTCCGGGTGCCTGTGCCCCCGGACCGGACCTTTGCTTACGCGCCCTCGGCCTGGAGCCGCTCGATGAAGGCCTGCAGGCTCATGCTGCCCAGGTCTTCGCCAGAACGCGTACGCACCGCCACAGCCCCATTTTCCTTCTCGCGGTCACCGATGACCAGCAGGTAGGGCACGCGCTGCAACGTATGCTCGCGGATTTTATAGCCGATCTTCTCGTTACGCAAATCCGAGCTGACGCGGAAGCCTTGCTCCGCAAGGGTTTTGGTCACGCCCGAGACGTACTCGGCCTGGGCGTCGGTGATATTGGCCACCACCACCTGGGTCGGCGCCAGCCAGGCCGGGAACTGGCCGGCATGGTGCTCGATCAGGATGCCCAGGAAGCGCTCCATCGAGCCGACGATGGCCCGGTGCAGCATGACCGGGTGTTTCTTCTGGCTGTTCTCGTCCACGTACTCGGCGCCGAGGCGGCCGGGCATCATGAAGTCGACCTGCATCGTGCCCAGCTGCCAGGTACGGCCGATGGCGTCCTTCAGGTGGTACTCGATCTTCGGGCCGTAGAAGGCGCCCTCGCCCGGCAGCTCCTGCCATTCCACGCCACAGGCGGTCAGCGCCGAGCGCAACGCGCCCTCGGCCTTGTCCCAGGTGGCATCGTCACCGAGGCGCGATTCCGGACGCAGCGCGATCTTGATCTGGATATCGTCGAAGCCGAAGTGCTGGTACACCGCCAGCGCCTGCTGGTGGAACGCGGTCACTTCCGATTCGATCTGGTTTTCGGTGCAGAACACATGGCCGTCGTCCTGGGTGAAACCGCGCACGCGCAGGATGCCGTGCAGCGCGCCGGACGGCTCGTTGCGGTGGCAGGAGCCGAACTCACCGTAGCGGATCGGCAGGTCGCGATAGCTGTGCAGGCCCTGGTTGAACACCTGGATGTGGCCCGGGCAGTTCATCGGCTTGACCGCGTAGGTGCGCTTTTCCGACTCGGTGAAGAACATGTTGTCCTGGTAGTTGTCCCAGTGGCCGGACTTCTTCCACAGGCTCACGTCCAGGATCTGCGGGCAGCGCACTTCGCCGTAGCCGCTGTTGCGGTAGACCTTGCGCATGTACTGCTCGACCACCTGCCACAGCGCCCAGCCCTTGGGGTGCCAGAACACCAGGCCCGGCGCTTCTTCCTGCAGGTGGAACAGGTCCTGCTGCTTGCCGATGCGGCGGTGGTCGCGCATTTCGGCTTCTTCGATGCGCTTGATGTAGGCCTCAAGCTGCTTCTTGTCGGCCCAGGCGGTGCCGTAGATGCGCTGCAGCTGTTCGTTCTGCGCGTCGCCACGCCAGTACGCGCCGGAGATGCGGGTCAGCTTGAAGGCCTTCAGGAAGCGCGTGTTCGGCACGTGCGGGCCGCGGCACATGTCCACGTATTCCTGGTGGTAATACATGCCCATGGCCTGGATGTCGTCGGACATGTCCTCGATCAGGCGCAGCTTGTAGTCCTCGCCACGGGCCTTGAAGATCTCGATCACTTCGGCGCGCGGGGTCATCTTCTTGATGACGTCGTAGTCCTGGGCGATCAGCTCGCCCATGCGCTTCTCGATCGCGGCCATGTCGTCCGGGGTGAACGGGCGCTCGGAGTAGATGTCGTAGTAGAAGCCCTCGGCGATCACCGGGCCGATCACCATCTTCACGTCCGGGTACAGCTGCTTGACGGCGTGGCCGACCAGGTGGGCGCAGGAGTGGCGGATGATCTCCACACCCTCCTCGTCCTTGGCGGTGATGATGCGCAGGCTGGCATCGTGGTCGATGACGTCGCTGGCATCGACCAGCACGCCATCCACGGCGCCGGCGATGGTGGCCTTGGCCAGGCCGGCGCCGATCGACTGGGCGACGTCCATGACGCTGACGGGGTTTTCGAATTCGCGGCGGCTGCCGTCGGGAAGGGTAATGTTGATCATCGCAGTAGCTTCGTGCGGGGCCCGCCGGGCGGGCTGGAAAGCGGTCCCGGGCCGGAGCCCGGGCAATAAAAAAGCGCCGCGAGGGCGCCTGGAACACAGGGCCTTCGGGGGCAGGTCAACAGTGGGCGGTGGTAGTGCTCATGTCACACGCTCGGCCGGCGCTGGGCGCGGGCCACCTTGTTCCAGTCAGGGTTCTGCGCTGATCTTAAACCAGCAGGCGGGAAAGCCCAAGGGCCACCGTACGGTCCGCTGAATGAGCGTCGCTGGCGGCGTGAAAACGCAATGATTACCATGTCCGCGCGGCCCGCCCTGTGCCAGCCTGCCCGCTTTCCCCCAGGACCTCGTGATGCGCCACCCGCTCCGACCGGCTCCCGCCGGCCCCGCCCGTGCCCCGCGTTCGCCCGCCCGCAGCCGCGCCGGCCACCCGCGATGATCACCGTCGGCCTTTCCACGCTCGGCTTCTGCAGCCTGGGCATGCTGTCGGCGATGTTCTCGGCACTGTCCTTCTATGCCGCCTCGCCGCACTGCCGCTGGCCGCGCCTGCGCCGTGCCGGCCGCCTCGGCCGCCAGATCGGCCTGGTTGCCGCCGCTGCCGCGTTGTGGCTGTGGATGGCAGAGCTCGGCTTTGCCGCCGGGCTGGTGGCGATGCTGTGTACCTGGATGCTGTCGGCCATGCTGTTGCCGACGCTGGCAGCCTGGCACCGCCCCGGCGCGGAGTCGCCCTGATGTGGGCACGTGCCTTCGCCGGCCTCGTCGCCGGCTTCTTCCTGGCCGCCGCGGTGACCGGGCTGGTCACCTGGCTGCCTCCCGGCCCTTGGCAGAACGCGCTGGTTCCGAGCCTGATCGCCTTCGTGCCGCTGTGGATGCTGGCGGCCCTGTGGGCGTTCAGTTTCCGCAGCGCACTGCGCGCCTGGCTGGTGCTGGCCGGCAGCGCAACGGCCGGCTTCGCCGTGCTCGGGCTGCTGCGCCTGGCCGATGCCGTGCAATGAGACCGACCGCATGAAGTTCAGCTCGCAGACCCTGCGCACCTTCACCACCCTGCACACCTGGGTCGGCCTTGTGGCCGGCTTCGGCCTGTTCGTGGCGTTCTACGCCGGCGCACTGACCCTGTTCCATCATGACCTGCCGCTGTGGCAGACGCCTGGCGCTGCCACAGCGCTGCCCGCTGGCCTGGACGACGCGCAGTACCTGCTGGAGGACGTGCTGGCCACCCATCCGGAAGCGCGCCGCCACGTCGGGATGACCTTCCCCGGCACCGAGCACCCGCAACCGTTGGCCTACTGGCAGGCCGACGACGGCAGCTGGCGCTACGCGTGGTCGGGCCAGATCAGCGGCAGCCCGACGCCCCCGCAGAGTGGGCTGGCCGAACTGGTCAACGAACTTCACTACAGTCTCGGCCTGCCGGTGGCCGGCATCTATGTGATGGGCATTGTCAGCCTGCTGTACGGCATGGCCCTGCTCAGTGGCCTGGTGATCCATCTGCCGAAACTGCTCGGCGATCTGTTCGCGCTGCGCCCCGGTCGCAACCTGAAGCAGATGTGGCAGGACGCGCACAACGTGATCGGCGTGCTCAGCCTGCCCTTCCACCTGATGTTCGCCGTTACCGGCGCCCTGCTCTGCCTGGTCTTCGTGCAGATGGCCCTGCTCAATCCACTGATCTACGACGGCAAGGTGCTGGCGGCGGCGCCCGCGGCGATGGACACCGCCCCGGTGCGCGAGGCCACCGGCATTCCGGCGCCGCCGGGCAGCCTGCGCGTGCTGCATGCGCGCGCCCTGGAGGTTGCCCGTGCGCAGGGTGTGGCCAGCTTCGAGCCGGCCTACCTGAAACTGGCCAATGCCGGCGACGCCCATGCCACCATCGAGATCACCGGTGAATCCACCGGCACGCTCGGGCCGCTGGGTTCGGTGGCGCTGGACGTGGCCACCGGTAACGTGCTGGCCACCCAGCTGCCGGGCCACCGTGATGCCAATCACGCCACGCTCAGTGCCGCCTACGCACTGCATTTCGGCGAGTTCGGCAATGGCGTGGTGGTCTGGCTGTACTTCCTGCTCGGCCTGGGCGGCGCCTTCCTGTTCTATTCGGGCAATCTGCTGTGGATCGAATCCCGCCGCAAGCGGCGCCAGCCGCAGCAACCGCGCGCCGGGGTGAACATGGCCCGGGCCACAGTGGGGGTCTGCATCGGCCTGTGCGTGGCGATCTCGGTCGCGTTTGGCACCGCGCTGGTGCTGGAACGGTTGGCACCGTCGGTCGTGGACCAGGGAATCCGCTGGGCCTGCTTCGGCAGCTGGGCGGCCTGTGCGTTGTGGGCGGCGTTGCGCCGCCCGGCACGGGCCGCACGCGAACTGCTCTGGGCAGCGGCGATCAGCACCGCACTGGTGCCGGTCCTGCACGGCGCACTCAATGGCGACTGGCTGTGGCGCGCCGCCGCGCGTGGCCACTGGCCGCTGTTCTGGGTCGATGCCATCGCGCTGGCCATGGCCTTCGGCTTCGCCCGCCTGGCAATCGCCAGCCAGCGCCGCGCCCGCAATGGCGATCCGAACAGCGTCTGGGCGAACTGAGCCTTCGCCGGGCATGGCCCGGCGCCGGCGGGCGGCTCAATCGCCGATGCGGGCCTTCTGCCACGGGCCGAGCATGGCGTTGAGCAGGCTGGCCTGTTCGTCGTCGCCGGTCAGCTCCCACATGAAGACCCCGGCCAGGCCCTGCTCGCGGGCAAACTGCGCACGCAGGCCGATCGAACGCGGATCTTCATAGCTGATGAAGATCTTCTGCGCAGCGTTGTACAGCCATGGGCTCTGCGCCTGCGGCTGCCAATGCTTCGTCCAACCGGGCTGGTCCAGATAGCGCGCCTTGATCACCCGCCAGTCGCCGGCATCGGCCGGTGCGCTGTATGCCTGGTACAGGCCATCGGCGGCTTCGCCGGTGACCTTGAAGCCGCGCCCGTAGAACGGCACGCCCAGCACCAGCTTGTGCGCCGGCACGCCATGCTCGCGGTAGTACTGCACTGCGCCGGCGACGTTGTTCCAGCGCCGCAGTTCCGGTGCCAGCGGGTCGGCCGGCACTTCATGCAGCGGCGCATTGAAGGTCGACACCGACGAGAAGCCGGTGCCCATGTCGTAGCTCATCAGGTTGATGAAATCGAACACCTTGGCCAGCGCCGGCAGGTCGTAGCTGGCGGCCGGATCGTACGGGCCATCGGTCTGCAGGCGGCCGGCGGCCAATGCGGCCGTCAGCAGCATCGGCTGTCGCGCCTTGCGCCCGTGCGCGTCGAGCGCCACGCGGAACGCCTGCGCCAACCGGGTCAGATTGGCGCGATCCTGCGGACGGTGCGCCAGCTCCTTCGGCCCGCCACTGACCGGAAACTCCCAGTCGATGTCCACGCCATCAAAGCTGCCGGCGTGGCGATCAAAGAACAGAGCCATGCACGAATCGACCAGGCGCTTGCGGCTGCCCTCGGTCAGTGCCGCATCGGAGAACCCGCCGGCACCCCAGCCACCGATCGAGATCAGCGTGCGCAGGTGCGGATGCGCTTTCTTGAGTTCGGCCAGCGCGGCGAAGTTCTTCGGTGCTTCCGCCCCGATCGTGCAGCGCCCGTCCTCGATGGTGGAGAACGCGTAGAACAGGTGGGTCAGGCGCTCAGCCGGAATGCTCGACACCGGGTAGCGCTCGGCCGAGCCCCCCGGGTAGTACGCACCGAAGATCGGCGGTTGCGCCGCTGCGGCCTGCGCGGCAATGGGCGAGGCACCGGCTATCAGCACGGCAAGGACGGCCACGGTCTGGCGGAACATGCGATCTCCTGGTTCGAAGGCGCCGTCACGTTAGCAAACCGATGCGCCCGCAGGACCGATGTCGTGGCATGTCGTCCACTGGACAGGCGCGATCTGCCGGGTGACGACAATCCAGCAGTCACGCCACGGCCATCATGCAGTGCAGCAGGACACGTGCCGACGCAGCAGCACCGGGATGTTTGCTGGAGGCCATCGAACAGCGCGAGCATCCGCTGAGTGACCCCGAGCCGTGGTGAGGCACCGTAGAGTCGAGCAAGCTCGACGCTACGAAAAAGAAAAAGCGGGCCGAAGCCCGCTTTTTCATTTCAGCGATTCCAGAAGCGTGTCAACCAAGGTTGACTCCCACCGTAATCGACCGGAGGTCGATTACTCGGCGCTGGCGCCTTCGCCTTCTTCCACGGCCTTCATCGACAGGCGGATACGGCCCTGCTTGTCGACTTCCAGCACCTTGACCTTGACCACATCGCCTTCCTTCAGCTTGTCGCCGACCTTCTCGACGCGCTCGCTGGAGATCTGCGACACGTGGACCAGCCCGTCCTTGCCCGGCAGGATGGTGACGAACGCACCGAAGTCCATGATCTTGGCGACCTTGCCTTCGTAGATGCGGCCCGGCTCGACGTCCGAGGTGATCTGCTCGATGCGGGCCTTGGCGGCCTGGGCAGCGATGGCGTTGACCGAGGCGATGACGATGGTGCCGTCATCCTGGATGTCGATCTGGGTGCCGGTTTCCTTGGTGATGGCCTGGATGGTCGAGCCACCCTTGCCGATCACTTCGCGGATCTTGTCCGGGTGGATCTTGATGGTCAGCAGGCGCGGCGCGTAATCCGACAGCTCTTCGCGCGGCGCGGTCAGGCCGTGGGCCATTTCGCCCAGGATGTGCAGACGGCCAGCCTTGGCCTGCTGCAGGGCCTGCTTCATGATCTCTTCGGTGATGCCTTCGATCTTGATGTCCATCTGCAGGGCGGAAATGCCCTCAGCGGTACCGGCCACCTTGAAGTCCATGTCGCCCAGGTGATCTTCGTCACCCAGGATGTCGGACAGGACGACGAAGCGCTCGCCTTCCTTGACCAGACCCATGGCGATACCGGCCACCGGGGCCTTCACCGGCACGCCGGCGTCCATCAGGGCCAGCGACGAACCGCAGACCGAGGCCATCGACGAGGAGCCGTTCGACTCGGTGATTTCCGAGACGACGCGGATGGTGTACGGGAAGGCTTCCAGCGACGGCATGACAGCCAGCACGCCACGCTTGGCCAGGCGACCGTGGCCGATTTCGCGGCGCTTCGGGCCCATCATGCGGCCGCACTCGCCCACCGAGAACGGAGGGAAGTTGTAGTGGAACAGGAAGTTTTCCTTGTACTCACCGGCAACGGCGTCGATGACCTGGCCGTCACGGGCGGTGCCCAGGGTGATGGTCACGATGGCCTGGGTTTCGCCGCGGGTGAACAGCGAGGAACCGTGGGTACGCGGCAGCACGCCGGTCTTCACCGCGATCGGGCGGACGGTGTCCAGCGCACGGCCGTCGATGCGGACCTTGGTGTCCAGCACCGAGTCACGCATGGTGCGGTATTCCAGCTCGCCGAATTCCTTCGACAGCTCGGCCGGGTTCCAGCCCTCGGCAGCCACGCGGCCGGCCAGGGTTTCGACCACGTCCTTCTTGATCGCCGAAATGGCGTCGCGGCGCTGCAGCTTGTCGCGCACCTGGAAGGCTTCGCCCAGGCGCGGGCCGATGGCTTCCTTCAGGGCGGAGATCAGCGCGTCGTTCTTGGCCGGGGCTTCCCAGGTCGACGGCTTGGTGCCGGCTTCCACGGTCAGCTCGTTGATCGCGTTGATGACCTTCTGCATTTCGCGGTGACCGAAGGTCACGGCGCCCAGCATCACTTCTTCGGACAGCAGCGCGGCTTCGGATTCAACCATCAGCACGGCGTTGGAGGTACCGGCAACGACCAGTTCCAGCTGAGAGTCAGCCAGTTCGCTGACGGTCGGGTTCAGGATGTACTCGCCGTTCTTGTAACCGACCTTGGCAGCGCCGATCGGACCCATGAACGGGGTGCCGGCCAGGGCCAGGGCCGCCGAGGCGCCGATCAGGGCCGGGATGTCACCGTCCACGTCCGGGTTCAGCGACATGACCGTGGCGATGATCTGCACTTCGTTCTTGTAGTCTTCCGGGAACAGCGGGCGGATCGGACGGTCGATCAGACGCGAGATCAGGGTTTCCTTCTCGGTCGCACGGCCTTCACGCTTGAAGAAACCACCCGGGATACGGCCGCCGGCGTAGAACTTTTCCTGATAATCGACGGTCAGCGGGAAGAAGTCCTGGCCTTCGCGCGCGCTCTTGGCGGCGACGGCGGTGACCAGCAGTACGGTGTCGTCCATCTTGACGATGACGGCGCCGCTGGCCTGACGGGCGACTTCGCCGGTCTCAAGCGTGACGGTGTGCTTGCCGTACTGGAAGGTTTTGGTGATTTTTGCCACGGAGGGTGTCCTTGGGGATGCTGTCTGCGAATTTGGACCGTCGGCGACCCTTGCCGCCAGCGGGTGGCCGGATCGTTCCGGCCTGAATCGGGGATTGCGGTGCTACAAAACAAAACCGCGGCGCATCGCTGCGCCGCGGGGGATTCGTTGCTTAGCGACGCAGGCCAAGCTTTTCGATCAGGGCCTT
This sequence comes from Stenotrophomonas sp. CS3K5, assembly GCF_059515225.1. Taxonomy (NCBI): domain Bacteria; kingdom Pseudomonadati; phylum Pseudomonadota; class Gammaproteobacteria; order Lysobacterales; family Lysobacteraceae; genus Stenotrophomonas; species Stenotrophomonas sp. CS3K5. The sequence continues at coordinate 172,205 of NZ_JCAKRX010000004.1, forward strand.
GTAACGCTCGACGTCCTTCTTCTTCAGGTAGTCGAGCAGGCTGCGACGGCGGTTGACCATCTGCAGCAGGCCGCGGCGGCTGTGGTGGTCCTTCTTGTGGGTCTTGAAGTGGCCGGTCAGCAGCTCGATGCGGGCGGTCAGCAGGGCCACCTGGACTTCCGGGGAGCCGGTGTCAGCCGAGCTGCGCTTGTTGTCTTCAATGACCTTCTGGGTGTCGATCGACATTTTCTTTTTTCTCTGTGATGCGTGGCCGGCAGGAACGCGCTTCGCGCACCGCCAGGCTCGCCGTGGACTACAAGGATGAAACCTGCGTGGAGCAGGCTGCCGGAAAACGGCCGCGAAATTGTAACGGCCAGGGGCTTCCGGGACAAGGACCGGGGCTGAACCAGCCTGACCTGGTCAGAGGTTGAAACGGCGCTGCGGGGCCAGCAGGCCGCTGTCATCAACCTGTCCGAGCCCCTGGACAGCATCGTCCGGACCGAACACGGCCACCAGGCCCTGCGGCCAGGACAGGTCGCGCTGGCGCTGGCCCACGCAGAAGCGATGCGCCTGTTCGGCATCGAGGTCGACCCGCGGGTATTCGGCCAGCCCGGCGGCCAGCGGCAGCAGCAGTGCGTCCATACCCGCCTCGTCGCCGGCCTCGACCATTGTGCGCAGCTGGTCCAGGGTGACCATGGCCGGCTCACGGAAAGGTTCCACCCAGAGCCGGCGCAGCGCGCTGATGTGGGCGCCACAGCCCAGGGCCTCGCCCAGATCACGGGCCAGGCTGCGGATGTAGGTGCCCGAGCCGCAGGTCACGCGCAGGCGCAGCCGTTCCGGCTGCTGCTCCAGCACCTCGATGGCATGCACCTGCACCTCGCGCTCGGGTGCCTGGATGACATCACCACGGCGGGCCTTCACATACAGCGGCTCACCGCCCTGCTTGAGCGCCGAATAGATCGGCGCACGCTGCAGGATGCTGCCGGTGAGCGGCGCCAGCGCGGCCTGCAGGGCGTCTGCACTGATGGCAGGCACCGGGCGCTGCAGCAGCACCTGGCCTTCGGCATCATCGGTATCGGTGGTCTGGCCGAGCACGATCTCGGCGTCGTAGGCCTTGGCCGAACCGAGCAGCAGACCGGCGATCTTGGTGGCTTCACCGAAGCACAGCGGCAGCAGCCCGGTGGCCAGCGGGTCGAGGCTGCCGGTGTGGCCACCCTTTTCGGCGCGGAACAGGCGACGGGCCACCTGCAGGGCGGCGTTGGAGCTCATGCCGGTCGACTTGTCGAGCAGCAGGATGCCATCCAGGCGGCGGAACTGAATTCGGGTCATGACAGGATTTCGTAGAGTCGAGCCATGCTCGACTGCCACAGCGCTGCCTGCATCAGACATCGCGCTGCCGGAATGCAACAACGCCGGGCATGCCCGGCGTCGCGCGGTTATTCTTCGTCGCTCTCGCGACGCTTCTCCGCAGCCAGCGTATCGGGCAGGTCGCGCAGGATGTTGTCGATGTGCTCACCACGGTCGACCGAGTCGTCGTAGTGGAAATGCAGCTCCGGCACGTGGCGCAGCTTCATCGCCCGGGCCAGGTCCATGCGCAGGCGGTAGCCCAGCTCCTTCAGCCCGGCCACCGCCTCGGCCGAGCGCTCGGGCATCAGCGCGGTGACGAACACCTTGGCATGGGCCATGTCGCGGGTGATTTCCACGTCGGACACGCTCACCGAGGGCAACCCGTGCTCGCGCACGGCGTTGTGCACCAGGGTGCCGAGTTCACGGCGCAGCTGGGCGGAGACACGGTCGGTTCGATGGAAAGTCTTGGGCACGCGGTCAGGCTCTTGATTTGAATGTGACCCGACCAAGGTCGGGCCCACCAGGGTGGCGGACCGGCCCGTGAGGACCGGTCCGTTGCAGCATTACAGGGTGCGCGGCACTTCGATACGCTCGAAGCACTCGATCTGGTCACCCGGCTTGACGTCGTTGTAGGCCTTCACCGCGATACCGCATTCGGTACCGTTGCGGACTTCCTCGACGTTCTCCTTGAAGCGGCGCAGCGATTCCAGTTCGCCTTCGAAGATCACCACGCTGTCGCGCAGGACGCGGATCGGCTTGTTGCGCTTGACCACGCCCTCGATGACCATCGAGCCGGCAACGGCGCCCAGCTTGGAGCTGCGGAACACGTCGCGGACCTCGGCAATACCGATGATCTCTTCGCGGATCTCCACGCCCAGCAGACCGGAGGCCACCTGCTTCACCTGATCGATCACGTCATAGATGATCGAGAAGTAACGCAGGTCAACGCCGTTGGATTCGATGATGCGACGGGCCGAAGCATCCGCACGCACGTTGAAGCCGATGACGGTGGCCTTCGAAGCGGCCGCCGAATTGGCGTCCGATTCGGTGATGCCGCCCACGCCGGAGTGGATCACGTTGATGCGGATGTCTTCGTTGGACAGCGCGACCAGTGCCTGGCTCAGGGCCTGCACCGAACCCTGCACGTCGGCCTTGATGACCAGGTTGAGGACCTGCTGGCCCTCGCCCTTGCCCAGGGTTGCCATGATGTCTTCCATGCGGCTGCCAGCGGTGGCGACCAGGCGCGATTCACGACGCTTGGTCTCGCGCTGCTGGGCGACATCCTTGGCCAGGCGCTCGTCCTCGACGACCACGAAGTCGTCGCCGGCTTCCGGCACGCCGGACAGGCCCAGGACCTGCACCGGGATGGACGGGCCGGCGAATTCCGGCTGCTTGCCGGTTTCGTCAAACAGCGCACGCACGCGGCCGTACTGGATGCCGCACACCAGGTAGTCGCCCTTCTTCAGGCGGCCCTGCTGCACCAGCACGGTAGCGACCGGGCCGCGGCCCTTGTCCAGCGACGATTCGATCACCACGCCCGAGGCGCGGCCTTCGTCGACGGCCTTCAGTTCCAGCAGTTCGGCCTGCACCGACACCGCGTCCAGCAGGTCGTCGATGCCCAGGCCGGTCTTGGCCGAGATCTCCACCATCTGGATGTCACCACCGAAGTCTTCGGCCACGACCTGCTCGGACAGCAGCTCGTTCTTGACCCGCATCGGGTCGGCGCCGGACTTGTCGATCTTGTTGATCGCCACGATCAGCGGCACACCCGCCGAACGGGCGTGCTGGATCGCTTCCTTGGTCTGCGGCATGACGCCGTCATCGGCCGCCACCACCAGCACCACGATGTCGGTCAGCTTGGCGCCGCGTGCACGCATCGAGGTGAACGCTGCGTGGCCCGGGGTATCCAGGAAGCTGATCACGCCCTTCGGCGTATCCACGTGGTAGGCGCCGATGTGCTGGGTGATGCCGCCGGCTTCGCCGGTAGCGACCTTGGTGCGACGGATGTAATCCAGCAGCGAGGTCTTGCCGTGGTCGACGTGGCCCATGATGGTGACCACCGGCGGACGCTGCACGGCTTCGCCCTGGTTTTCACCGGTCGAGGCCAGCAGTGCGTCTTCGGCGTCGTTGTCGTTGGCACGGATCGCCTTGTGGCCGAGTTCTTCGGTCACCAGCGCAGCGGTGTCGTGGTCGATGGACTGGGTGATGGTGGCCATCACGCCCATCTTGAACAGCGCCTTCACCACCTCGCCGCCCTTCAGCGCGAGCTTCTGCGCCAGGTCGGCCACGGTGATGGTTTCGCCGATCGCCACTTCACGCACCACCGGTGCGGTCGGACGCTCGAACGCGTGCGGGCCGGCATTGCTGCCACCGCGCGACATGTCGCGACGGCCACCGGCCTGGTTGCGGCCACCCGGACGACCCCGGGTGTTGCTGTTGTTGCTGTTGCCACGACGCGCACGATCGGCGGCCGACAGGTGCATCTGGCCGGCGAAACGGTCGCCCGGGCCACGCTCGTTGCGCGGCGCGCTGCGGTTGTTGCGGTCATCGTTGCGCGGCGGCGGCGGTGCACTGCGCGGCGCTGCCGGAGCGGCGGCCGGGGTACGCGGCGGGCGCGGCGCGGTTTCATCGATCGGAGCACGCTTGGGCTTGGTGGCGGCCAGTGCCTCGGCCGCCTTGGCGGCAGCCGCAGCTTCTTCGGCGGCCTTCTTCTCGGCCTCTGCGCGTTCCTTGGCCGCAACCTCTTCCTCACGGGCACGGACGATGGCTTCGTCGCGCAGACGATCCTTCTCGGCCAGGGCCTGCTGTTCGGCGAGGTTGCGGGCACGCGACTCTTCCAGCTTGCGCAGGATGTCGGCGCGCTCTTCGTCCGGGGTCATGGCGCGAGCACCATCCTTGACGTAGGTGCGCTTCTGGCGCACCTCGACATTCACGGTCGTCTTGCTGCGACCGGAATTGACCGTCACTTCCTGCTGCTTCCGGCGGTTGAGCGTGATCTTCTTTGCAGACTGATCGGTCTCTTCCGGGGCCTGCTCGGGCTTGCCGTGCGAACGACGAAGGAAGCCCAGGAGCTTCACCTTCTCGGAGCTGGTCACGACCTGGTCGGGACCGCTGAACTTCATGCCGGCACCGGCCAGCTGTTCCAGCAGTTTTTCGACCGGCGTGTTGACCAGTTCGGCAAGCTTGCGGATGGTGGTTTGCTGCGACATTCGGATCCTATGATCTTGTGGGCGCCCCCCCGCATCTGGAGGTGGCGCGGATTCTACGCCCTGAGCGGCTCAGGGCCCTGTTCATTGCCGGCTCATTCGCCGCGTTCCAGTCGGGCGATCTCCTCGGCACGCGCGGCCAGGATCAGCGCAGCAGCGCGCTCCTGGTCCAGCCCTTCGATGCCGAAGTCCATGACCTCGTCGGCGGCCAGGTCGGACAGGTCCTCGCTGGTACGCACGCCGTGGCCGGCCAGCGCATACGCGGTGGCTTCGTCCATGCCCTTCAGGGACAGCAGGTCCTGCGCCGGCTGGCCGTCTTCAAGGCCTTCCTCGACTGCCAGGGCCTCATTGAGCAGCGCATCGCGGGCACGAGCGCGCAGCTCTTCGACGATGTCTTCGTCGAAACCTTCCACGGCCAGCAGCTCGCCAACCGGGACATAAGCGATTTCCTCGACGGTGCCGAAGCCTTCGCTGACCAGGATGCCGGCGATTTCCTCGTCCACTTCCAGCTTGTCCATGAACAGCTGGCGGGCCGACGCCTGCTCGGCTTCCGACTTGGCGGTGACCTGGTCCTGGGTCATCACGTTGAGCTGCCAGCCGGTCAGGCGGCTGGCCAGGCGCACGTTCTGGCCGCCCTTGCCGATGGCCTGGGCCAGGCGGTCTTCTGCCACGGCCAGGTCCATCGAGTGCTTGTCTTCATCGACGATGATCGACTGCACTTCGGCCGGCGCCATCGCGTTGATGACGAAGTTGGCCGGGTTGTCGTTCCACAGCACGATGTCCACGCGCTCGCCATTGAGCTCGTTCGACACAGCCTGCACGCGCGAACCGCGCATGCCGATGCAGGCACCGATCGGATCGGTACGCTGGTCGTGGGCCAGCACGGCGATCTTGGCGCGGTCGCCCGGATCGCGGGCACAGGCCTTGATTTCCACCAGGCCCTGGCCGACTTCCGGCACTTCCAGCTTGAACAGCTCGATCATGAATTCCGGGGCGGCGCGGCTGATGAACAGCTGCGGGCCACGCGGCTCCGAGCGCACTTCGGCCAGGTAGCCGCGCACGCGGTCACCGGCGCGCAGCACGTCGCGCGGAATGCCCTTGTCCTTCGGAATGAAGCCTTCGGCGTTGCCGCCGAGGTCGACGTAGATGTTGCCGCGCTCGGCGCGCTTGACCACACCGGTGATCAGCTCGCCGACGCGATCCTTCCACGCATCCACCACCTGCTGGCGCTCGGCTTCGCGCACGCGCTGGACGATGACCTGCTTGGCGGCCTGGGCGGCGATGCGGCCGAAGTCCGGGTTTTCGATCTGCTCTTCGATGTAGTCGCCGACGTCCACGCCTTCGGCTTCATCGACGGCGTCCATCAGGCGGATCTGGCGGTCCGGCGATTCCATGACCACGTCATCGGCCACCACTTCCCAGCGGCGGTAGGTTTCGTAGCTGCCATCCTTGTGGTCGATGACCACGCGGGTCAGCACTTCCTCGTCGGGATAGCGCTTCTTCGCTGCCGAGGCCAAGGCGGCCTCGATGGCATCGAAGATCACTTCACGCGGCACGCCCTTCTCGTTGGCGACTGCGTCGACTACCAGCAACAGTTCCTTGCTCATTGGCTCACTCCGCGCGCGGCTTCTTTGCCGCCGGCTCGTTGGAAGAAGAATTCGGGTTCGGCTTCGGACGCTTCGGTGCCGGACCGGTCGGCTTGCTCGGGGCCAGCCCCAGCGCCACCCAGTCGGGCATGATCCGTGCCTTGTCGATGTTGTCAGCCGACACCACCACTTCGGTTTTGTCGACGATGAAGGTGATGGTGCCTGCGGCTTCGTCGGTCGCTTCGATGCGGCCCTGCAGACGACGACGATTGTCCTGCGGCAGCTTCAGCGTGACCTTGGCCGATTCGCCCTGGTGGCGGGCGAACTGCTCCAGGTTGAACAGCGGGCGGTCCACGCCCGGCGAAGACACTTCCAGCGTGTAGTTGCCGCTGATCGGGTCTTCAACGTCCAGCTGCGCCGAGACTTCGCGGCTGACCCGCTCGCAGTCGTCGACATTGATGATGCGCTCGGGCTGTTCAGCCAGCGGCACGTCGATGTAAAGGCGCAGGGTCGCACCGCCGGGGGCCGGCAGATACTCAACGCCCAGCAGCTCCAGGCCCAGCGACACAACGGTCGGGGCGAGCAGATTCGCGATGTCGGTTGCCTTGTCGCTCACAGCCTGCCTTGATCTCTTGGTTGGGTGCCGGCCTTGGCCGGCGTGAAAACATGACGCCCCGGAAACGACAAAGGGCCCGCTGGGCCCCTTTTCCGGAAAGACTCCGGTGACTGGATTCCGGTTGCAACCTGCATTGCCTGCCGGTTGCGGCCCTCCTTCCGGGTCCGGACTCCCGCCGGGAGGCCGCCTTCAGGGGTAGTGCTAGGCTGCTGATGATAGCGGCTGCACCGCACTGGTGCAAGGTGCGGGGTTACCCCGAAGCTTCCGCTGCGCTCGCCGGGCATGGCCCGGCGGACCGAGCACCGCCCCAAAGAAAAACGCCTCCGAAGCAGGACTTCGAAGGCGATCTCTTTACTTGGTAGCGGGGGCAGGATTTGAACCTGCGACCTTCGGGTTATGAGCCCGACGAGCTGCCAGACTGCTCCACCCCGCATCAGAAGCGGAATTATGAGTGATGGCTTCAAAAAATGCAAGCTTTCCCTCATTCATCAAGCCGGTTGGCGCCGGTTCGATGTTGGTAGCGGGGGCAGGATTTGAACCTGCGACCTTCGGGTTATGAGCCCGACGAGCTGCCAGACTGCTCCACCCCGCACCGGAAGTGTTTGAACTGCTGCCCTGCTCTTTCGAGGAGGGCTACCGCAACGATGTTCTGGCTGAACCGCTGCAGTGACAACTCAGGCTGCGCATATTACACGAATCACGCAGCTTTGTGTCAACTTTTATGCAAGATGCGCAAATGCCTGCTGGCACCAGACCATGATCGGGTTCCAGGCGATACCCAGCGCCAGCAGCGCCAGTGCGTTCACGCCCAGCACCAGGCCCAGCACGCGGTCGTTGCTGCGCGGCATGGCCTCGCCCACCGGCTCATCGAAGTACATGACCTTGATGACGCGCAGGTAGTAGAAGCAGCCGACCACGGCACACAGCACGCCGAGGATGGCCAGCCACAGCAGGCCGCCGTTGACGGCCGCGCCAAGCACGGCCAGCTTGGTCCAGAAGCCCAGGAACGGCGGGATGCCAGCCAGCGACGCCATGATGCACAGCACCAGGCCGGCCATCCACGGGTTGCGGGCATTCAGGCCCTTGAAGTCCTCGATGTTCTCGGCTTCAAATCCGGCACGCGACAGCGCGATGATCGCGCCGAAAGCGGCGGTGGACATGATGGCGTAGGCCAGGGCGTAGAACAGCGCCGCCGCATAGCCCTGCGCGCCGCCACCGGCGATGCCCATCAGCAGGAAGCCGATGTGCGAGACGGTGGAGAACGCCAGCATGCGCTTGAGGTTGCTCTGCGCGATGGCCATCAGGTTGCCGATCACCAGCGAGACCGCGGCCAGGCCGGCGATCAGCAGCTGCAGCTCGGTGGACAGCGGGCCCACGCCCATTTCCAGCAGGCGGTAGGCCATGCCGAACGCGGCCAGCTTCGGCGCCGAGCTGATGAACAGCGCGATCGGCGCCGGCGCACCCTGGTACACGTCGGGCAGCCACATGTGGAACGGCGCGGCGCCGAGCTTGAAGGCGACGCCGGCGATCATGAACACCGCACCGGTGATCAGCAGCACGCGCTCTTCCGAGTGCGGAATGGCATCACGGATGACGTCCAGGTGCAGGCTGCCGGTGGCGCCGTAGATCAGCGACATGCCGTACAGCAGCAGGCCCGAGGCCAGCGAACCGAGCACGATGTACTTCATCGCCGCTTCCGAGGCCAGACCGCTGTCGCGGTTGCTGGCGACCAGGGCGTAGGAGCACAGCGCCAGCAGTTCCAGGCCCAGGTAGACCATCAGCAGGCTGCCGGCCGAGACCAGGATCATCATGCCGGCGGTGCCGAACAGGATCAGCACCGGGATCTCGCCCTGGAACAGGTTGCGGTCACGCAGGTAGCGCCAGCCATAGACCAGGGTCAGGCCGCTGAGCAGCACGATTCCGGTCTTCATCACGTCCGCGGCGGTATCACGCACGAACATGCCATGGAAGACTTCGCCCTGCCCGCCCACGCCGGTGGCCAGCATGAACAGCACCACGGCCAGCGCAGCGAGCGAGAACAGGTGGGTGACGATCTTGTTCCGGTTGCTGACGAACAGGTCGAGGATCATCAGGGCGAAGGCGCTGCCGATCAGCACCAGCTCGGGAGCGAGCGGTGGCAGGTCGGCGGCGGTCAATGGCAGCAGCGGCGAGGTGGTCATCATCAAATCCTGGAATTACAGCAGCTTGCTGGATGCGATCTGCATGGCCAGCTTCGCGATCGAGGGCTCCATCAGGTCGGTCAGCGGCTTGGGGTAGATGCCCAGGGCCAGCACGCCGACGGCGAACACGCCCAGCACCAGCCATTCGCGGCCGTTGATGTCCTTCAGTTCGGCCACGTGGCTGTTGGCCACCTCGCCGAAGAAGATGCGCTTGTACAGCCACAGGGTGTAGGCCGCGCCGATGATCAGCGTGGTGGCCGCACCCAGCGCGATCCACGGATTACGCTGGAACGCCGACAGGATGACCATGAACTCACCGACGAAACCGCTGGTGCCCGGCAGGCCGGCATTGGCCATGAAGAACAGCATGGCGAAGGTGGCGAACCACGGCATCACGTTGACCACGCCGCCGTAATCGGCGATGCGGCGGCTGTGCATGCGGTCGTACAGCACGCCGACGCAGGAGAACATCGCGCCGGACACGAAACCGTGCGAAATCATCTGCACCATGGCGCCCTGCAGGCCCAGGCGGGCCGCATCGGCGTTGCCGGCTTCACGCACCAGCCACAGAGCGATGAAGGTGCCCAGGGTGACAAAACCCATGTGCGCGATCGACGAATAGGCGATCAGCTTCTTCATGTCGTCCTGCACCAGGGCGACCAGGCCGACGTAGATCACTGCGATCAGCGACAGCGCGATCACCAGCCAGGCCCATTCCTGCGATGCGTCCGGGACGATCGGCAGGTTGAAGCGCAGGAAGCCGTAGCCACCGATCTTAAGCGCGATGGCGGCCAGGATCACCGAACCGGCGGTCGGCGCTTCCACGTGCGCGTCCGGCAGCCAGGTGTGGACCGGGAACATCGGCACCTTGACCGCAAAGGCGATCAGGAAAGCGAAGAAGATCCAGGTCTGTTCCTTGGCCGACAGCGGCAGCGCATACAGGTCGGCCAGCTGGAAGCTGCCGCCCTTCATGTACAGGTAGATCAGCGCCACCAGCATCAGCACCGAGCCGAGGAAGGTGTACAGGAAGAACTTCAGCGCAGCGTAGATGCGGCGCGGGCCGCCCCAGACACCGATGATCAGGAACATCGGGATCAGCATCGCTTCGAAGAACACGTAGAACAGCATCGCGTCCGTCGCGGCGAAGATGCCGACGGTGACGCCTTCCAGGATCAGGAAGGCGGCCACGTACTGGTTCACACGCTTGTCGATGGCGCTCCAGGCGCCGATCAGGGCAAGCACGCTGACCAGCGTGGTCAGCAGGATCAGCGCGATGGCAATGCCGTCCACGCCCAGGTTGTAGCCGATCTTGTACGCCGGGATCCAGGCATGGGTCTCGACGAACTGCAGGCCGTCGACACCCGGGTTGTAGCCGCTCAGCAGCGAAAGGCTTGCAACGAAGGTGAGGACCGCCACGCCCAGCGACGCCCAGCGGGCGGTCTGCGCATCACGGATCGCAAGGATCAGGGCGCCACCGATGATCGGCAGCCAGATGAGGACACTGAGTAGAGGCCAGTTCGACACGTCTTCTTATTCCGTACAGGTCATCAACGCAGGTAATGCATCAGCACGCCCAGCAGGGCAATCAGGCCGATGATCATCGCGAAGGCGTAGTGATAGAGGAAACCGGATTGGGTACGACGCAGCACGCCGGCTGCGACGTCCACAACACGTGCCGAGAGATTGACCACGCCGTCGACGATGTTGCTGTCGATCCAGCGCGAGACCTTGCCCAGCTTGACGCTGCCGCCGGCAAAGCCATCGATCCACAGCTTGTCGAAGCCGTACTTGTTTTCCAGCACCGAAACGATCGGGGCGAAGGCCTTGCGCGCCTTGCCCGACAGGTCCGGCTTCCACAGGTAGAACAGTGCAGCCAGCAGGAAGCCCGCAACGGTCAGGAAGAACGCAGGTGCCATCATGCCGTGCAGCGCGAAGGCGACCGGGCCGTGGAACTCTTCACCCAGGAAGCCGATGGTGTTCTTGGCCGGATCGTAGAAATCGACGATGCCGGTGAAGAACGTATGCGCCTGGCCCTTGATGGCGTCGTGCGCGTGGTGGCCTGCCCAGTCGGTGCCGTACAACATCGGACCGATGCTGAAGAAACCGATGGCGATCGACGGGATGGCCAGCAGGATCAGCGGCAGGGTCACCACCCACGGGGTTTCGTGCGGCTCATGCGGACCATGGCCATGACCGTGGTCGTCGTGGTGCGCATCACCGTGGTGGGCGTCGGCGGCGTGGTGATCGTCATGACCGTGGCCATGGGCATGATCATCATGCGCGTCGCGGAAGCGTTCCTTGCCATGGAAGGTCAGGAACAGCAGGCGGAAGCTGTAGAAGCTGGTGACGATCACGCCACCCAGCACCGCCCAGTAGCCGTAGGTGGCCACCCAGTTGTTGGACAGGTGCGCGTGCAGCTCGGCCGCCTCGATGATGGTGTCCTTCGAGTAGAAGCCGGAGAAGAACGGCGTGCCGACCAGCGCCAGGGTACCGATCCACATGGTGATGAAGGTGATCGGCATGTACTTGCGCAGGCCGCCCATCTTGCGCATGTCCTGCTCGTGGTGCATCGCGATGATGACCGAGCCGGCACCCAGGAACAGCAGGGCCTTGAAGAAGGCGTGGGTCATCAGGTGGAACACGGCGGCCGAATAGGCCGACACGCCCAGGGCGACGGTCATGTAGCCCAGCTGCGACAGCGTGGAGTACGCGACGACGCGCTTGATGTCGTTCTGCACGATGCCGATCAGGCCGGTGAAGAACGCGGTGGTGGCACCGATGAACAGCACGAAGTTCAGCGCGGTCTGCGACAACTCGAACAACGGCGACATGCGGGTGACCATGAAGATACCGGCGGTCACCATGGTCGCGGCGTGGATCAGGGCCGAGATCGGGGTCGGGCCTTCCATCGAGTCCGGCAGCCACACGTGCAGCGGGACCTGGGCCGACTTGCCCATGGCGCCGATGAACAGGCAGATGCAGATGACGGTGGCGATCGACCAGATCACCGGCTCGTTGAGCAGCTGCATGCCGAGGATCGTGCCGTCCCAGATCTGCAGCTGGGCGCGCGGATCAGCCAGCATGCCGGCCTGCGAGAACACCTGCGAGTAGTCCAGGGTGCCGAACACCCACAGAACGCCGGCGATGCCCAGCAGGAAGCCGAAGTCACCGACGCGGTTGACCAGGAACGCCTTCATGTTGGCGAAGATCGCGGTCGGGCGCTTGAACCAGAAGCCGATCAGCAGGTACGACACCAGGCCCACCGCTTCCCAGCCGAAGAACAGCTGCAGGAAGTTGTTGCTCATCACCAGGGTGAGCATCGAGAAGGTGAACAGCGAGATGTAGCTGAAGAACCGCTGGTAGCCCGGGTCGTCCTGCATGTAGCCGATGGTGTAGATGTGGACCAGCAGCGACACGAAGGTCACCACCACCATCATCATCGCGGTCAGCTTGTCGACCATGAAGCCGACGTGGGCCGAGTACTGGCCAACCTCGAAGAACGTGTAGATGTTCTGGTTGAACGGCTGCGCGCCGCCCCACATCAGCTGGTAGAACGTGTACATCGACAGGCCGCAGGCAACTGCGACGCCGAGGATGGTGAGGGTCTGCGCGCCGAAGCGCTTGACCTGGCGACCGAACAGGCCGGCGATGATGCTGCCGAACAGCGGTGCAAGCACCACTGCGATCAACAGACTCTTGGAGAGAGTGATTTCCATCTGTGGATCAGCCCTTCAACGAATCGACTTCGCCGACATTGATCGTGCGGCGGGTGCGGAACAGGGTCACCAGGATCGCCAGGCCGATGGCGGCTTCCGCGGCGGCGACGGTCAGGATGAAGAACACGAACAGCTGGCCGGACGGGTCGCCCAGCTGGCGCGAGAAGCCGACGAAGTTGATGTTCACCGACAGCAGCATCAGCTCGATCGACATCAGCAGGACGATGACGTTCTTCCGGTTGAGGAAGATGCCGGCCAGGCTGATGGCAAACAGCACCGCGCCCAGCGCGAGGATATGGCCCAGCGTGATCATGCCTTGGTCTCCTCTTGGCCTGCGGCAGGCGTGTTGTTGCTGTGGACCACCGGCTGTTCGGCATCCATCTTGACCATGCGCAGGCGCTGGTCGGCCTTGACCATGGTCTGCTCGCCCGGGTTCTGGCTCTTCACGCCGGTGCGGCGACGCAGGGTCAGCATCACGGCGGCAACCACGGCCACGGTCAGGATGACGGCGGCGAACTCGAACGGCAGCAGGTATTCGGTGAACAGCGTGCGCGCCAGCCAAGTGATGTTGGAGCTGTCGGCGGCGATCGCGGCGGCGTTGTCGGCCGGGAACGGCGTGACCGAACGCGCCTTGACCCCGATCAGGATCAGCATCTGCGCCAGCATCGCGACCGCGACAATCAGGCCGACCGGCAGGTAGCGCACCCAGCCCTCACGCAGCTTGGTGGGGTCGATGTCCAGCATCATCACCACGAACAGGAACAGCACCATCACCGCACCGACGTACACCAGCACCAGCGCCACGCCGAGGAACTCGGCGCCCACCAGCAGCCACACGCAGGCAATGGAGAAGAAGGTCAGCACCAGGCACAGCACGGCGTGAACCGGGTTGCGCACGCTGATCACCGCACCGGCCGAAACCGTTGCCGCGATGGCGAACACCCAGAAAGCGATATTTACCCAATCCATCTCTCGACCTCAGCGGTAAGCGGCGTCGGCGGCACGACGCTCGGCGATCTCGTTTTCGAGACGATCGCCAAGGGCCAGCAGCTGCGGCTTGGTAACGATGTTTTCGCCACGGTTCTCGAAGTGGTACTCGAGGATGTGGGTTTCGACGATCGAGTCCACCGGGCAGCTTTCTTCACAGAAGCCGCAGAAGATGCACTTGAACAGGTCGATGTCGTAGCGGGTGGTACGGCGGGTGCCGTCCTCGCGCTTGGCCGAGTCGATGGTGATGGCCAGCGCCGGGCACACCGCTTCGCACAGCTTGCAGGCGATGCAGCGCTCTTCGCCGTTGGGGTAACGGCGCAGCGCGTGCAGGCCACGGAAGCGCGGCGACTGCGGGAACTTCTCCATCGGGTACATCAGCGTGTACTTCGGCTTGAAGCTGTACTTCAGCGTCAGCCAAAGACCGGCCAGCAGTTCGAGCAGCAGCAGGCTCTTGAAGTAATGGGTAATCCTGTTCATCACTTAGACGCCCTTTTGAATCACGCCGAAGAACACCATGACGGCGGTAACCGCGATCCACAGAATGGCCAGCGGGATGAAGACCTTCCAGCCCAGGCGCATGATCTGGTCATAGCGGAAGCGCGGGAAGCTGGCACGGAACCAGATGTAGGCACTGGCGAAGAAGAACACCTTGACGAACAGCCACGGTGCACCGCCCTTCCAGATCCAGTCGACCAGCGGCGAGACATCACCGAAGTTGACCCAGCCCTGGACCGGGCTCAGCCAGCCGCCGAGGAAGAAGATCGAGATCAGGAAGCTGATCAGGATCATGTTCGCGTATTCGGCCAGGAAGAACAGCGCGAACGCGCCGCCGGAGTACTCGACCATGTGGCCGGCCACGATTTCCGACTCGCCTTCCACCACGTCGAACGGCGCGCGGTTGGTTTCAGCCACGCCCGACACCCAGTAGATGACGAACAGCGGGAACAGCGGCAGCAGGAACCAGTCGAAGAAGCCGGAGCTGCCGGCCTGCGCCATCACGATGTTGCTCAGGTTCAGGCTGCCGGCAGCGATCATCACGCCGACCAGGGCGAAGCCCATCGCGATTTCGTAGCTGATCATCTGCGCCGAGGCGCGCATCGCACCCAGGAACGCGTATTTCGAGTTGGAGGCCCAACCGGCCAGGATGATGCCGTAGATGCCCAGCGAGGTCATCGCCAGCAGGTACAGCAGGCCGGCGTTGGCATTGGACAGCACGATCTGCGAATCGAAGGGCACCACCGACCAGGCCGCGAAGGCCGGCGCGAGGGTGATCAGCGGCGCCAGCAGGTAGATCGCCTTGTTGGCGCTGCTCGGCTGGACCACTTCCTTGAACAGCAGCTTGAAGACGTCGGCGAAGGCCTGGAAGATGCCCATGCCCACGTACATCGGGCCGTGGCGGACGTGCATCCAGCCGATCAGCTTGCGTTCCCAGACCACGTAGAAGGCCACCGAGACGATCACCGGCACGGTGATCACCAGGATCTTCAGGATGATCCAGATCAGCGCGCCGATGTCACCGAGGCCAAGCAGCCACTGGTGCAGCGGGTCGACCGCGTTCAACAGCAATTCGTTCATGCAGCCACCACCGATACGCGAGCGGCACCCAGCGGCGCGGTCGCGCCGTGGCCCGATTCAATCCAGACCGAACCCGCAGCGACGCGGGCGTCGACCACCACCGGCAGGGTGGCCTTGCCGGCATCGGTGCCGACCTTGGCCATCTGCCCTTCCTGCAGCTGCAGGCGAGCGGCATCGTCAGCGTTGAGCACGATGCGCGGGGCGTTGTTGAGCGGATGCGACTGCAGCGCCGGAGCGCGACGGACCACCGCATCGGTGCGGTAGATCGCGGCGGTCGAAGCCACTTCCAGGCCTTCGCCGGCAACGGCCGGCTGCGCGGAGGCAGCCACGGCGACCGACACCGGCGCCAGGCTGGCACGCAGGCCGGCCAGGTCGGTGAAGTCGAAACCGGCCAGCGCCATGTCGCCGCCCAGGGCACGCAGCACGCGCCAGCCTTCACGGGCCTCGCCCGGCAGCTTGCCGCCGGCACGCGCCGACTGCTGGCGACCATCGAGGTTGGTCAGGGTGGCGTCGATTTCCGGCAGCGCACCGATCGGCAGGATCACGTCGGCAACATCGCGGGTCGAGGTGCAGGCGAACTGGCTGAAGGCCACCACCTGGGCACCGGCCAGCGCCTTGCGCGCGGCCGGCGCGTCGGCGAAGTCCAGGCCCGGCTCCAGGCCGTACACCACGTAGGCCTGGCGCGGCTGCGCCAGCATCGCGGCGACGTCCTTGCCGGCCGGCAGCACGCCGGCGCGGGTCAGGCCAATGGCATTCGCGCCCTGCGGGATGCGGCACAGCTTGGCACCGGTGGCGGCAGCGAAGTCACGCGCAGCGGCGCGGATCGCGGCAGCCTGCGGGTGGTTCTCGGCGATGCCACCGACGATCAGCACGGTGTTGTTGCCGCCCTGCACTGCCGAACGCAGCTCGGCGTTGGCCAGTGCGTCGACGAACTTCGACGGCGCGACGATCTGCTTGCCGGCAATGCTGAAGGCGAAGTCGAAGTCCACCGGGTTGACGACGTGGATCTTGGCGCCGTTGGTGGTCTGCGCCTTGCGCAGGCGGGCGTGCAGCAGCGGCAGTTCGTGGCGGATGTTGCTGCCCAGAACGACGATGCGGTCGGCGCCTTCGATTTCGGCCAGCGGCAGGCCGAACACTTCGGCGGTTGCGGCGTCGGAGAAATCGCGGTTGTTGATGCGGTGGTCGATGTTGCTCGAGCCCAGGCCCTTGGCCAGGCGGGCCAGCAGCGCGCCTTCCTCGTTCGAGGTGGACGGGTGCACCAGCACGCCCAGGTTGTCGCCCTGGTTGGCCTTGAGGATGTCGGCGGCTGCGGCCAGACCTTCGGCCCAGCTCACTTCCTTCCACTCGCCATTGACCTTGCGCAGCGGCTTGACCGCACGGTCTTCGCTGTACAGGCCCTGGTGCGAGTAGCGGTCGCGGTCGGACAGCCAGCACTCGTTGACGGCTTCGTTGTCACGCGGCACGGTACGCAGCACTTCGCCGCGGCGTACATGCAGGAACAGGTTCGAACCCATCGCGTCGTGGTAGCCCAGCGATTCGCGCGCGGTCAGTTCCCACGGGCGGGCGCGGAACTGGAACACCTTGTTGGTCAGCGCACCGACCGGGCAGACGTCGACGACGTTGCCCGACAGTTCGGTGGTCAGCGGCTTGCCGTCGTAGGTACCGATCTGCAGGTTCTCGCCACGGTACATGCCACCCAGTTCATAGGTGCCAGCCACGTCTGCTGTGAAGCGCACGCAGCGGGTGCACTGGATGCAGCGGGTCATCTCGGTGGCGACCAGCGGGCCCATGTCTTCGTCGGGCACCACGCGCTTGCGCTCGTTGAAGCGGCTGACCGAACGGCCATAGCCCAGCGACACGTCCTGCAGCTCGCACTCGCCGCCCTGATCGCAGATCGGGCAGTCCAGCGGGTGGTTGATGAGCAGGAACTCCATCACCGAGCGCTGGAACTTCAGTGCCTTCTCGCTGCGGGTGGCGACCTTCATGCCGTCCATCACCGGCGTGGCGCAGGCCGGCGCCGGCTTCGGCGACTTCTCCACGTCCACCAGGCACATGCGGCAGTTGGCGGCGATCGGCAGCTTCTCGTGGTAGCAGAAGCGCGGAATGGAGATGCCGGCCTTGTCGGCGGCCTGGATGATCATCGAGCCCTTGGGCACGACCAGCGACTTGCCATCGATCTCGATGGTGACGTGATCGGGTGGGACGCTCGGATTTACGGGTTGCGCGCTCATGCAGCGGCTGCCTCCACCTTCTTGCCGTCAACCATCGAATGACCGTTGACGATGTAGTACTCGAACTCGTCCCAGAACTGGCGCAGGAAGCCCTGGATGGGCCATGCAGCCGCTTCGCCGAACGCACAGATGGTGTGGCCTTCGATCTGGCCGGCCACCGCCTTCAGCTGGTGCAGGTCTTCCATCGTGGCCTTGCCGGCGACGATGCGCTCCAGCACGCGGTGCATCCAGCCGGTGCCCTCACGGCACGGGGTGCACTGGCCACAGGATTCCTTGTGGAAGAACTGGCTGATGCGGCAGGCGAACTTGACGCAGCACACGCTGTCATCCAGCACCACGACGGCACCCGAACCCAGGCCCGAGCCCAGTGCGCGGATGGTGTCGTAGTCCATCGGCAGGCCCTTCAGCTCGGCCGCGGTCAGCACCGGCATCGACACGCCGCCCGGAATCGCGCCCTTCAGGGTGCGGCCCGGACGCAGGCCACCGGCCATTTCCAGCAGGTCGTCGAAGGTGGTGCCCAGCGGCACTTCGAAGTTGCCGCCGTTCTGCACGCAGCCGGACACCGAGAAGCACTTCGGGCCGCCGTTGCCGGTCAGGCTCAGGCCCTTGAACCACTCCGGACCGTTGCGGATGATCGCCGGCACCGAACCGTAGGTTTCGGTGTTGTTGATCGTCGACGGCTTGCCGTACAGGCCGAAGTTCGCCGGGAACGGCGGCTTGTAGCGCGGCTGACCCTTCTTGCCTTCCAGCGATTCCATCAGTGCGGTTTCTTCGCCGCAGATGTACGCGCCGGCGCCCAGGGCACCGTAGATGTCGATGTCCACGCCCGAGCCCATCACGTTCTTGCCCAGCCAGCCGTTCGCATAGGCGTCGGCCAGGGCCTGCTCGAAGTGCTCGAACGGCTCGTGGTGGAACTCACCGCGCAGGTAGTTGTAGCCCACGGTCGAACCGGTGGCGTAGCAGGCAATGGCCATGCCCTCCACCACCGAATGCGGGTTGTAGCGCAGGATGTCGCGATCCTTGCAGGTGCCCGGCTCGGATTCGTCCGAGTTGCAGAGGATGTACTTCTGCATGTTGCCCTTGGGCATGAAGGACCACTTCAGGCCGGTCGGGAAGCCAGCGCCACCGCGGCCGCGCAGGCCCGAGGCCTTGACCATCTCGATGACCTGCTCCGGCGGGATCTTCTCTTCGAGGATCTTGCGCAGGGCGGCGTAGCCACCGGTCTTGAGGTAGCTTTCGTACGACCACGGGGTGTCGTAATGCAGGGTGGTGTAGACCACCTGGTGCGGCAGCGGCGCGGGGCCGACCGGACCCTTGGATTCGTGGTGATGTGCCATGCCCTTACTCCAGCCCGTCCAGCAGCTCGTCGACCTTTTCCAGGGTCAGACGCTCATGGTAGTGACCGTTGATGACCATCATCGGCGCGCCACCACAGCCAGCCAGGCACTCTTCCTCGCGCTTGAGGTAGACGCGGCCGTCCGGGGTCGATTCACCGTGCTTGATGCCCAGCTTCTTCTCGCAATGGCGCACGATGTCTTCGGCGCCATTGAGCCAGCAGCTGATGTTGGTGCAGATGGCCACGTTGTTGCGGCCCACCTTCTCGGTCTCGAACATCGAGTAGAAGCTGGCCACTTCGTAGGCCCACACCGGCGGCAGGTCCAGGTACTTGGCCACGCCGGCGATCAGTTCGTCGGTCAGCCAGCCCTCGTTCTGCTCCTGGGCCGCATGCAGGCCCTGCAGCACGGCAGAGCGCTTGCGGTCCGGCGGGAACTTGGACAGCCAGTGATCGATGTGAGCGCGGGTCTTGTCGCTCAGCACCACCATCGGGTCGACGTCGCGCGCCGCCTCGAAATTACCTGTCGCCTTCATCGGCCGACCTCAGCGAAATGCATAACGTGAAATTGCAGAAACTGCGGCGCCGGCTTGCGCCGGCTGCCTGCAGCGGGCGTTGGCGTGGCTGACGGCATTACCGGTCAACCTCGCCGAACACCAGATCGTAGGTACCGATCATCGCCACCACGTCGGCCAGCATGTGGCCGCGCACGATCGAATCGATCGAGGACAGGTGGGCAAAGCCCGGTGCACGCAGGTGCACGCGGAACGGCTTGTTGGCGCCATCGGAGACCAGGTAGCAGCCGAACTCGCCCTTCGGGGCTTCCACCGCCGAGTAGGTCTCGCCGGCCGGCACGCAGTAGCCTTCGCTGAACAGCTTGAAGTGGTGGATCAGCGCTTCCATGTCGTCCTTCATGTCCTCGCGCTTGGGCGGAGCGACCTTGAAGTTCTTCACCATCACCGGGCCCGGGTTGGCCTTCAGCCACGCCACGCACTGCTTGATGATGCGGTTGGATTCGCGCATTTCGGCAACGCGGACCAGGTAACGGTCATAGCAGTCGCCTTCCTTGCCCAGCGGGATGTCGAAATCGACGGCATCGTACTTGGCGTACGGGCGCTTCTTGCGCAGGTCCCAGGCAACGCCCGAGCCGCGCAGCATCACGCCGGTCATGCCCCACTGGTGGGCCAGTTCCGGAGTGACCACGCCGATGCCGACGGTACGCTGCTTCCAGATGCGGTTGTCGGTCAGCAGGGTTTCGTATTCGTCGATGCGCTTGGGGAACTCGACGGTGAAGTTCTCCAGGAAGTCCAGCAACGAGCCTTCGCGCGAAGCATTGAGCTGCTTCAGCGCCTTGCCCTTGTGCCAGCGCGATTCCTTGTACTTCGGCATGTGGTCCGGCAGGTCGCGGTAGACACCGCCCGGACGGTAGTACGCCGCGTGCATGCGCGCGCCGGAGACCGCTTCATAGCAGTCCATCAGTTCTTCGCGCTCGCGGAAGGCGTACAGCATCACCGCCATGGCACCCAGGTCGAGTGCGTTGGAGCCCAGCCACATCAGGTGGTTGAGGATGCGGGTGATTTCGTCGTACATGGTGCGGATGTACTGCGCACGCTCCGGCGCTTCGATACCCATCAGGGTCTCGATCGCGCGCACGTAAGCGTGCTCGTTGCACATCATCGACACGTAATCCAGGCGATCCATGTAGCCGATCGACTGGTTGAACGGCTTGGATTCGGCCAGCTTTTCGGTACCACGATGCAGCAGACCCACGTGCGGGTCGGCGCGCATGATGGTTTCGCCGTCCATTTCCAGGATCAGGCGCAGCACACCGTGCGCGGCCGGATGCTGCGGGCCGAAGTTCATGGTGTAGTTGCGGATTTCCTGCCGTGCTTCGGCCGGATTGCTCGCGAACGCTTCGCGGGCCTGGTGGAACTCGCTCACTTCACTGCCTCCTGCGCGCGCTCACCTTCTGCGGTCTGCAGACGGGCGTCGTCACGGATCACGCGCGGCACGCCGACGCGCGGCTCCACCGAGGTGACCGGTTCGTAGATCACGCGCTTCTTTTCTTCGTCGTAGCGGACTTCGACATTGCCGATCAGCGGGAAGTCCTTGCGGAACGGATGGCCGACGAAACCGTAGTCGGTCAGGATCCGGCGCAGGTCCGGGTGGCCTTCGAAGATCACGCCGTACAGGTCGAACGCTTCGCGCTCGAACCAGTTCAGGCCCGGCCAGATGCCGGTCAGCGAGGACACCACCGGCAGTGCTTCGTCAGGGGCGAAGCAGCGCAGGTGCATCATCAGGTTGTGCTGGTACGAACGCAGCTGGGCGACCACGGCGAAACGCTGGGTCGGCATGTGCTGCGGGCGGGCGCCGTCGGCACCGTTTTCCTCGGTGGGGAATTCACCCCACGCGAAACGGCCCTGGGCCTTGCCTTCGACACCGCGGCTGAAGCCCTGCGAGGACACGTCAGCGGTGTCCCATTCGTCGGAGCCATAGCCGAGGTAATCGACGCCGCAGAGATCCACGGCCTGCTCGAAACCAAACTCGTCACGCAGCGCCAGGGCGGTGGCGTGCCACTCGGCGGCAGGCACTTCCAGCGTCACTTCGCCGCGGGGTTCGACCACGATGACCTTCGCACCTGCGAAACGTGCGGAGAGTCGGTCGATGAAGGATGCTTGCTCTGCCATGGGGGCTTGGCGCGCTCTTGTCAGGTGAAGGGGTCAGCGGGCGATGGTCTGTGTACGCCAGATCTTCTTCTGCAGCTGCAGGATCCCGTACACCAGCGCCTCGGCGGTCGGCGGGCAGCCCGGGACGTAGACGTCCACCGGCACCACGCGATCACAGCCGCGCACGACAGAATAGGAGTAGTGGTAATAGCCACCGCCGTTGGCGCAGCTACCCATGGAGATGACCCACTTCGGGTCCGGCATCTGGTCGTAGACCTTGCGCAGCGCCGGGGCCATCTTGTTGACCAGGGTACCGGCCACGATCATCACGTCGGACTGACGCGGCGACGGGCGGAACACCACGCCGTAGCGGTCAAGGTCCAGGCGCGCGGCGCCGGCGTGCATCATCTCGACCGCGCAGCAGGCCAGACCGAAGGTCATCGGCCACATCGAGCCGGTGCGCGCCCAGTTCAGCAGTGCGTCGACGCTGGTGGTGACAAAGCCCTTTTCCAGCAGCGGGTTGTCGCCTTCCGGCCGCAGGATGTCGTCAACCCGGCCTTCCGGCGTGGGGTTGTTCATGAGGCCATCGAGAGTCTGAATCACTCCCATTCCAGCGCTCCCTTCTTCCAGACGTAAATGAAACCGAGGAACAGCATGCCGACGAACAGGCCCATGGTGACCAGCGATCGGGCACCGAGCTCCATGAAGACCTGGGTCCACGGCACGATGAAGATGATTTCCAGGTCGAAGACGATGAACTGGATCGCGATCAGGTAGTAGCGCACGTCGAACTTCATGCGCGCGTCTTCGAAGGCTTCGAAGCCGCACTCGTACGGCGACAGCTTTTCCAGATCGGGGCGGCGGGGACCGAGGAATCGGCCTACCAGCATCAGCGTAATGCCGATACCGGTGGCAACGATCAGAAACAGCAGAGAAGGCAAATATTCGGCCAGCACAGCGATTCTCTCTTGCCTCTGCCGCCGCGCCTGCAGGCGCTTTGGCATGGGGGAGTGGACGGAAATGCGCCTGGCGCCTTGCGCGCCAGACCAACCCGCTTTACTTACAAATGGTGCCCAAGAGGGGACTCGAACCCCTACGACTTGCGTCGCTACCACCTCAAGGTAGTGCGTCTACCAATTCCGCCACCTGGGCAAACGATCACATCAGACTATCTTCCCGATGCGCCGCGTATTGTAACCGGCTTCAGTGTTTCTGGGAGCCTTCCGAAGGCTTTTCTTCACCAGAAACCGAAGATTCCGCCTGAGCCGGCACATTCGCGGCCGGAACCGGGGCGGCCGGGACCGCATCGGCCTTCGGAACGGCCGGCAGTTCGCCCGCCGGAGCCGCCGGAGCGGTCGCCGCCGGGGCGGACATCAGGCCCAGGTCCTGGTCGGCCGCCGGACGGCTGCCGTGACCGGCGTACCAGGCCATGAAGAGGCTGATGCCGAAGAACACGACAGCCAGCCACTTGGTCGACTTGGACAGGAAGTTCGAGGCGCCACGCGCACCGAACACCGTCCCCGAGGCGCCGGCACCAAAGCCCGAACCCGCCGCCGCACCCGAGCCACGCTGCATCAGGATCAGCGCGATCATGGCCACAGCGACCAGCACGTAGACGACATTGAGGATCAACATCAGCATTGGAAACCGCCCTCGGACAATACTTCTAGGATTAGTTCGCGGCCGCCGCCCGTGCGATGGCCAGGAAGTCCGCGGCCACCAGGGAGGCGCCGCCGACCAGCCCACCATCGACATCCGGCTGCGCGAACAGTTCCCCGGCATTGTCGGGCTTCACGCTACCGCCGTAAACAATGGGCAGTGAATCAGCAATTCTAGCATCGAAGCGCGCGACTTCGCCACGGATGAACGCGTGTACCTGCTGCGCCTGCTCCTTGCTGGCGGTGCGGCCGGTGCCAATGGCCCAGACCGGCTCGTAGGCGACCACGGCCTGGGCGAAACCGGCCGCGCCGGTCAGCTCCAGCACCGGGGCCAGCTGGCTGGCGATGACCGCTTCGGTCTGCCCGGCTTCGCGCTGTTCCAGGGTTTCGCCCACGCACAGCACCGGCACCAGCCCGGCGTGCAGGGCCGCGGCGAACTTGCGCGCGACCAGCTCACTGCTCTCATGGTGGTACTGGCGGCGCTCCGAATGGCCGACCAGGCCATAGCGGGCACCGACCTCATGCAGCATGGCGGCGCAGACCTCACCGGTATAGGCGCCCTTCTCGTTGCTGCTCACGTCCTGGGCGCCGAACACCAGGCCGGTGTCGCCGAAGTCCTCGACCAGCTCCCCCAGGTACGGCAGCGGTGGCAGGATCACCACGTCCACCCCGTCCAGCGGCAGCCCGGCGGCCACCTGCCCCAGCAGTTCATTGGCGAATTGACGGCTGCCATGCAGCTTCCAGTTTCCGGCGACGATCTTGCGGCGCATGAGCGGGTGGCTCCTGTGTGAAGTCAGCCGAGCATGATACCCGTTACGGCAAAAATCCGTTTCCGTGTAAGCGGTTACATGATTTTTCAGCCAACGGCGCAGCCCCTCGTGGCGGGGGAGTTGGTCGCGAAAGGCCAGGTTGAGTGGGTGGGCTTGGCCGGGGTCAGATCCCTTTTCCGCAGGAAAAGGAATCTGACCCCTACCCCCCGCCTCCCCACTGGACATTCCAGAGCCGCTTTGGCTTTGGAGCTGCCGGCCAGCGGCCGGCACTACCTGTAATGAAAAAGCCGCCTTTCGGCGGCCTTCTCACTCATTACTTCAGCTTGATCTCGCGCAGGCGTTCCTCGAGGAAGCCATGGGCGGTGATCGCTTCCGGGTAGCGGCTCGGGTTCTCGGCGGTGATGCACGAGGGCAGCACGTCGATCAGGAAGTCCGGGTTCGGGTGCAGGAAGAACGGCACCGAGTAACGCGGCTGGCGCGCCAGCTCGCCCGGGGGATTGACCACGCGGTGGATGGTCGACGGGTACACATGGTTGGTCAGGCGCTGCAGCATGTCGCCGATGTTGACCACGATGGTGTCCGCGTCCGAGGTGAACGGCACCCACTGACCATCATGCGACTGCACTTCCAGGCCCGCGGCGCTGGCGCCGACCAGCAGGGTGATGAAGTTGATGTCGCCATGGGCACCGGCACGCACGTTCGGGATGTCGTCGGTGGTGATCGGCGGATAGTGGATCGGGCGCAGGATCGAGTTGCCGAAGTTGGTCTTGTCGGCAAAGAAGTTTTCCGGCAGGCCGATATGCAGGGCCAGCGCCGACAGTACGCGCGAGCCCAGGTTGTCCAGCGCCTGGTACAGGCCATAGCCGCGCTCACGGAAACCCTCGACCTCGGTCGGCCACAGGTTCGGTGCCATCACGTCGCGGTACTTGGAATCGTCGGCGATCTCACGACCGATGTGCCAGAACTCCTTCAGGTCGAAGTGCTTGGAGCCCTTGGCGGTTTCCACGCCGAACGGGGTGTAGCCGCGGGCACCACCGCTGCCGGCCACGTGGTACTTGCGCTTGACCTCTTCCGGCAACGCGAAGAAGGCCTTGAAGACGTCGTAGGCCGCGTCGATGTCGGCCTGGGGGATGCCGTGGTTGCGGATGCCCGCGAATCCCCATTGGCGGTAGGCCGCGCCCAGCTCGGCCACGAAGGCCTCGCGGTCGCTGTCGAAACGGGTGATGTCGAGGGTGGGGATCTGGCTCACAGCGGTTCCTGGCTTGTCGTTGGTCTGGGCGGGCCGCGCATTCACGGCCCACCTGAACATTGTGACAGATCGCCCGGAGTACGCCACCCGATACGAAGAAACAAACCGATACAATGCGCCACCCGCGCGCGGATTAACGATTCCGTCACAACCGGGGCTCTCCTTTCATCCCGCGCCCCTGCCCCGATCGTCCATGCACACTGCCGCCCCTTCTACCGATGCTCCGCTGCTGCCCAGTGCCGCCCGCCGCTGGCATCGCCTGGCCTGGTGGTCGCTGTTCGTAGCGGGCAATGCGGTGCTCGCCGCAGCGATCGCGCTGGGCAACGTGCCCCTGCGCGACAACCCCGGCGGCGCTGCCGGCCTGGCCTACCTGGCCATCGCCCTGCCCGGCCACCTGCTGGCCTTCGGTGCCCTGGCCGGCCTGCTGCCCCTGCTGCTCGGCCTGTGGCCACGCAGCGCGCGCATCCTGAGTGTCAGCGCCGTGGTGCTGCAGGGCCTGTGGCTTTGCCTGCTGCTGGTCGACGCCAAGGTATTCACCCTGTACCGCTTCCACCTCAATGCCATGGTGGTGAACATGGTGTTCGGTGGCGCTCTGCAGGACCAGGTGGCTCTGTCGTGGAAGACCTGGCTGCAGGTCGGCATGCTGGTCGCCGCAGTTTTCAGCGCCGAGGGCCTGCTGGCCTGGGCCTGCTGGAAACTGCTGCCTGCCGCTCCGCGCCGGCGCCGCGTGCTGCAGGCGTGGGCGGTGGTTGCGCTGCTGATGGGCGGCGGCCAGGTCGCCACCGCCTATTACGATGCCCGCGGCGACCGCGACGTGATCGCGCAGTGGAACTACCTGCCGTGGGCACAGCCGATCACCGCCAAGAGTTTCATGCGCCGTCTGGGCGTGGTCAGTGAGCAGCAGGCCGGCCTGCCCGACCCGCGCCATGCACAGCTGCAGTACCCGCTGCATCCGCTGCGCTGCCAGAGCACGCAGCGCCCGAACGTGTTGATGGTGGTGCTCGAGTCCCTGCGCCAGGATGCACTCACCGCACAGGTGATGCCCAATACCACGGCATTGGCGCAGGACGCGCGCGTCTACGACCACCATTTCAGTACCGGCAATGCCACCCGCTACGGCCTGTTCGGGCTGCTCTACGGTCTGCCCGGCGGCTATTGGCCCAGCATGCTTGACGAGCAGCGCGGCTCGCAGCTGTTCCGGGTGCTGGGCCAGCAGGGCTATGACCTGCATCTATATGGCAGTGCGCCGCTGTACAGCCCTGAGTTCGACCGCACCGCGTTCGCCGATGTGCGCGACCAGCTGCACCAGGGCCCGTCGCAACTGAAATCCGATGGCCGCGATCGCGCGATTGTCAGCGCGTTGCAGCAGGACATCCGGGCCAGCCAGGCGGCACAGCGCCCCTGGTTCGGCTTCGTGTTCCTCGACTCCACGCACGCGCCGTACCACATGCCGGCGGACTATCGCCCCCTGGCCACGCCGATGGCCGGCGACATCGACTTCCTGGCATTCGGCCCTGACCACGACCCGACCCCGGAACTCAACCGCTACCGCACCGCCGTGCACTACGCCGACAGCCTGATCGGCACGCTGCTGGACGACCTGCGCGCGCAGGGGCTGGAGCAGAACACGATCGTGCTGGTCACCGGCGACCACGCCGAGGAGTTCAACGATCTGCAGCTGAACTACTGGGGCCACAACGGCAACTTCTCCGACTTCCAGCTGCAGGTGCCGTTCGTACTGCATTGGCCCGGGCAGGACGCCGGCAGACAGGCCCGCATCAGCTCGCACGAAGACTGGGTTCCCACGTTGATGCGCCACGCACTGGGCTGCGAGAACCCGCTGGCCGACTACAGCACCGGCCAGGACCTGCTGGCCGAGCCGCAGGGCCCGCGCGCACTGGTGGTCGAAAGCTGGTCGCAACGCGCGGTCCGCTACGGCGATGCCATCTACGTGTTCGACAAGTTCGGCAATGCCACCGCACTGGACCGGCACTACCGCCCGCTGCCACAGCAGAGCCCCGATGCCACCGCGGTGCGCGCTGCATGGGAAGCGTTGACCCGCTTCCGTAACCGCTGACCCTCAAGGATCGATTCCACATGAACCGTCCGCTGCGCATCCTGCACACTGAAGCCGCCAAGGGAATGGGCGGGCAGGAGATCTATATTTTCCGCCACATGCAGGTGATGCGCGCGCGTGGCCACGAGGTGTCGCTGTTGTGCCAGCCCGATGCCCGTCTGGCCGCGCTGGCACGCGATGATGGCTTCACCGTGCACACCCTGCGCATGGGCGGCCTGGGGCGCCTGCTGCGGGGCATCTGGTCGGTGTCGCGGCTGGTGCGGCGCGAGCGCTATGACGTGGTCAATACCACCAGCCGCCGCGATGCGCTGATTGCCGCTGCCGGCGCACGGCTGGGAGGCACGCCGCTGGTGGTGCGCTCGCGCCACCTGATGAGCCCGGTCAATTCGCTCCTCACCTATACCGGCCTGCCGCACCGGGTGCTGACCGTGAGCAGCTTCGTCAAGCAGCTGCTGGCCGACCGCGGCATTCCCACCGAACGCATCGGCATCGTGCCGCCGATCGCGGTACCGCCGCGCTGGAGCGACATCCGCAAGGATGATCCCTGGCAATGCCTGCAGGACGTGCGCGCCGAAGTGCGTGCCGAGCTCGGCTTCGGTGCGCAGGACATCGTGGTGGGCTGCGTGGCGGTGCTGCGTGAGCCCAAGGGCCATGTCGATCTGCTGCAGGCGATGGTCCCGCTGTGCCGGACCCACCCCAACCTGCATCTGGTGGTGATCGGCGATGGCCAGACCGTGATGGAACGGCTGCAGGCGCTGCGCGAGGAACACGGGCTGCAGCAACAGGTACACCTGCTGGGCTACCGCGACGGGGCCTGCCGGTTGATGGCCGGCTTCGACATCTTCGCCCTGGCCTCGCACAAGGAGGCCGCCGGAACCGTGTTCCTGGAAGCGGCCTATGTCGGCGTGCCGATCGTGGCGACGCGGGTCGGTGGCGTTCCGGAAATGGTGGTCGATGGCAGCAATGCGATCCTCACCCGGCTGGGTGACGGCGCCGCCCTCACCGGTGCGTTGCGCCTGCTGGTGGATGATCCGGAACGGCGCCGGCAGATGGGCCGCGCTGGCTGGGAATGGATGCGCAGCGCCCACCGCTTCACCCCCGCCGGCCACGGCGAGACCACCGAGTACTATTACCACCAGTGGCTGAAGGAGCTGGGACATGGCTGATGCGCGAACCGTACCGGTGCTGATGCACCATCACGTCAGCCCCTCACCGGGCATGATCACCGTGTCACCGGAGAACTTCGAGAGCCAGATCGCGTGGCTGGCCCGCAATGGCTGGACGTCGCTGACCCTGGACCAGTACGCCGGTTTTCTTGCGGGCCGGCCGGTGCCGCGCAGGTCGATCGTGATCACCTTCGACGATGGCTATCTGGACAACTGGGTGTATGCGCATCCGATCCTGCAGAAGTACGGCATGCACGCGGTGGTGTTCGTGGTCACCGGCTGGATGGGCGAAGGCCCCGAGCGCCCGCACGCCGGCATCGCCGGCGCGGCACTGCCGGCCACGCCGGACCATCGCGGCTGCGAAGCGGCCATCTACGAGCACAAGCGCAGCGATGAGGTGATGATGCGGTGGAGCGAGGCGCGCGCGGCGATCGCCGCCGGCACCTTCGAAGTGCATTGCCACACCCACACCCATACCCGCTGGCTGCGCCGCGACGACCTGGACCGCGCGCAGCGCCGCGCGGGCCTCAGCCACGACCTGGCGATCTCGCGCGAGGTGCTGCGCGACAAGCTCGGCGAGGTATCGGACACGCTGTGCTGGCCCTATGGTGATTTCGACCAGGACCACATCGAGGTCGCGCGCGAGCACGGCTTCCGCTACCTGCATACCACCCATCCGTTCGGACGCAACGTGGTCGGCGGTGATCCGGAGCGGATCTACCGCTTTGCGATCCGCAACCGGCCGGCAAGCTGGTTGCGCAAGCGCATCGCGCAGAGCTACAACCCGCTGCTCGCACCGCTGTTCAATGGCTTCAAGGCGCGCCAGAAGAAGATGGTGCCGGGGCCGTAACAAGGGCCTCAGAAGAAGCGCCCGTACACGACCTGCACGATCTCGCCGTTGCCGGTGTTGATCAGCAGCGCGTCCGGCCCATAGCGCACCCATTCAAGTCCCACCGGCGGCACGTCCAGGCCAAACAGCCAGAAGTCGTTGAGGATGTAGTCGCCCACCCAGTACGGGCGCGGCAGGATCTGGCCATAGTGCCAGCGCTGATAGGCGTAGCCGACCGGCGGATGGTAGGGACCGATGCGGAAGGCGTGGTCGGCGCGGAAGTTGTGCCGGTAGTCCTCGCGGTACGCCGGCCGTGCAGTGCCCAGTTCACGCGGGCGCTCCATCCGCGGGTAGCCCCACGGTGCACGCATCGGCTCTTCGCGCGGAGCGGACATGTGCGGTCCGCCTTCAGGGCGGGGTTGCGCGCTGGCAACAGAAATGCCACCCAGCAACGGCAGCACCAGCAGCGCACCTGCCAGCAGGCAGCGGCTGTAGCGCAGTGAGATGTTCATGGTCGTGGTCCTTGCAACGAAGGAAGAACAATGGAGCGTGATCGGCTCCGACCGGGTCCTCTTCTGCGCAGGCATCGGGCAGAAGCAGGAATCCTGATGCCCGGAATACGCCGCGCTTCGTTCACGCCACGTCAGAAAGCGCATACGCCGCGCTGAACGCGATTTCCGGTCGCGGTGGGTTCAGCCAACGGTACCGGAAAGCGACATGGCCGCTGTCGCGGCCATGTCGGGGTTACCTCTGCGCTGTGCCGACCGGATCGGCCGTCTCAGCCGGCAGCGTCGCGCACGGCGGCCGACAAGCGATCCAGCGTATCCTGCATCAGCGCTGCATCGTCGGCCTCGACCGTGACCCGCACCACCGGCTCGGTGCCGGACGGGCGCAGGAACGCACGGCCGCGACCGGCCACCGCCTGCTGCGCGTCGGCCAGTGCCGACTGCACGCGTTCGGCCTGCACGGTGGCCTTGGCCGATACATTGCCCAGGCGGACGTTGACCGTCTTCTGTGGCACCCGCAGCAGCCCCTTCAGGGCCTGCCGCAGGGTCTGTCCGCTGTTGCGCAGCGCCACCAGCACCTGCAGGGCACTGATGATGCCGTCGCCCGTGGTGGCCCGGTCCAGGCACAGCAGGTGGCCGGAGGCTTCGCCGCCGAGCACGCCACCGCCTTCCACCAGCGCCTGGTGCACATAGCGGTCACCGACGTTGCTGCGCAGGAAGGGAATCTGCAGGTCGGCGAAGGCCTTTTCCACGCCGTAGTTGCTCATCAGCGTGCCCACCACCGGTCCATGCAGGCGCCCTTCGGCTTTCCACGCACGCGCCAGGATGTACAGCAGATCATCGCCATCGACCGGGTTGCCCTGGTCGTCGGCCATCAACACCCGATCGCCATCGCCGTCGAAGGCGATGCCAAGATCGGCGCGGGTCTCGCGCACCTTGGCCGCCAGGTTGTCGATGTGGGTGGATCCCACGCCTGCATTGATGTTGACGCCGTTGGGCTCGGCACCGATGCTGATCACTTCGGCGCCCAGTTCGCGGAACAGCAGCGGCGCGATCTGGTAGGTGGCGCCATGCGCACAGTCGAGCACCAGGCGCACGCCGCGCAGGTCGAACGTACGCGGCACACTGGCCTTGCAGAACTCGATGTAGCGGCCCACCGCCTCACGGGCGCGCGAGGCCTTGCCCAGCTTCTCCGATTCGGCGGTGGTGAAGGCGATGTCCAGCGCCGCCTCCAGCGCCAGCTCGGTGGCATCGTCCAGCTTTTCGCCCTGGGCGGAGAAGAACTTGATGCCATTGTCGTAGTGCGGGTTGTGCGAGGCGCTGATGACGATGCCGGCATCCACCCCCAGCGTGCGGGTCAGGAACGCCACGGCCGGGGTCGGCATCGGGCCCAGCAGCTGCACATCAACGCCGGCAGCGACCAGCCCGGCTTCCAGCGCTGCTTCGAACATGTAACCGGAGATGCGGGTGTCCTTGCCGATGATCACGATCGGCCGGCGCCCGTCCTGGCCGCGCTGGGCGACCAGAACGCGGCCAAGCGCATTGCCCAGGCGCAGCACGAAGTCGGCCGAGATCACGCCCTGCCCGACCCGCCCACGGATGCCATCAGTACCGAAGTACTTGCGGCCTCCCATCAAACCACCTCCGGCGCCGGCTGACGGCCGAGCATGGCCAGCAGATCGGACAGCCGGTCGCGCAGTTCACGACGGTCGCAGATCTGGTCGATGGCACCGTGCTCGAGCAGGAACTCCGAGCGCTGGAACCCTTCCGGCAGCTTCTCGCGCACCGTCTGCTCGATCACGCGCGGGCCGGCGAAACCGATCAGCGCCTGCGGCTCGGCGATGTTGATGTCGCCCAGCATCGCGAACGAGGCCGACACGCCGCCGGTGGTCGGGTGGGTCAGCACCGAGATGTACGGCAGCCCGGCTTCACGCAGCTTGCCCAGCGCAGCCGAGGTCTTGGCCATCTGCATCAGCGAGAACAGGCCTTCCTGCATGCGCGCACCACCGCTCTGCGAGAAGCACACGTAGGGCGCGCCGATCTCGACAGCGGTTTCCGCGGCCAGCGCGAAGCGCTCACCGACCACCGACCCCATCGAGCCGCCCATGAAGGCGAAATCGAACGACGACGCCACCAGCGCACGGCCCTTGAGCAGGCCGCGCATGGCGATCAGTGCGTCGTACTCGCCCGTGTTCTTCTGCGCGATCTTGATGCGCTCGCTGTACTTCTTCTGGTCCTTGAACTTGAGCAGGTCGGTCGGCCCCAGGCGCGCACCGATCTCGGTGGTGCTGTCGGCGTCGAACAACGCCGCCAGCCGCGCACGCGCGCGGATCGCCATGTGGTGGCCGCACTTCGGGCACACCTCCAGGTTCTCTTCCAGTTCCGGCCGGTACAGCGCACTGCCGCAGTTGCTGCACTTTTCCCACAGGCCCTCGGGGACGCTGCGCTTCTTGCTGGGGGTGTTGTCGGTGCGGATGCCGGACGGCATCAACTTGCTGAGCCAACTCATGCGGGAGGACACTTCCGTTCAGGGCGGCCCGGGGGCCGCAAAGGCGGACAGTCTAGCTCCGCTTCCCCCGCCCGTGCACCCCTTGCCGGGCTTCGGGCTGGCGGGAAAAACCATGCTGGGACGTACGTTTAGCGCGGCAACGCCGTGCGGGGCACACATGTGCCGGTCAGCGGCCGGCACTACCCTCAGTCGTCCAGGGCCTGCCGCAACGGGCTGAGGAAGGCCCGGGCACGCCGGGCGGCCTCGCCGGCCGAGTCGGCGTCGGCCAATGCGGCCACCAGCGCACTGCCGACCACCACACCGTCGGCCTGCCGCGCCATCGCCGCGGCACTGGCGGCATCCTTGATCCCGAAGCCAGCCACCACCGGCACCGAAGCGCGCTGGCGCAGGGCCTGCAGGCGTGCACCGGCCGCATCGCTGTCCAACCGCTCCGATGCGCCGGTCACACCGGCAAAGCTCACGTAATAGAGGTAACCACGGGCCAGCGCCAGCAGCTTGTCGGCGCGCGCTTCGCTGGTGGTCGGCGAGGCCAGCAGCACCAGCGCCAGGCCGGCGGTATCGAACGCCTGCTGCGCTTCGCCGGCTTCTTCCGGCGGCAGGTCGACCAGCAGCACGCCGTCCACGCCCGCCGCCACCGCGGCCTGGGCGAACGCGGCATAGCCATGGATCTCCACCGGGTTCAGGTAGCCCATCAGCACCACCGGGGTCTGTGCGTCGCGCTCACGGAACTGCGCCACCGCCTGCAGCACGTAACGACTACCGGCACCGCGTGCCAGCGCGCGTTCGGAGCTGCGCTGGATGGTCGGGCCGTCGGCCATCGGGTCGGAGAACGGCACCCCCAGTTCGATCACATCGGCACCGGCCTCCACCAGTGCATGCATGACCGGCACGGTCGCTTCCAGCGAGGGATCTCCGGCGGTGACAAAGGGAATCAGCGCCTTGCGGCCAGCGGCACGCAGGCGGGCGAAACAGGCATCGATACGCTCAACGGACATGTCAGGTACATCCTTCAATCAGATCAACGGCGCCGCTGGCGCCCCAGTACATTCTCGATACAACGCCATCGACGATCTCCACGCGGATCGCCAGGTCCGAACCGGGGTCCTGCCAGAGCAGGCTCTCTCCGGCTTCCGGGTCGTCGCCATAGGCCTGCGCGGTCACACCGGACGGGAGCAGCTGCAATGCCTGCGCGCGGGGCATGTCCAGGCGCAGGCCGAACGGACCCGGCTGCACCACCACCTGCCCGGAATCATCGATCGGAGCCAGGTCGAAACGAACCACGTCGCCGTCCTGCACCATCATCGCCACGCCTTCCGGCAGCGTGCCGCGCTCGTAGTATTCGCAGCGCCCCTGCGTGGCCTCGTGCAGCCCGGCCGAATGCCAGGCGCCCTCCGCTTCAACTTCACTGAACCGCTGGCCGATCAGCACCTCACCGGCATGGTCCAGGGCCACCGAGACCACCGCCGGTGCGCTGTCCTCATCGGCCTGCGGGGGGACCACCGGCGCAGGGGCGTCATCGATCGGGCGATGCGCCATGTCGTCGTTGCTGGCCGGGCGCTGCGCCGGCGCAATCGCCGCCGGTGCGGCCGGC
Source organism: Stenotrophomonas sp. CS3K5 (assembly GCF_059515225.1). Classification (NCBI taxonomy): domain Bacteria; kingdom Pseudomonadati; phylum Pseudomonadota; class Gammaproteobacteria; order Lysobacterales; family Lysobacteraceae; genus Stenotrophomonas; species Stenotrophomonas sp. CS3K5. Next base: position 205,985 of record NZ_JCAKRX010000004.1, read on the forward strand.
GCAGGTGCCAGCACCGGCGGATCGGGCGGCGTGCATCCCCCCAACCCCACCGCCAGCACCAGCGCGCCGCCGTGGCGCAGCATCGGATTCACAGCACCAGGCCTTCGCGCGCGGCGATGGTGTGCACGTCCTTGTCGCCACGGCCGGACAGGTTGCACAGCACGATCTGGTCGCGCGGGCGCTCACGCGCCAACTTGATCGCCTGCGCCAGCGCATGGCTGGATTCCAGCGCCGGCAGGATGCCTTCGGTGTGCGCCAGCAGGTGGAAGGCCTGCAATGCTTCCTCATCGGTGATGCCAAGGTAGCGCGCACGGCCGGTATCGGCCAGGAAAGCGTGTTCGGGGCCGACGCCGGGGTAATCCAGGCCCGCCGAGACCGAGTGGGTCTCGATGATCTGGCCATCGTCATCGCACAGCACGTAGGTGCGGTTGCCGTGCAGCACGCCGGGGCGGCCGGCGGCGATCGACGCGGCGTGGCGACCGGTGTGGATGCCATCGCCGGCCGCCTCGGCGCCCACGATCTCGACCTGGCGATCGTTGAGGAAGGCATGGAACAGCCCGATCGCGTTGCTGCCGCCGCCGACGCAGGCGGTGATCGCATCGGGCAGACGGCCATACTCGGCCAGCATCTGCTCGCGCGCTTCGCGGCCGACGATGGCGTTGAAGTCACGCACCATGCGCGGGTACGGGTCCGGCCCGGCCACGGTGCCGATGATGTAGAAGGTGTCCTGCACGTTGGTCACCCAGTCGCGCATCGCTTCGTTCAGCGCGTCCTTGAGGGTGGCCGAGCCGGAGGTGACCGGCACCACCGTCGCGCCGAGCAGCTTCATGCGGTAGACGTTGATCTTCTGCCGCTCGATATCGGTGGCACCCATGTACACCACGCACTCCAGGCCCAGCCGTGCGGCCACCGTGGCACTGGCCACGCCGTGCTGGCCGGCGCCGGTCTCGGCGATGATGCGCTTCTTGCCCATCCGCGCCGCCAGCAGCGCCTGGCCGATGGTGTTGTTGATCTTGTGCGCGCCGGTATGGTTCAGGTCTTCGCGCTTGAGCAGGATCTGCGCGCCGCCGACATGGTCGCTCAGGCGCTGGGCGTGGTAGATCGGGCTCGGCCGGCCCACGTAGTGGGCCAGGTCGCGGTCGTAGGCCTGCTGGAAGGCAGGGTCCTGCCGAGCCTGGTCATAGGCCTGGGCCAGTTCCTGCAGCGGGCCGACCAGGGTTTCGGCGACAAAGCTGCCACCGTAGTGGCCGAAGTGACCCTGGGCATCCGGGAAGGCATGGAAGTCGGCAATGGGGGAAGCTGACATGGAAGCGACCGCTGGTTCGAGACAGGTGGATACTCTAGCGCACGGGTCGTGACCGGAAAATGGATATTATCTGGCGCATCCCGTCAGGAAATCTCACATGAGCAGCTCATCACTTCCGCCGCTCAACGCGCTGCGGGCGTTCGAGGCCACCGCGCGCCTGGGCGGTGTCGGCCGTGCCGCGCAGGACCTTCACGTCACCCACGGTGCGGTCAGCCGGCAGCTGAAGCTGCTGGAGGACCACCTGGGCCTGGCGCTGTTCCAGCGCGCCGGCCGTGGCCTGCGCCTGACAGCCGCCGGCACCCAACTGCACGCCGCGTGCGGTGAGGCGTTCGGTCGCATCGAAGACTGTGTGCGTGAACTGCGGCGGCCTGCGGCGTCACCGGCGCTGGTGCTGGGCTGCAGTGGCAGTGTGCTGGCACGCTGGATGATCCCGCGCCTGCCTGCACTGCAGGCGGCCCTGCCCGGCGTGCGCCTGCAATGGTCGGCGCTGGACGGCAGCTTCACCGAGGCGCAGGCGGCGCTGGACGCGGTGCTGCTGCTGGCACAGGGGCCGTGGCCGCGCGGTTGGCAGGTGCATGAGCTGGCACCGGAACGGGTGGGCGTGGTGGTCGCGCCCTCCCATCCGGCCGCGCAGCGCCTGCGCAGCGGGCCCCCCTCGGTGCTGCTGCAGGAGACGCTGCTGCACACCCGCTCACGGCCGCAGGCGTGGCCGGCATGGGCGAAGGCGCATGATCTGGATGCCTCGAAGCTGCAGCTGGGCACCGCCTTCGATCACCTCTACTACCTGTTGGAAGCAGCGGTAGCCGGGCTGGGCCTGGCCATTGCGCCCGAGCCACTGGTGGCCCAGGACCTGGCCGCGGGCCGGCTGGTGGCCCCTTGGGGCTTCACTGCTACCGGTGGCTTCTGGGTGCTGGCCCGGCCCGATGGCCCATTGGATGCGCGGGTCGATGCCCTGGCCGATTGGTTGGTGGGGCAGCTGTAGCGTCGAGTCTGCTCAACGCTACGGCGCGGTGGGTGCGGCCAGACGTTGCTGCAGATCTTCGCGCAGGCGCGACAGCTCGACTTCGGCCTGCTGGCGCTGCTGCATGCCTTCGCGATGGATGCTGCGCACTTCCTCGACCGTGGCAATCAGCTGGTCGTGCACATGACGCAGCGTGGCAACGTCGATCACCCCACGCTGGTTGCTGCGCGCGGTATCCACCGATGCCTGGCGCAGCAGGTCGGCATTGCGGCGCATCAGCTCATTGGTGGCATCGTCGATGGCCGTGGACAGTTCAACCGCCGCCTTCTGCTCTCCCAGCGAAAGCTGGATCGCGAACTGGCGCTTCCACGACGGAATGGTGATGTCGCGGACGGTATTGAACTTCTCGATCAGCTGCAGCGCGTTGGCCTGGATCAACCGGATCATCGGCAGCGACTGATCGGCAGCATGCTGCATCAGCTGCAGGTCGGACACGCGCTTGTCGATCAGCCGGATCGCATTGTCGATCTCGCCCTGGCGGATGCGCTGCTGCGGATCCTCACTGCCCTGCCCAGCCAGTTGCTCGGCCTGCAGTTCCGCCAGCCGCTGCTTGCCCGCCGCCGCATACAGGCCGAGCGCATGGCGCTCTTCGCGGACGATGTCATGCATGCGGTCGAACTCGCCCACGCGCTTGGCCATCAACGTCTGCTGCACGCCGACATCGCCCAGCAACTGCTCGATCTGCGCGTTGGTATCGCTGAACTTCTGTACCAGCTCGCCCTTGGATACGCGTAGGCGATCGATCAGGCCACCGATCACCGGCACTTTCGACCTCTGCGCGAAGCCGTCCAGCTTCAGGCTGCGCGCGATGCGCACCACTTCGCCCAATTTCTCGCCACTGGCGTCCAGGTCGCGGTTGCGCACCTGGTCCAGCAACTGGCTGGAGAACGCCGCCGTGCGCGTGGCTGCTTCACGCCCGAACACCTGCAGGTTGCCCGGTCGCAGATCGTCCAGCTCCATGCGGATCTCGGCGATGCGAGGCAGATCCTCGCGGCCCAGGCCCAGGGCCTGCAGTGTGCCCTCATCGAGCGGAGCGGCGGTCGTCGTGCCGGGCATGAGCGCAGCGGGGGTCTGGCTGTCCTGGGTCATCGGGCAGTCTCCTTGCAGTTGGGTATGCGGCAACGGCGGCCGGCTCACGGCAGTCTAGCCTGAGCCGCCGCCACCTCGTCATCAATCTGGGCGTGCAGTGTGCTGGCCCTCGCGGCCAGGGCGGCACCGGCACCGGCCTGCTTCGCCAGAGCGGCCTGTCGCCAGGCCGGCAGCAGAACATCGTGGATGCGCGCGAAGCGCTGCAGCAGCACCGCGTCCTGGTCCTGCAGCAGCTGCCACTGAGCGGCCTCGACACGATGCAACGCAGCCAGCCGGCGCAGGTGATCCAGCCGCTGCGACAGCGCGGCCTGGCCGGCCGCATCACATCGCTCCAGCCGTGATACGCCCAGCTCGACCCAGGCGTCCAATGCCGTGGCCGCCTCTGCACGCTCGGTGATGGCCAAGGCTCGGGCCTGCTGGTGCTGTTGCAGGTGCTGGGCCTGCTCGCGCGCCTGCAGGGCCAGTACGCCCAATTGCGACTGCAGCGCACGCCCTTCCGCCTCGCGGTCGACATCGCGCCCAAGCAGGCGCCCCCACCAGCTCTCCTGGCGCCGGATCTGCGCAGGGTTGCCGGCCTGGAGTGCCAGGGCAATGCGTGCCAACGCGGCCACCAGGCCTTCGCCTGCAACCGAGGGCACGCCAGCGGCGCGCTGGGTGAGCGCCTGCAGCAGTGGCGTACCGTAGTCGGCCAGCACGGCGATATCGGCCGTGTCCGGCAACACCGGTGACGGCAGTGTCGCCGGTGCGGTCACGGCAGAGGCGGCGGCTGTGGGCTCGATGCCACGCTGCCTTCAGCGTCTTCCGGTGGCAGCGACTCGCCGTAGAAGTGGCGCATCAAGGCCTCGTCCAGTGCGCGTTCTTCCGGCGTCGTGGCACGGCGAACGCGTGCACGCTGCGGCACCCCACTACCGTGCCCACGATGCTCGACCTGCTGCCGCGCCCAGCCGGCGAACGCGGCCAAGGTCTGCGACACCTGTACCTGCTGCGCCTGCGATGCCGCCAACAGTTCGACCAACGGTGCCAGGCCCGCCTGCAGTTCTTCGGCCAGGACCGTGGCCGGCACGCCCGGAGCCGCCGCGATCGACGCCGACGTGGCAGAGGGCTGAGGTGTTTCAGAAATGCGCTGCAAGGCCTCCAGCAACGCCTGCCACGGCACCGGTGCCGCAACGGCGATGGCTTCCTGCGCCAACGGTGGCTGTTGCAGGGCCGTGGCGATGTCGGCCAACTGCGCAACCACTCGCCCACCGACGTCGCTGTCGTCGGCGCCCATGGCCTTGTTGCGCATAAAATCGCGCTTGATCTGTGCCCAGCGCTGGGCCTGCGCATCATCCAGTACGCCACGCAGTTCGGCCAGCTTCAGCAGGTTCTCCTCGGCGCCGGTGGTCAGTAGCTGCGCCTCGCCCAGGTAATGGTCGGAGATCAGCTGCTGCAGCTCTTCTTCGTTCATCACCGGCGAGATCTTCTCGGCCAGCTTGTTCATGTTGCGATAGCTGCCCTGCAGGCGGAACGGCGGTTCGGTGCGGTAGCGATCGTCCTGTGCGGCACTGGCGATGTACTGCTGGTTGACCCGGTAGACCACGTCGCGCACGCGCAGCATGCGCTGCAGGGTGGCGGTGATCTCGTTGATCTCAGCACTGCTGTAGGCGTGGCTGAGGCCGTTGGTCGAGACCTCCTTGCCCATCGCGCGATCAACCAGTACGTACAGGTCGGCCATGTCACGGGTGGCCAGCGGCGCCAGCACCGGATTGGAGGTCAGGCTGTTCTCGATATAGCTGAGGGTGAACGCCGCTTCCATGCCGCCCAGCACATCACCGAGGTTGTAGATGTCGGCACGGTTGGCCAGCATGTCCGGAATCTTGAACACCTCACCCGACTCGGTATACGGGTTACCGGCCATGACCACGCAGAACTTCTTGCCGCGCATGTCGTAGGTGCGGGTGCGGCCACGCCACACGCCCTCGATACGGCGGGTACCGTCGCACAGCGAAATGAATTTCTGCAGGAACTCGGGATGGGTGTGCTGGATGTCGTCGACATACAGCATGGTGTTGTTGCCCATCTCCAGCGCCAGATTGAGCTTCTCCAGTTCCTGCCGCGAGGTCGCATCGGGCGCCTGCTGCGGATCGAGCGAGCGCACTTCATGGCCCAGCGCCGGCCCGTTGATCTTCATGAAAACCAGGCCCAGGCGATGCGCCACGTATTCCATCAACGTGGTCTTGCCGTAGCCTGGCGGCGAAATCATCATCAGCAGGCCCATCAGGTCGCTGCGCTTGTTCTCGCCGACCGTGCCCATCTGCTTGGCCAGGTTGTCGCCGATCACCCCCAGGTAGACGTCATTGATGAGCTTGTTGCGCACGAACGAGGACAGCGGACGCGCCTTGAACTCGGACAGGCGCAGGGCCTGCCGCTCGCGGCTGATGATGCCCTGGCGCACGCTCTGGTAGGCATGGAAGGAGGGCACGAAGCGCTGCAGATGATGCTGCAGCCGCGACTGGAAATCGTCCAGCGTCAGCACCAGCGTGCCGCCCTGGATGCGCGGGTGCTCGCCCAGCAGCCCCTTCACCTCGGCGCGCAGCGTGGCCTCGCTGGCACGCGTGCGCAGCTGCCGCTGCACCAGCAGCAGCGCGGCGGCTTCGTCGACGTAACCAGCGTGCGCAGCCTGGGCCGGCAGGCTGGCCAACGCACGCAGCCACTGCCCGGCCAGGGCCCAGCGCGTGGCCAGCGGATCCTGGTTGCGCTGCAGCGCGCGTTCGAAAGCATCGCGCTGACCGGCCTGCTCCAACTGTGAGGACAAGGCATCCAACAGCGCCTGCGCATGTCGGCTGATGCTGAAGACCGGGTCACCATCTCGCAGTTCATCGGCCAGATAGGCGGCCGCATCGGCGGCCATGTCGGCATCGAACGGAAGGGCCTGCGCCTGCGCATAGTCGTGCAGGGCCTTGGCCATTTCGACGCGCAGCGCCTGACGGCCCTCGTCGGATCCGAACAGACGGGCAATGGTGTCAGCGCCGGCCTGGCGGCTGGGCCACTGCGCGACAGCATCGTCGCGTTGCAGCGCGGCCCAGAACACCTGGGCCAGGGCGCGTACCCGTGGCGCATGCCGCAGCGGACCGGCGGCCTGCTGCAACGGCAACAGCGCACGCAGTATCAGCGCGGCGTCGTGGTCGTGGATGCCACGCTCGTAGCCCTCGCGGTAACGCGGCGCGGCAAACGCACGCACGCGCTGGTCCAGGGCCTCCGGTTCGGCGGCGTCGTGCAGCAGTTGGGGCAGGTCCAGCCCGTCGCGCCCCGCTTCTGCCGTGCGCAGCAGGCAGCCGGCCAGGTACTCGCCGCGGTAGATGGCTTCGGATTCCGAATCCAACGTGACCGGCCAGAACGGCTTCAGCGCGTCCAGTTCCGGGTCGTGCAGGGTTTCCAGGAAATCGGTGCCGGTCAGATGGATGGCCAGCGTATCGCCGCGCGGCAGCAGGGTCAGATCGAGTGGCTGGGTGTTCACGCTGAAGCGATGGCGCGGGCCCAGCCGCACGACATTGCCACCGGCTTCGTACAGATCGCTGCGGTCGCGCAGCTGGCGCACCGCCTGGTCACGCACGCCCTTCAGGCGTGCCTCGATATCGTCGGCCTTGACGTTGTCATGCAAGGTGCGCAGGCGTTCGGCCAGCTCACGCAGCTTGAGGATCAACGGATCGCCGGCGAAGAATGCATTGAGTTCGTCAGGGGTGGCAAAGCGTTCGGTGCGCTTGGCCAGGCCGTCGAGGATGCGGTTGGCCGCATCGAGCACTGAACGCGCCTTGCGCTGGCGATCGTCCAGCAAGGCCTGCTTGTGCGTATCAAATGCCTCGACCAGTTCCTCGCGCTTGCTCAGGATGTCGCCGAGGAACTGTTCATGCTCGCCGAACTGGCTCTCCAGCTCTTCCAACTGCACCAGCAGGCGCGACAACTGTTCGTCGGCGCGCTCCGGGTCGGTTGCCAGGGCCAGCGCACTGGTGATCGATTGCGAAAACAGTGCGAACTGTGCGGCGAACTGCGCTACGGCCTCGGCCGAGCCCAGCGATCGGCGGCGCTGATCAGCGCGTGTGCGGGCCTGGTTGAGGCGGCCATAGAGCACCGAGATCGACTCGACCACACGGGTTCGGGCAGTGGCATCGTCCACCTTCAGCCCGGCCATCAGCTCGGACAGCATGTCCAGGTCGGCGGCCATGCCACGCAGCCCTTCCAGCTGCTCGTCCAGCTGGCGGGCACTCTGCGCCTGCTGGGCGGATTCATCCAGCGCCTGCAGCCGCAGGGTGAGCGGCGCCAGTGCGGCCTCGCCCGCGAGGAATTCACCGGTGGCGGCGCCAACACGGTCCTGCGCCTGTACCAGCTCGGCGGTCATCGCCTCGATGCGCGCGGTGTCGATGTAGCGCAGCTCGCGGATGGTCAGCAGCCGCCCACGCAAGGCAGCGATCGCATTGAGGGCCTCGACGAAGGCCTGCACTTCATCCCAGTTCTGCGGCTGCAGCCGGCCAAGCAGCGCCTTGTGCGCGGCCTCGGCCTCGACCATCGCCTGCGCCGACTGCTGGCGGATCGACTGCACCTTCTCGTATTCGTCCAGCACCGATTCGCCGGTGGCGCTGATCTGTCGCAGCAGCGCTGCGGCGCCATCGCAGGCCTCATCGCCCAGCCAGTGGTGGGCGTCGAAAAGCCGACGGGTATCGGCCACCAGGCGCTGGTAGCGCTGGACCGACACGTCCTGGCCGTCGATCTCGCGCGCCAGGTTGAACAGGTTGGAGATGCCACGCACCAGTTCGGCATTGCCGATGCGGCCCATGAAGGTATTGCCGGGCGGGCGGCTGGCGGCGAACTCGTCGCTGCTGAACGGCGTCTGCCAGACCTGCATCGGATGGATGCGGGTCGGTTCGTTGCCTTCGGCATGGAACAGCACCATGCGCCCATCCTGCAGGAAGGCATAGCCGTGGCCGAACACCGGGTTCTGCAACACGCGCTGGATGGTGTTGTAGACGAACAGCGCCGAGCGCCCACCCTCGCGTTCGTAGAAGATGTACAGCACGTCCTCGCCGTTGGGCGAACGCAGGCTGCGCTTGAACTGCATGCCGGCCATCGAGGCGTCGAACGCCTTGTGCTCGCCGCCCTGCAGGTAATAGCCACCCGGGAAGATCACGCCGTGGTCTTCGGGCAGCTGCACGCAGGCCTGCACGATCGCATCGTTGCGCACGATGCCGCCGGTCAGCGTGTTGTAGATCAGGCCGCGCCACTCCGTCTCGCGATACGGCAGCACCTTCAGCAGCACCAGCGAACCGACCCGGGCGAACTCGAACTGGGCGTCGTCCAGCGACTGGGTGCTGTCCTCGACTGGTTCGCTGTAGATGCCCTGCCCGGTTTCGGTGTTGTTCTCGACCTTGATGGTCAGGTCGCCACCGGTGGTTTCCACGAACAGGGTGTCGAGGATGTTCAGGTGCGAATGGCGGCCATTGACCGCCAGGTCGCGGGTCGCCCTGGTCCATTCGAAGTCGAACGGCGGCGGCAAAGCGATATCGCGCTCACCGCGCGCATCCAGATAGGTCAGTTCGCCATCGCGCGACAGCGCCCAGCGGAACACGCGCACGTCACTGCTGCGCTCGCCGATCTGGAACGAGGCCAGCAGCTTGTCGCCGACCACGATCAGCTGCAGCAGGCGCGCATGCTTGTAATAGGCGTACAGCTCGTTGAAGTCATGCACGAAGCCGGGCTGGTCGAGGAAGCTGCCCTTCAGCTCCAGCGCGGCGACGTCGTAGCCATCGGGGCCCTGCACCAGCCGGTACAGGCCGAACACATCCTCGATGCGGGTCTGGGTCTTGAGCCCGATGAACACGTTGTAGCCGAACAGCAGGCGGTCCGGGCCCACCTGCACGATGTCGCGGCCGACGCAGTTGTTCTCGCTGCGGATGCGGAAACGCCCGACCACTTCCAGCCGGCTGTCGCCGAACTCGGTCAGGCGCTGGCGGTTGAGCGTTTCGGCCAGGCCCTGCAGGCGCTGGCCCTGCTCGGCCAGGCGGCGGCGCAGGACTTCGTAGGCACCGCCTTGGGCAACGGCCTGGTCGACGCTGGTGGCGCCGGCCTCCGCTGCGGTGGATTCGGCGGTCGGTTGGGTTTGAGACATCAGCAGGCTTCCGGCTCACGGGCGAACGGCCGCGGGTGCGGCCGGCGCGGGCGGGCGGTGGTCAAAGCGGCCACCGCCCGATGCATCAACGGGCGCTGTCGAGCACGGTAGCCGACACCGTCGGCACCGTTTCGGCGTCCTCGGCGATCTGCCGCGGTGCCGGCTCGGCCACGGCCACGCCCAGGTAGCGCTGCATCAGCTCCTGCACGATCGGGCTCTTGCCGGCGAAGCCTTCGATCGACTTGCCCAGTGACACCGCCTTGACCAGGTTCTCGAACATGCCGCCGTCGCCGCCGACCAGATCGATGTCGGCGTTGCGCAGTGCGCTGGCGATGACGTTGGCGTTCTCGCGCGACACTTCCTTGCCCGCCTCGATCGAGGCCAGCGCCTGCTTCAGGCTGTTGTCCAGCATCATGCGGAACTCTTCGTGGCCACGCGCCTGGTCGCTCAGCGAAGCGATCGCCTCGAACTTGCGCACCAGGCCCTCGGCCTCGGCCAGCAGCTTCTTCTGTACCACACCGGCCTCGGCGTTGCCCAGCGATTCGGTGGCCGTGGCACGCGCCAGGCCCATCTTTTCTTCGCCCTGGGCCTGCGCCTGCAGCGTCTCGGCCAGCACACGGGCCTCGTTGCTGCCCTGCTTCAGGCTGGCTTCGGCCTTGGCTTCGATCACGCGCGCCTCGGCAATACCGACCTTCTCGATGGCCAGTGCCGAGGCCTCGCGCACCTGCGCCTCGGCCAGGCCCGGTGCGGCCTGTTCGGCACGCAGCGCGTCGGCCAGCAGACGCTTGGCTTCGGCCTGCTTGCCGGCCGCTTCGTGCTCGGCCTGGGCCAGCGTGGTCAGTTCCACCGCACGGTGCTTGGACGCGGTTTCGCGCGCCTGCGCCTCCTTCACTTCGCGCACCAGCGATTCCTGCGCCTTGGCTTCGGCTTCCAGGATCAGCACCTGCTTCTGGCGGTCGGCCTCGGAGACCTCGCGCACTTCCTTGATGCGCTCTTCTTCCTGCGCCACGGTCTTGTCAATGGAGATGCGTTCGCGGGTGATGTTGGCTACGTCCATCTTGCCCTGCTCGACCACCTTGTCACGCTCCACGCCCTGCAGCTGCACTTCGCGGTCGGTGGTGACCTGTTCAAGCTGGCGTGCGCGCTCGACGCGCTCGGCCTCGATGGCCACGGCGCGCTGGCGGTTCTGCTCGGCCACTTCCACTTCGCGCAGGCGGTTCTGATCGCGGATCTCGATCAGCTGCTGCGCTTCGATGCGCGCGTTCTCGGACAGCTGGCGCTGTTCCTCCTGCACCTTGGCGGTCTCGGCTTCCTCGCGCGCGCGGATGGTCTCGATCTCACGCTTCTGGCGCGCTTCGGCCTCGGCCTGCTGGCGCTCCAGCGCCAGCAGCGCTTCACGTGCCTCCACGTTCTTCTTGGTGATGGCGAGCTTCTCGTTCTGCTCCAGCTCGTTGGTCACTACGTTCTGCGCAGCGGTCAGCTCGGTGATCTTGCGGATGCCCTGCGCGTCGAGGATGTTGAACTGGTCCAGCAGCGACTTCGGCGTCTGTTCCAGGTAGTCGATGGCCACGTCTTCGAGCACATAGCCGTTCAGATCGTTGCCGATCACCGCGATGATCTCGTCGCGGAATTCCTGGCGCTTCTCGAACAGTTCGGTGAAGTCGAACTTCTTGCCGACCGTCTTCAGCGCCTCGGAGAACTTGGCGTTGAACAGTTCGTCCACGGCATGCTTGTCGGAAGCGCGGTCGGCGCCGATGGCCTTGGCCACGCGCAGCACGTCGGCCTGGGTCTCATTGACCCGCAGGTAGAAGGCCACGGCGATGTCAGCCCGCATGTTGTCGCGGCAGATCAGCCCTTCCTTGCCGCGGCGGTCGATCTGCAGGGTGATCAGGCTGATCCGCATCAGCTCGGCGCGGTACAGCACCGGGATGATCAGTGCGCCGGTGAAGTGCACCTTCGGCGTGGAACTCATGTCGTTGACGATCAGGGCCACGCCCTGGTCGACCTTGCGGTAGAAGGCCTTGAACAGCCCGGCCAGGCCGAGCAGACCGACCAGCAGGACGGCCACGCCGATCAGGAAGGGGGCCATGGTTGCCAACGTCATCAGTGATTCTCCTTGTTGCCCGGAAGCAGGTTGTCCTGGAAATCGAGGGCGACCGCGTCGGCGCGGACCACCCGGTAGTAGTGCTGTTCGGCCACGTGCTCGACCAGCACGATGCGCTCGCCACGCTGCAGTTCGATGTCGCTGCGAACCTGCAGGACCAGCCCGGCGCCACCGTCGTCGACCGTGGCGTGGCCGCTGCGCGCGTCCACCTTCGGCGAAGCGACCTCGCCGATACGCCCCAGCAGCGAGGTCTGGGCCACCGGCCGCAGGCGCAGCAGGAACCGACGGATCGGGCGCAGCAGCAGTGCCGTCACCGGTATCGCCGGCAGTGGAGCGAGCACGGCCACGAGCGCGCCGAACCCCCAGCGCAGCAGGTCCGGCAGTGGCAACAGTACGAACAGATGGATGAAGTAGGTTAAGGCCCAGCCGAAGAATCCCAGCAGGGTGACCACGACCATGACCGGCACGCCGCCCAGGCCGAAGCGCTGCAGCAGGGCCGACAGGCCGCTGAGATCGTTGCCGCCGTCCAGTGCGCCGTCGGCGCCGAGGTCGCCGAATCCGTCATCCACCAGGCCAAACGCAGCAAGCCCCCAATAGACCAGCGCTACCGCCAGCACGATGCTGTACGGCAGGGTCGGGAAACCAAACACCACGGTGAGGAATTCCTGCATCGCTTGCCTTCCTGGGCTGAGGGCGGCGTCCGCCCATTCGGGACGCGCAGAACGCGCCCCGTCGATCCTCGCGCCCGCCTTTATGGCAGGCGCAGGAGACCATCCTATGTGAAGAATGCGTGCAGGCTCAAATCCGGCGGCAGCTCACGACAAATAGTGACGTCAATCACTCCAGAACCGTGCAGTCCGCGCGGCGCACTTCCTCCACGAAGGTGCGCATCTTGTAGCCATCCTTGATGCCCGGTTCCAGCTCGATGCCGCTGGAGACGTCCACGCCCCACGGCAGCGTGGCCAGCACGGCATCGTAGACGTTGTCGGGGTTCAGCCCGCCGGCCAGCAGGAACGGCCGGTGCAGCCCGGTCGGGATGCGGCCCCAGTCGAAGGCCACGCCGGTGCCGCCACCGCCGCCCGGGGCGTGGCTGTCGAACAGGAAACCGGCCGCGCTGGGATAGCGCAGCTGCAGGGTGCGCGCGTTGACCTCCTCGCGCCCGCCCATGGCAATGGCCTTCAGGTAGGGCATGTTGAAGCTGCGGCAGAAGCTCTCGTCTTCCTCGCCATGGAACTGCAGCAGGGTCGGCCGCACCGTGCGCAGCACCTCGCGTACCTCTTCCTTGCTGTTGTTGCGGAACAGGGCCACCACATCGACCATCGGCGCGATCGCCTGGCGCATCGCGCGCGCCTCGGCCGGGGCGACCCGGCGGCTGCTTTCACGGGCGAAGATGAAACCCACCGCGTCCACGCCCAGCTCACCGGCCAGGCGGACGTCGCCGGCACGGGTCATGCCACAGAACTTGATGCGCGTACGGTAGTAGGAGCGGCTCATAGCGTGACCTCGGCGGGCAGATGCCAGTTGTCGGGGTACAGAGGCCCAAGGAACACCAGGCCCTGTGGCGGTGCGGTGGGACCGGCTACGGTACGGTCGCGCCCGGCCAGCAGTTCGGCGATCCAGTCCACCGGTTTCTCGCCGCTGCCCACCAGGATCAACGAACCGACGATATTGCGGACCATGTGATGAAGGAATGCATTGCCCTGCACAGCCACCTCGATCACCTCGCCGTGGCGGCTGACCTGCAGCGACTGCAGCTCGCGGCGCGCGTGCAGCGCCTGGCACTGCACGGAGCGGAACGCGCTGAAGTCGTTCTCGCCAAGCAGGGCCTGGCCGGCGGCGTGCATCAGGGTTTCGTCCAGCGCCCGGCGCTCCCAGCTCAGGGTCTGCCGATCCAGCGCCGGCCGCACCTCGCGGTTGAGCAGGCGGTAGCGGTAGCGCCGCGCACGCGCCGAGAAGCGGGCGTGGAAATCGTCGGCCACCGGCACGCACCAGCGCACCGCGATCGAACGCGGCAGGCGGGTGGTGGTGCCCAGCATCCAGGCACGTGGATCACGCACCACCCCGGTATCGAAATGCACGACCTGGCATTGGCCGTGCACACCGGCATCGGTGCGACCGGCGCAGACCACCTGCACCGGCGCATCGGCCACCGAAGACAGGGCCTGTTCGAGGCTGGCCTGCACGCTGGGGCCACCTTCTCCCAGGTTCTGCCACCCCCTGAAATCGCTGCCGTCGTATTCGACGCCGAGCGCGTAACGCATGTGCTACCTCGATGTTGCAGATGGGACGGCGCTCAGGCCGGATCGCGTTCCGACCAGACCGCCAGTTCGTTGCCACCGGGCTCGACGAACTGGAAGCGGCTGCCCCCCGGGAAGGAAAACACCGCGCGCACGATCTCGCCGCCGGCGGCGCTCACTGCGGCCTGCACCGGCAGCAGCTGGTCGGCGTACAGCACCAGCAGCGGCGCGCCGCTTTCACTGGCCTGCGCAGGCTGGCCGCGGAAGAACCCGCCCTGCAGGCGGCCATCGTCGAAGGCGGTGTAGTCGCTGCCATAGTCGACGAACGACCAGCCGAACACCTTCTCGAAGAAGGCACGGCTGGCCGCCGGATCGCGGGAGGCGAATTCAACGTAGTCGATGCGGCGCTCGCGGCTCATGGCAGGGTCCTTGTTGGCGGAATCGGTCACGGCAGACGGGCCAGCAGTTCGCGGGCCTGGTTCTGGCAGTGCAGGTCGCCGCCTTCGGCCACTTCCTGCAGCAGCATGCGGGCGGTCTGCGCATCGCCCAGGTCGAGATAGGCGATGGCCAGCTCCAGCCGCTCCTGGCCGGCGCGTGGCGACCAGCCGGCATCACTGCCCGGTACGGCGACGTCTTCGTGCGCGGCCCCGGCCGGCAGCTCATCCAACGCCGTGCTGGAATGCGCGTTGTCCTGCGCCTCGGCCGGCAGATCGAACACGCCGCGGAACTGCGGCTGCTGTTCGGCCTGCAGCGCGTAATCCGGTACCGCCACCTCAACGGGGGCCGCTGGCGCGTCCGGTTCATCCAGCACGGATGCAACCGGCACCCCGTCGTCCTGTGCGGCCACGGGCTCGTCCCAGCGTGGCAGATCGGTCACCGCCGCAGGCAGTTCCACCACCTCGTCATCGCGCAGCGTCTGCGCCTGCCATTCGGCCGGAGCAGCGGTGCCGGCGACCGGTTCGCCGCCCACCTCGTCCTGCACCTCGGCCTCGGTCGCCCAGGCCGGCATCGCCGGCTCGTGGCGGCCTCCGTCGGCCGCCGCCGACGACCAGGAGGACTGCTCGGCCAGCGTATCCAGCGCCGCACCGGCCGGTACCGCTGCGGCCAGACCGGCGGCATCGTCTTCTTCGCGCAGCGGCGGCAGCGGCGACGGCTTGCGACGGCGCAGCAGCCAGGCCGCGGCGGCCGCCAGCAGCAGTACCGGCAGGCCCAGCCAGTACCACGGGGCGGCCGCGTCGCGCGATTCCGGAGCCTGTGCCAACCGCTGCTGTGCGGCGGCCAGGTCGTTGTCCTTCATCGCGATCAGCGATTGCTGCTGTTCCTTCAGTTTTTCCAGATCGGCCACACGCTGCTTCAGCTCACCAATCTCGGCATCGCGGGTGGCGATGTCCTCGCGAGCCTGGCGCAGTTGTTCGTTGCCCAGCATGTCACCCTCGCTGCCGGCACCAGTGCCGGTGGTTGTGCCCGCGTGCGCGGCGTCGGAGGCCAGCGCCGGGGCGATTTCAAGTCGTGCCCCGTTGGCCGCAGCCGGGGAGGAAGCGCCTGCTGCGGCTGCCTTGGCAACCGGTGCGACGGTGCCGGCGGGCTGCGGCACGGTACGTGCCTGGCGCCACTGCGCGGTGTGCTCGCGCACCAGCGCGGCGGCCTCGCCTGCGTCGATCGCGGCCACTGCATCGGTACCCGGCATGCGCAGCACCGCGCCCTGCTTGAGCAGATTCACGTTGCCGCGGATGAAAGCTTCCGGATTGGCACGCAGCAGCGCGATCATCGCGCGATCGCGGCTGACCTGGCTGCCGCGCGCGACCGTGGCGGCGATCTGCGACAGCGTCTGGCCGCGCTGCACGGTGAGGCTGCCATCGGCCGCAATCGATGCCGATGCCGGTGCCGATGCCGATGCCGATGCCGATGCCGAGCGCGATGCTACCGGCCCCGCCGCTGCACGGGCCGGTTCGGCCTGGGTAGCCGGCGTGGGGGCTGGCTCACGGGCGATGGTGTTGGACAGGGTCCCTGCCGGGGCAACAATCTCCGGTTCGGCAACGGCCAGCGCACTGGCCGGCGCGTCAACCAGCGCCGAATACTCGCGCACCAGCCGGCCCTGGCCCCAGTCGGCCTCGATCAGGAAACTCAACGACGGGGTCTCGACCGGCGCCTGCGAAGTCACCCGCACCACCGCCCTGCCCTGCGCATTGCGGGTCAGCTCGAACTGCAGCTCGCTGACCAGCCCGCTGGGCCGCTGCAGGCCGACACGTTCGAAGGTGACCGGCGAGGCCAGCGCCACGCGCAGGTTCTCCAGCTCGGAGGGGTCGGCCGAGACCACCGGGATCTCGGCCAGCAATGGCTGGCCGGGCTTGGACAGGACACGGATGTCGCCCAGACCGAGGGCGAGCGCCGAACTGCTGGCCAGGGCCAGCAGCGCAGCGGAAAGATAGGTGAGCGGACGCTTCGCGCCCTTGGCCCGTTTATTCATGGGCGACACTATAAAGCGTGCGGACCGGGGTCCGCACCCACCGATGGCGAGCCTTCGGTACTGCCGGCCGCTGGCCGGCAGCACCACATGCCCATCATTGAAGGCAATGCCGGCCAGCGGCCGGCACTACCGCAGTGATCAGCGCGCTTCGGCGGCGACCAGCTCGGCCAGCTGCACTGCGTTCAACGCTGCACCCTTGCGCACATTGTCCGACACGATCCACAGGTTCAGGCCGCGCGGGTGCGACAGGTCCTCACGGATACGGCCAACGTACACCGCGTCGGTGCCCGAGGCATGGGTGACCGGGGTCGGGTAACCACCGGCTTCGTGGCGATCCACCACTTCGATGCCCGGCGACTGCTCCAGCAGCGCGCGCGCCTCGGCCACGGTGACCTTGTCACGGGTCTCGATCGCCACCGACTCGGAATGACCGTAGAACACCGGCACGCGCACGGCGGTCGGGTTCACCAGGATGCTGTCGTCGCCGAGGATCTTGCGGGTTTCCCACACCAGCTTCATCTCTTCCTTGGTGAAGCCGTTGTCCTGGAAGTCGTCGATGTGCGGGATGAGGTTGAAGGCGATCTGCACCGGGAAGCGCTGCGGATCGATCTCCTGGAAGCTCAACAGCTGGCCGGTCTGCTTGCCCAGTTCCTCCAGCGCCGAACGGCCGCCGCCGGACACCGACTGGTAGGTGGAGACGTTGATGCGCTCGATGCCGTACTTGCGGTGCAGCGGCGCCAGCGCCACCAGCATCTGCATGGTTGAGCAGTTGGGGTTGGCGATGATGCCGCGCGGGCGGTTGCCGATCTGGTCCGGGTTGACCTCGGACACCACCAGCGGCACGTCATCGTCGTAACGGAAGGCCGAGGAATTGTCGATCACCACCGCACCGGCGGCGGCGAACTTCGGCGCGTACTCCTTGGACACGCTGCCACCGGCCGAGAACAGGGCGATCTGGACACCACTCGGATCGAACGTAGCCAGGTCCTGGATCTTGATCTTCTGGCCGTTGAACTCGACTTCGCCACCGGCCGAACGCTCCGAAGCGAGCAGGCTCAGGGTGCCGACCGGGAAATCACGTTCGGCCAGGATGGCCAGCATGGTCTCGCCGACCGCACCGGTGGCGCCGACGATGGCGACGTGGAAACTGCGCTGTGCATTGCTCATGGGGGAACTCTCACGAAAACGGGAATGGGAAAATCGTGCACGACAGCTGGGTTCGGGGAACCTCCTCAAGCGGGACGCGCGGAGGTTCCCTATCGTTTGCCGGTTTTTTTGCCCAGGGTCACGCGCGCAGCCAGGGCCGCGTCCGCGTTGATCGCGCTCGGCATATGCGCCGCGTCACCGGCCAGACCGAGGCCGGCCAGCAGGTTGTCCACGGCCAGCTGCACCATCGCCGTACGCGTGGCCAGCGAGGCGCTGCCGATATGCGGGGTCAGCACCACGTTGCGCAGCGCCAGCAGTTCCGGGCGCACCGCCGGTTCGCCCTCGTAGACGTCCAGACCGGCGGCGGCCAGACGGCCGTTGGCCAGCGCATCGGCCAGCGCCAGCTCGTCAACGATGCCACCGCGGGCGATGTTCACCAGGGTGGCCGAGGGCTTCATCTTCGCCAGCGCCGCCGCATCGATGATGTGATGCGAGGCCGGGGTGTACGGCAGCACGGTAAGCAGGTGGTCGGACTGTGCCAGCAGCGTGTCCAGGTCCACGTAGGATGCGCCGAGCGCGGCCTCGGTCTCGGCCGGCAGGCGCGAACGGTTGTGGTACAGCACCTTCATGCCGAAACCGTGGGCACCACGGCGGGCGACGCCCTGGCCGATGCGGCCCATGCCGAGAATGCCCAGCGTGCTGCCGTGGATGTCGGCGCCGAGCATGGTCTGGAACGACCACTGCTGCCACTGCCCTTGGCGCAGCCAGCGCTCGGATTCGGTGATGCGGCGCGCAGTGGCCATCAGCAGCGCGAAACCAAGATCGGCCGTGGTCTCGGTCAACACGTCCGGCGTGTTGCTGGCAAGGATGCCGGCGGCGCTCAGCGCATCGACATCCAGATTGTTATAGCCGACGCCGACATTGGCGATCACCTGCAGCTGCGCAGCGTCGGCCACCTGGGCCGCACCGATGCGCTCGTTGAGGGTGATGATCGCGCCATCGGCGCCGGCCAGCTGTTCGGCGATCTGCGCAGGCGACCAGGCGGTAACGGTGTCGGTGACGCGCAGCTGCACGCGATCGCGCAGCGGCGCGATGGCCGCGTCGATCAGCGGCTGGCTCACCCACACCGTCGGCCGCGTGTCAGCCATCGATGCGCCCGGGAATGCGCGGGGTGATCGTGCCGACATCGCCGCACTGCGCGCGATGGCGCAGCGCCTGATCCATCAGCACCAGCGCCATCATCGCCTCGGCAATGGGGGTGGCGCGGATGCCGACGCAGGGGTCGTGACGGCCGGTGGTGACCACCTCGACCACGTTGCCGGCGGTATCCAGCGATGGGCCCGGCAGGCGCAGGCTGGAGGTCGGCTTCAGGACGATCGAGGCGACCACCGGCTGGCCGGTGGAAATGCCGCCGAGGATGCCGCCGGCATGATTGCTGGCAAAGCCCTGAGGAGTCAGCAGATCACGGTGCTCGGTGCCCTTCTGCGCAGCGCTGGCAAAGCCATCGCCGATCTCCACGCCCTTCACTGCATTGATGCTCATCAGCGCGGCGGCGAGGTCGCCATCGAGCTTGCCGTAGATCGGTTCGCCCCAGCCCGGCGGCACGTTGTCGGCCACCACGTCCACGCGCGCACCGACCGAGTCACCGGACTTGCGCAGCGCATCCATGTACGCCTCCAGCTGCGGCACCTGTTCGGCGTGCGGCCAGAAGAACGGGTTGTCTTCCACCGCCGACCAGTCGAAACCGGCCGGACGGATCTCGCCCAGCTGTGACAGGTAGCCGCGCACGGTGACGCCGAAGCGTTCTGCCAGCCACTTCTTGGCGACCACGCCGGCGGCCACGCGCATGGTGGTTTCGCGCGCCGAAGAGCGGCCACCACCGCGCGGATCGCGGATGCCGTACTTGTGCCAGTAGCTGTAGTCGGCATGACCCGGACGGAACTGCTGGCCGATGTTGGCGTAGTCCTTGCTGCGCTGGTCGGTGTTGCGGATCAGCAGCGCGATCGGGGTGCCAGTGGTCAGCCCCTCGTACACACCGGACAGGATCTCGACCTCGTCGGCCTCGCGCCGCGCCGAGGTGTGCCGGCTCTTGCCGGTGGCACGACGCTGCAGGTCGTGGGCGAATTCGGCCGCGTCCAGCGCCAGCCCCGGCGGGCAGCCATCGATCACGCAGCCGATGGCCGGCCCGTGCGACTCGCCGAACGTGGTGACGGTGAACAGCTTGCCGAACGAATTGGAGCTCACGGGCGCTGCGCCGCCAGTTCAGTGATGCGCGCGCTGTGCGCGATCAGCTCGCGGCACTCCACTGCGAAGATACCCATCTGGCCGACCTTGAATTCGATCCAGGAGAAGTCGACTTCCGGCAGCAGCTTGATCAGGTGCTGTTCGGACTCGCCCACTTCGCAGATCAGCAGGCCGTCTTCGCTCAGGTGCAGCGGGGCGTCGCGCAGGATCTTCAACACCAGGTCCAGGCCGTCATCACCGGCACGCAGGCCCATTTCCGGCTCGTAGGAGTATTCCTGCGGCAGGGCATCGGTCTCGTCGTTGGTGACGTAGGGTGGGTTGGTGACGATCAGCTCGTAGTGGCGACCGGTCAGACCGCTGAACAGGTCGGACTTGATCAGGCTGACGTTGTGCGCCTGCAGGCGCTCCTTGTTCTCTTCGGCCAGCGACAGCGCGTCATCACTCAGGTCCACGCCGTCCACTTCCCAGTTCGGGTAGTAGTGGCCCATGGCGATGGCGATGCAGCCCGAGCCGGTGCAAAGGTCCAGCGCGCGGTGCACATCGCGGCCGGCCAGCCACGGCTCGAAGCCGCACTCGATCAGCTCGGCGATCGGCGAGCGCGGCACCAGGGCGCGCGCATCGCTCTTGAAGCTGAGGCCGGCAAACCAGGCCTCGCCGGTCAGGTAGGCTGCCGGAATGCGCTCGTCGATGCGGCGCTGGAACAGCTCCAGCACGCGCAGCTTCTCGGCCTGCAGCAGGCGCGCCTGGCCGTAGGCCGGGCCGAGGTCGTGCGGCAGGTGCAGGCTGTGCAGCACCAGCTGGGTGGCCTCGTCCAGGGCGTTGTCGTAGCTGTGCCCGAAGGTCAGCCCGGCTTCATTGAAACGGCTGGTGCCGTAGCGGATCAGATCGATGATCGTGTGGAGTTCGGCGGCCGTTTCAGCGGTCATGGCGGTACTGCGGGCAAAGTGGCCCCCGATTATAGGGGCTGGCGTCGGCGCCGGCATCCGTTGCTGAGGAAACGATCAGGCCGCAGCCGGTATAGTGGAGCCCATTTCGCGCGGGGGACCCCATGTTCAATCGCAACGCCGGCATCATCCTGCTGATCGCCTTGGCGGCAGGCCTGGGCCTGCTGGCCGCCCAGCAGGTGTTCGCGCCGAAGCCGCCGGCCAACGCCCCGGCCACCGAAGCGATCACGCTGTACCCGCAGCCGCGTGCACTGCCCGACTTCAACCTGGCCCAGTCCGACGGCACGCGCCTGATTCCGGGCGAACTGAAGGGCCATTGGACCCTGGTGTTCCTGGGCTTCACCTTCTGCCCGGACGTCTGCCCGACCACCCTGGCCGAACTGGCCAGCGCGCAGAACCAGTGGGAAGCCCTGCCCGACACGCTGCGCCCGCGCGTGCTGTTCATCTCGGTCGACCCGGACCGCGACAGCGCCACCCGCCTGGGCGAGTACGTGCACGGCTTCCACAAGGACACCCTGGCCGCCACCGCCGACATTCCTTCGCTGGAGCGCTTTGCCACCTCGCTGGGCTTCGTGTTCCAGAAGGTGCCGGGCAAGCACTTCGACGAGAACCCCGAGGATTACACCGTCGAGCATTCGGCCAGCCTGGCCGTGCTCGACCCGCAGGGCCGCCTGGCCGGCCTGGTACGCCCCCCGTTCAACGCGCCGGCGATCGCCCGCGACCTGCAGAAGCTGACCGAGAAAACCGCCCCATGAGCCTCACCACCGCCCTGACGTATGCCCTGCCCCATCGCCTGCTGTCCTCGATGGCGCGCTCGCTGGCGTACTCGGACGATCCGCGCGTGTCGCGCTGGCTGATCGACACGGTCACCCGCAAGTTCAACGTCAACCTGGACGAAGCGGCCAACCCGGACCCGCGCAGCTACGCCACGTTCAACCAGTTCTTCACCCGTGCACTGAAGCCGGGCGCGCGGATGGCCGATGCCGATCCGCGCAGCCTGGTGATGCCGGCCGACGGCCGCATCAGCCAGCTGGGGAAGATCGAGGCCGGCCGCATTTTCCAGGCCAAAGGCCAATCGTTCACCGCCGCCGAGCTGCTGGGCAGCGATGAGGACGCCAAGCCGTACAACGACGGCCTGTACGCCACGGTGTACCTGTCGCCACGCGACTACCACCGCGTGCACATGCCGTGGACCGGCACCCTGCGCGAAACCGTGCACGTTCCCGGCCGCCTGTTCAGCGTCGGTCCGGCGGCAGTGAACGGCGTGCCCCGCCTGTTCGCGCGCAACGAACGCCTGGTCTGCCACTTCGATACCAGCTTCGGCCCGATGGTGAGCGTGATGGTGGGGGCGCTGCTGGTGTCGGGCGTGGAAACGGTCTGGAGTGGCGAGGAGATTCCCGCTTACGGCGACCGCATCACCCGCAAGGATTACCGCGGCCGGGGCATCGTGCTGGAGCGCTTCGGCGAGATGGCGCGCTTCAACTACGGCTCGACGGTGATCGTGCTGCTGCCGCCGGGCGTTGCCGAGTTCGCCCCGCAATTGGGCGCCGAAAGCCCGGTGCAGCTGGGTCAGGCGCTGGCCAGGCTGCGCTGACCTGGCTCTTGCCGGGGCACGGAATGCCGGCCAGCGGCCGGCACTACCGGGTTCGTAGACACTGAATGCCGGCCAGCGGCCGGCACTACCGGTACGTGCGTTATTGCAGAGCCGGGGCCGGGCCGACGTCCATGCCGTCGTAGTCCTCTACGCCATGTTCGGCGGCCAGCGCCGCGAATTCCTGGTTGCGGCGGTCCAGCGAGGCCTCGTCGTGGATCTCCACGCGCTCCACATGCAGCACATGGAACGGCGCGTCACCTTCTTCCGGTTCCTGCTCGAACAGGTCGACGAAGCTGTAGCCCTGGGCCTGCAGATGCTCGGCCAGGGCCTGCAGCGGCGCTGCGCTGGAGTGGACGAAGAAGTACCCCCACAGCAATGGGCCGTTGATATCCCAGTCGGTGTTTTCGCGGAGGTTGGCAAACAGGTTGCGGGTGGCTTCAAGGTCCATGCGGGTTCCAGAGGTCGGGGGAATTACTTGTCACAGCCCTGCAGCTTCAGCGTCTGGCCGTGGCGCAGGCTGTAGGCCGGCGCCTTGAGGCCATTGGCGCGGGCCAGGGTCGGCACGTCGCACTGGAACCTGGCGGCGATGGCGCCCAGGGTCTCGCCCCTGCCCACCTTGTGGCTGCGCACCGGCTTCGGGCGTGCGGCCGGGCGCGGCGTCGCCACCGTGGCCACCGGTGTGGTCGGCACGCTGGTCGACGCTGCGGCATCGGCCACCGGCACCACGCCGCCCACCGCCACGCTGCCGGTGTAGCTGGCCGCAGTCGGGCGCACGATCGCCGCGTTCAGATCGGCGGTGATCAGGGTCCGCGCCAGATCGGCGCGCGGGCCGCTGACACAGTTGCGCTGGTACAGGCCGGCGATGCGGGTGGTGGCGTTGATCAGCGTGCCGGCCGGAATCCAGCCGTCGGCCTCATAACGCGGGTTGAGGTTGCGCAGTGCGCGCATGTAGCCATCGCGGGTGCCGTGGCTGCCCAGGCAGATGGTCAGTTCGTAGATGGTGGTGGACTTGGCCAGGCGCAGCGTGGCCGGCTGCGCACTGATCTTCGGGAACTCCACGCCGTACTGCTGCGGGTGCAGGAAGATCCAGGCTGCGGCGATCACCATCGGCACATAGTCCTTGGTCTCGCCCGGGAACTGGTTGTAGACGCTGTCGGTCCAGAAGCTCTGGCCACCGCTCTGCTTGAACACGCGCGCGGCACGGCCTTCGCCACCGTTGTAGGCGGCCACCGACATTTCCACATTGTTGTTCAGTTCGCGCAGGCGCTCGTTGAGGTAGCTGGCGCTGGCCTCGGCGGCGCTGCGTGCATCAAAGCGCGTGTCAAAGCCGGTACCGTCCGGGCCCAGGCCGAAACGGCGACCGGTGGCCGGCATGAACTGCATCAGGCCCGCCGCGCCGGCGCGCGAAGACGCGTGCACGCGGCCGTTGGATTCCTTGGCCATGATGCCGAACAGCAGCGCTTCGGGCAGGCCGCGCTTTTCCCATTCCGGCCACATCACCGCGCGCAGGTTCTGGTAGTTCTCGTAGCTGGTCAGCAGCGCCGGGCGCATGTCGGTCAGCCAGCGGCGGATGCCAGCCTGCACCGCCGGGTTGTATTCGACCATGGTGTCGAAGGTGTGCCGCTTGTCGTTCAACAGCGCTGCGGCGCGGGCCGCCTCGGGCACGTCGGCGGTGAGCGGGCCGATATGGTCGGGGTCGGCTTCCAGGCGGTCACCGCCCTCGTCGGCCACGTCATCGCCGGCTGCAGCGTCGGCATCGTGCTTGAGCAGGCGCTTGTAGCTGGCCAGCAGGGTGCCCATCTGGCAGCCCTTCTGCTTCACGCAGTCGTTGAGGACGTCTTCCATGTCCTCCAGCGCGGCGTCGGCCTCGTTGCTGCCCTTGGGGTCGGCGTTGGCGACCCGCAGCAGGGCGTCGCTGTAGCGCTTCTCGGCGGCAGCCATGCGCTGCTGCAGCGCATCCACCTTGACCTTGTCCCGGGCCGAAACCCGCTGTGCATGGGCGTCGGGTGCCAGGGAAACCAGGCCGGCCAGGGCCAGCAGCGGCCAACCACGGGAAATCAGGACAGGAACGGGCATTGATGGCACTGTGTGCGAAACAGGCAGGCAGAGTAGCGGCGCCGCCAAGGTCCGGGCAAGCGGACCTTCGGACCGTCACCGCCGGCGGTTAACATTGGGCTATTCACCACAAGGGCTGGACCATGGATCCGATTCTGCTCGGCAAAGGCATCACCGACGATGTGGCCGTCACCCTGCTGCCGAAACTCGGCAACCGTCACGGCCTGGTGGCCGGCGCCACCGGTACCGGCAAGACGGTGACCCTGATGACCTTGGCCGAGGGCTTCTCGCGGCTGGGCGTGCCGGTGTTCCTGGCCGATGTGAAGGGTGATGTGTCGGGCCTGGCCGTGCCGGGTACCGGCGCCGAGAACCTGCTCAAGCGCGCCGCCGAGATCGGCGTGGCCGACTATGCGCCGGCCGCGAGCCCGGCCATCTTCTGGGACCTGTACGGCAAGCTCGGCCACCCGGTGCGCACCACCGTGAGCGAAATGGGGCCGACCCTGCTTTCGCGCATCCTGGAACTGAATGACACCCAGGCCGGCGTGCTCGACATCGTATTCAAGCTGGCCGACGACCGTGGACTGCTGCTGCTGGACATGGACGACCTGCGCGCCCTGCTCGGCCTGGTCGCCGAGGAGCGCAAGGACATCTCCACCGAATACGGGCTGGTCAGCGCGCAGTCGATCGCGGCGATCCAGCGCGCGGTGCTGCGCCTGGCCCAGGAGGGTGGCGAGAATTTCTTCGGCGAGCCGGCGCTGGAACTGGCCGACATCATGCGGGTCAACCACGATGGCCGCGGCGTGATCGGCATCCTCGCCGCCGACCAGCTGGTGCTCAAGCCCAAGCTGTATTCGACCTTCCTGCTGTGGCTGCTGTCGGAACTGTTCGAACAGCTGCCGGAAGTGGGCGACCTGGACAAGCCGAAGCTGGTCTTCATCTTTGACGAGGCCCACCTGCTGTTCGACGACGCGCCAGCGTCGCTGGTGCAGCGCATCGAGCAGGTAGTGCGGCTGATCCGCTCCAAGGGCGTGGGCGTGTACTTCTGCTCGCAGTTCCCCGACGACGTGCCCGGCAACATTCTTGGCCAGCTCGGTAATCGGGTGCAGCATGCATTGCGTGCCTTCACGCCGCGCGACCAGAAGGCGGTGAAGACCGCCGCCGAGACCTTCGTGCCGAATCCGAAACTGGATGTGGCCAAGGTGCTGAGCCAGCTCGGCACCGGCGAGGCTCTGGTCTCCACGCTGCAGGACAAGGGCGTGCCGATGCCGGTGCAGCAGACGATGATCGCACCACCGCGCTGCCGGATGGGACCGGTCACCGAGGCCGAACGTGCGCAGGTACGCGCCGGCAGCCCGGTCGGCAGCCGCTACGACACCGCGATCAACCGCGAATCGGCCGCCGAACTGCTGGCCCAGCGCGCACAGAAGACGGTCGAGCAGGCGCAGGCCCCGGCCGCCCGCAGCCGCGAGCAGGACGATGCGCAGGAGGGTGGATTCGGCCAGTCGATCAAGGATGCGATCTTCGGCACCAAGCGCCGCCAGGGCATGATCGAGACCATGGCCAAGCAGACCACGCGTACCGTCGGCACCAAGCTGGGCAACCAGATCGTGCGCGGCATCCTCGGCGGCATTTTCGGCGGCAAGCGCTGAGATCGCTTCATGAGGTCAGAGCCCTTTCCGTGGGAAGGGCTCTGACCTCATCGTTCCCCTGAAAAGAAGTCTTACCGCATGTCCCGTTGGCGCCCGCCTGCAGAGAAAAGCACCGCCCTGATCACCGCCTCCGGGCATGCACGCCTGAAGGCCGAGCTGGATGAGCTCTGGCGCGTGCGTCGCCCGGAAGTGGTCAAGGCGCTGGCCGCCGCTGCCGCGGAAGGCGATCGTTCCGAGAACGCCGAATACACCTATCGCAAGAAGCAGCTGGGCGAGATCGACCGCCGCGTGCGCTACCTGACCAAACGGCTGGAATCGCTGCGCGTGGTCGATACCACGCCGACCGACCCGCAAGCGGTGTTCTTCGGCGCATGGGTGGAGCTGGAGAACATGGACAGCGGTGACACCACGCGCTACCGCATTGTCGGCCCGGACGAGACCGACGCGGGGCTGGGCTGGATCAGCATCGATTCGCCGTTGGCGCGGGCGCTGCTGAAAAAGCGCCTGGATGACGAGTTCTCGGTGGAGCTGCCCGGCGGGCAGTTCACCTTCGCGGTGATCGGCGTGGAATACGAGCCGTTGTAGAGTCGGGCTCGCTCGACTGCGTCACCGTTGTAGAGCCGAGCCCACACTCGGCTGCACCTGCCGCCATTCGAGCAAGCTCGACGCTACAAAGGCGGCGGGTAATGGCGCTCTGCGCGCAGCGGGCGGAAGTAATCGGTGTTGGCATAGAAGGCGGCATCCTGCCCCTCGTGCCAGCCCGGGATGCCGGCCAGCGGCAGCGGTCGCAGCTGCAACGGATCGGTCAGCACCCGGCCCTCGCAGATGGCCGCAGCAACTTCGGCGATACAGGCATCGTCGTCGTCGCCCTGCACCACCACGCATTTGCCGACCAACAGGCGGCCCGGCAGCAACGCCTGCTCCATCAGCGCATGACCGAACACCGCCGCAACGGCCACAACGCCGGTGCGCCAGTGCATCGGTTCAAACAGCGTCGGCCAGTCGTGCGCATCCCATGCCGCCAGCCCCCGATCATCGCACACCCGCACGATCACCCCGCTTTCGTCGAACTGGGTCAACGCGGCCTGGGCGCGATTTCGCTGGCCCGCCGGCATGGCCTCGATATGCAGGCACTGCTGCACATTGAGTACATGCTTGAGCTGCCGATGGCGTGCCCACGCCAGCGCATTGAACAGGTCATGCCAGTTGTCGGCGCGGGTGGCAATGCATCCCTGTGCGATGCGCGCCTCATAGTGCAGGCCGTCGGCCAGCAACGCGGCGCCCTGTTCAACCAGGCGCTTGCCGGGCACGGCCAGGCGTGCATCAAGCGCCGCGATGGAGGGCCATGCCGTGCCGTCCAGCAGGTCACGGAAGTCCTGCACGCCGGCAAACAGCGGGTGCGCGAACACCCGTGGATCGACCGCCGCACGTGGCGGCGGTACGAAGCGCCGAGGACCGCCGCCGTCGCCGGTGGCGGTCGGCGCAGTGGTCACAGCACCTTGAGGTCGAACGCCGGACGCGCGGCGGCGGCCAGTGCGTCGCCGTACAGGTCGTGCTCGTCGCTCTCGGTAATTTCCACATCGACGAACTCACCCACCCGCAGCGGAACCTGATCGGCGTTCTGGATATGCACCAGACCGTCGATCTCCGGCGCATCGGCCTTGGAGCGGGCCACCGCGATGTCACCCTCGATGGCATCGACCAGGCACTGCTGCACGGTGCCGACCTTGGCTTCCAGGCGCGCGGCGGAAATCTGCGCCTGCTTTTCCATGAAGCGGGCCAGGCGTTCCTGCTTCACCGCTTCCGGCACGGCATCGGGCAGGTCGTTGGCAGTGGCACCTTCGACCGGCGAGTAGGCAAACGCACCGACGCGGTCCAGCTGCGCTTCGTCGAGGAACGACAGCAGCTCTTCGAACTCGGCCTCGGTCTCGCCGGGGAAGCCGACGATGAAGGTCGAACGCACGGTGATGTCCGGCGCGATGCGGCGCCAGTTCTGCACGCGCTCGAGGGTTTTCTCCACCGCGCCGGGGCGCTTCATCAGGCGCAGGATGCGCGGGCTGGCGTGCTGGAACGGGATATCCAGGTACGGCAGGATGCGATTCTCGGCCATCAGCGGCACCACCTCATCCACATGCGGGTACGGGTAGACGTAGTGCATGCGCACCCACGCATCCAGCTCGGACAGGCCTTCGCACAGTGCCTTCAGGCGGGTCTGGTAGGCCTTGTTGCGCCACATCTTCTCGGCGTACTTCACGTCCACGCCATAGGCCGAGGTGTCCTGGGAGACCACCAGCAGCTCACGCACGCCGCCGCGCACCAGGCGCTCGGCTTCACGCAGCACCTCATCGACCGGGCGCGAGACCAGCTTGCCGCGCATCGACGGGATGATGCAGAAACTGCACTTGTGGTTGCAGCCTTCGGAAATCTTCAGGTAGGCGTAGTGACGCGGGGTCAGCTTGATGCCGTAGTCGGGCACAAGGTCCACGAACGGATCGTGCTTGGGCGGCAGCGCTTCGTGCACCGCTTCCATCACGCTCTGGTAATCCTGCGGGCCGGACACCGCCAGCACGTTCGGGTACGCCTCGCGGATCTGCTCCGGGCGCTTGCCCAGGCAGCCGGTGACGATCACCTTGCCGTTCTGGTTCATCGCCTCGCCGATGGCGTCCAGCGACTCGGTCACCGCCGAATCGATGAAGCCGCAGGTGTTGACCACCACCACGTCGGCCGAATCGTAGGACGGGACGATGTCATAGCCCTCCGAGCGGAGCTGGGTAAGGATGCGCTCGGAATCGACAAGGGCCTTCGGGCAGCCAAGGCTGACGAAGCCGACTTTGGGGTTCAGCTGGGACATGGAATCGCGGAACTCTGGGGGCCTGGGCCCCTGCCGGCATGGCAGGGGGTCCTGGGGGCCGGGGCCTGAAAGGGCGCCAGTATACCGGGGTTGGTGGCCGCGCCCTGAATCGCCAGCCGCCCGATGCTGCACAGCCGCTGACGCCACGCTAACCCGCGCACCATCGACAATGCAGCCCTGTCCCCTGCAACCGAGGTAGATGACGATGGCCGAGTGGATCACCCTGGATACGCACCATGGCCCGGTGCGGGCCTGGCAGGCCCTGCCGGAGGGCACGCCGCGCGGCGGCCTGGTGGTGGTGCAGGAAATCTTCGGCGCCAACCCGCATATCCGCGGCGTGGCCGAGCGTTTTGCTGCCGAAGGCTACGCGGTGCTCGCCCCCTCGTTCTTCGACCTGGTCGATGGCGCCGATGCCGATCCGGACGCCCTGCCCTATGACGCCGACGGCGTGAAACAGGGCCTGGAACGGGTGGCAGCGCTGGGCATGGAGAAGGCACTGGAAGTGGTCCGCGCAGCAGCCACCCGGCTGGCCCCGTACGGCAAGGTCGGCACCGTCGGCTATTGCTGGGGTGGCACGGTGGCGATGCTGTCGGCACTGCGCCTGGGCCTGCCCTCGGCCAGTTACTACGGCGCGCGCAATGTCCAGTTCCTCGATGAGACGCCGAAGGCGCCGGTGATCTTCCACTTCGGCGCGCAGGACAGGAGCATCCCGCCGGAGGCCATCCAGGCCCACCGCGAAAAGCTGCCGCAGATGGGCACCTACGTCTATCCGGCCGACCATGCCTTCAACCGGGAGGTCGGACATGCGTATGATCCAGACAGCGCCGCCCTGGCGCTGCAACGCACCCTGGACTTCTTCTCGGAGCATCTTGGATGAGCGAATTCGAACTCGATTCACGCCTGGCCACCGATAGCGTGCTGGTGGCCGAAGGACCGTTGTCGCAAGTGCGGCTGATGAACGACGAACGATTCCCCTGGCTGGTGCTGGTACCGCGCCTGGCGGGGGTGACCGAGTGGATCGAGCTGGACGGCGAGCAGCAGGACAAGCTGCGCACCGAGCTCAACCGCGCCTGCAAGGCCCTGAAGGGCGCCGATGGGGTGGAGAAGATCAACATCGGTGCGCTGGGCAACATCGTGCGCCAGCTGCATTTCCATGTGATCGGCCGTCACGACGGCGATCCGGCCTGGCCAGGCCCGGTCTGGGGCAGCGGCCCGGCGCATCGCTACGAGCCGGCCGCGCTTGACCAGCATGTCGCCTACTGGAAGGAACGGCTAGGATATCAGGCCCAGTCCTGAGCCCTTGCCGACCCGATGCGATTCAACCTCGTTGCCGCCATCCTGCTGATCCTGATCGGACTGTTCATGCTCGCCAGCAATCTGGGCTGGACGCACCTGAACCTGTCCCGGCTGCTGATGACCTGGTGGCCGGTGGCCCTGGTGGGTGTCGGCATCGCGATGCTGTTCGGTCGCGGCAAATAAGGAAGGCGGCGCATTGCGCCGCCTTCGTTCATGTAGAGCCGGGCCATGCTCGGCTGCCCTGCCAGGAAGCCGAGCATGGCTCGGCACAACCGCTCAGGTCCGCGGCAGGGTGACCCCGGTCTGGCCCTGGTACTTGCCACCGCGGTCACGGTAGGAGGTCTCGCAGACGTCATCGGCAGCGGCCTGGAAGAACAGCATCTGCGCCACGCCTTCGTTGGCATAGATGCGCGCCGGCAGCGGCGTGGTGTTGCTGAACTCCAGGGTGACATGGCCTTCCCATTCCGGCTCCAGCGGCGTCACGTTGACGATGATGCCGCAGCGCGCGTAGGTGCTCTTGCCCAGGCACACCACCAGGGTGTCGCGCGGGATGCGGAAGTATTCGACGGTGCGCGCCAGCGCGAAGCTGTTGGGCGGGATGATGCATTCATCGCCGACGATATCGACGAAGCTGCCCGGGTCGAAATGCTTGGGATCAACGATGGTGGAGTTGATGTTGGTGAACACCTTGAACTCGCGCGAGCAGCGCACGTCGTAGCCGTAGCTGGAGGTGCCGTAGCTGACGATGCGCTCGCCGTTGGCCTGCTTGACCTGCCCGGCCTCGAACGGCTCGATCATGCCGTGCTGTTCGGACATGCGGCGGATCCAACGGTCACTCTTGATGCTCATGCTTTGTCCTGGGGTACGAGGGGGCGCGAGGATTCTAGCAGGGGGCCGGCGCCTGCCGGCGGCCCCTGCCCGGGCACCTACAGCAGCGAGGACAGGATCGGGATCGAGGCCCGCGGACGCTTGCCGACTTCCTCGACCAGCCGCTGCGCGGCGTGGCGGTAGGCCTGGGCCGGGACCGAATCCGGCTGCGCGACGGTGATCGGGGTGCCCGCATCGCCCTGCTCGCGGATCCCGATCTGCAGCGGCAGCGAGCCCAGCAGCGGCACGCCGTACTGGGCGGCCATGCGCTCGCCACCGCCCTCGCCGAACAGGTGTTCGACATGCCCGCAGCTGCTGCAGGTGTGTACCGCCATGTTCTCGACGATACCCAGCACCGGCACCTCGACCTTCTCGAACATCTTCAGCGCCTTCTTCGCATCCAGCGTGGCGATGTCCTGCGGCGTGGTGACGATCACCGCCCCGGCCAGCGGAATCTTCTGGGTCAGGGTCAGCTGGATGTCACCGGTACCCGGCGGCAGGTCGATCAGCAGGAAATCCAGGTCGTCCCACAGGGTGTCGTTGAACAGCTGGGTCATCGCCGAGGTGGCCATCGGCCCGCGCCAGATCATCGGCGTGTCTTCCTCGATCAGGTAGCCGATGGACATGGTGTCCACGCCGAATGCGCGCAGCGGCTCGATGCTCTTGTTGTCCGGGCTTTCCGGGCGGCCGGACAGGCCCAGCATGGCCGGCACGCTGGGGCCGTAGATATCGGCGTCGAGCACGCCGACGCGGGCCCCCAGCTGCTGCAGCGCCACGGCCAGATTGACCGCCGTGGTGGATTTGCCGACGCCGCCCTTGCCCGAGCCCACCGCGATGACGTTGCGGATGCGGGCATGCGGCGTCAGTCCCTTCTGGACCTGGCTGGCATGGGGACGGCGGGGAGAACTGTTCACAACGGGCACCGGCGGGATCGGAAGGAGTAACCCCGCATCATACAAGCTGGATGCAACCTGACTGAAATTCAGGATTGCGACAGATTCGTCCACGGATTGTTAAGTTCATGTTACGTTCGCCGCGCACTGTTTCCAGGCCTCGGGGCTGTTTGTCCAGCCCGCGCGACGGCGTATGCGCAGTGCCGTTTTTGTTTTTGCTCTTATTGGAACTACATGAAACACTTCAGCAATACCGCACGTCGCAGTACGCTCTCCGTCGCCCTGATTTCCGCCCTGATGGCCGCCGCACCGGCCATGGCCCAGGACAAGGCGACCAACCTGGACAAGATCACCGTCACCGGTTCGCTGATTCCGCAGACCCAGGTTGAAACCCAGACCCCGGTGATGTCCATCACCGCCGAAGACATCCAGACCCGCGGTTTCAGCAGTGTTGCTGAAGTGCTGCAGCAGTCCTCGCTGACCACCGGCGGCCTGCAGGGCGGCCAGACCTCGGGTGCCTTCACCCAGGGCGCCGAAGCGGCCGGCATGTTCGGCCTGAACCCGGGCTACACCAAGTACCTGATCAACGGCCGCCCGATGCTTTCGTATCCGGCGCTGTACAACGGCAGCGAGTCGTTCAACAACATCAGCGGCATTCCGATCGACATCGTCGAGCGCATCGAAGTGCTGCCGGGCGGCCAGTCCTCGCTGTACGGCTCGGACGCGATCGCCGGCGTGGTCAACATCATCCTGAAGGAGCGCATGGACGGCGGCACGATGACCGTCCGTGGCGGCACCTACACCGAAGGTGGTGGTGGCAACATCCGCTTCAGCGCCGCCAAGGGCTTCAACGCGTTCGACGACCGCTTCCACGCGCTGGTCAACGTGCAGATCGAAAACGGCAGCCCGATCTGGGGCTACCAGCGTGACATCACCAAGCAGAACAACCCGGTCGGCTACACCGCACAGGTGCCGTCGAACGACTTCGCCGTCATCACCAACGCTGACAACAAGCTGCTGATGATGGACCCCAGCCGCTGCGCCAACGTGGCCGGCCTGTATGACGGCACCACCACCGTCGGCAAGCGTGCCTCGGGCGAATCGTGCGGTTCGGTGTACAGCGCCGGCTACAAGACCCTGAAGAACGGCAAGAACAGTGGCCAGTTCTACTCGTCGATGACCTTCGACGTGAACGACAACTTCCAGCTGTTCGCCGACCTGCTGTACAGCAAGGAAAAGACTGAATTCACCACCGGCTCGAGCGCCCTGTGGTGGGGCACCAAGTCGGTGATGGGCGGCTTCTACGACCAGGGCCTGGGCAAGGTGGTGAACCTGCAGCGCGCCTTCGCACCGGAAGAAATCGGCCCGGGCCACTACAACAACATCCTCAATTCCGATGAAAGCCGTTCCTACCAGGTCACCCTGGGTGGCAAGGGCATGGTCGGCGACTGGGATTACAGCGCCAGCTTCACCCGTGGCGAGTACCGCCTGGACCAGAACCGCTTCGCACGCTGGAAGGACAAGATCGAAGGCTTCTTCGGCGACACCGTGCTGGGCCCGCGCCTGGGCACCACCGCCGATGGCTTCGGCATCTACAACCCGAACTACGCCGCGTTCTACTCGCCGATCACCCCGGACCAGTTCGCCAGCTTCACCGGCTACGGCACCCACCACAGCAAGACCTGGCAGAACCTGGGCCGCGTGCAGGTGACCAACGGTTCGCTGTTCTCGCTGCCGGGCGGCGACGCCGGCCTGGCCGTGGTGCTGGAAGGCGGCAGTGAAGGCTGGGACTACTCGCCGGACCAGGCCTTCATCGATGGCAACGCCTGGGGCGCGAGCGCCGTGGCCGGTGCCGGCCACCGCAGCAACTACGCGGTGACCAGCGAACTGCGCATGCCGGTGTTCGAATCGCTGACCATCAGCGCCTCGGGCCGCTATGACGCGTTCAAGATCGCCGACAAGACCGTGGACAAGGCCACCTACAGCCTGGGCCTGGAATACCGTCCGATCGAAAGCCTGCTGCTGCGCGGCAAATACGGCACCGCGTTCCGCGCGCCGACCCTGTCCGATGCCTTCCAGGGCATGAGCGGTTCGTTCGCCTCCGGCCAGAACGACTACTACCGCTGCAGCCAGCTGAACTACGCGCTGCATGACGACGCCTGCTCGTTCTACAAGACCACCTCGGTGTACAGCGAAAAGTCCGGCAACCCGGACCTGAAGCCGATCACCGCCGACGTGTGGAGCGCAGGCGTGGTGTGGGCCCCGGTGAGCAACTTCTCGCTGTCGGTGGACTACTACAACTGGAAGATCAAGAACGAGGTCAAGACCCTGAGCACCGACCAGCTGCTGCTGGCCGAGTACCAGTGCCGCAACGGCCTGCCGAACAACACCTCGGCCAGCTGCCAGAACGTGACCGACTGGGTGAGCCGTGACGCCGCCGGCAACCTCACCCGCGTGTACACGCCCAAGCTCAACGTCGCCAGCCAGAACCTGCAGGCGGTGACCGTCGGTGCCAAGTACCAGCAGGACATCGGCCGCTTCGGCTCGCTGATGTTCTCGGGCAACTACACCAACATGCTCAAGCGTGAAGTGGAGCCGCTGCCCGGCGCCAAGAAGCTGGACCTGCTGAGCGATCCGTACAACATGTGGTACTACGACAACTTCGCCAAGGTCCGCGGCGATGTGTCGGTGGCCTGGGCGATCTCCAGGTTCACCACCACCGTGTACGCCAACTACATCGGCAGCACCCCGAACTACCTGGCCTACACCGGCCGCAGCTATGACTACGTCCACTCCTCCGGCGCCAAGGCCGGCAAGTGGGGCTCGTACACCACCTACAACATGAGCCTCAACTACCAGGCGCAGGATGATCTGACCCTGTCGCTGATGGTCAACAACGTGTTCAACAAGCTGCCCGAGGGCCAGCGCTACAACTACCCGGGCAACGAATCGACCCCGTTCAACAGCGGCTTCTACAGCGTGTACGGCCGCCAGATCTCGGCCCAGGTCAAGTACGACTTCTGATCCCGTCGTTTTCCGGACTTCGTGTCCGGGCCAGGCCCCGCTTCGGCGGGGCCTTTTTTTTGCCTGCGATCTGGCCGAATCCGCTTGTTCAGAATATAGACACCTTCGATCACGCCCGTAACAATGCAAGACAGATCAATGAGATATGCAGAACTCGACGTACTTTGTCGCAGTCAGCACGGCGCGTGACACACATCTCCATGACTGCATGATGAACGCTTGACAGCCTTGGTTAATGTGATGTTAATCTCGAGTCATCGGCACGTGAAGCCGGTACCAGCGCCGGGCGGCGGCACGCTGCCGACACCGGGCAAGGGGCACACGGAGACGTCGACAAGGACCAGTCCCGGTGTACGACGCAATCATTCGATTCAAGGGGATTTCAGATGATCAATCGCAAGTCGCTCAGCAAGCATCCGCTGAGCTTCGCCCTCGCCTCTGCCGTGCTGCTCGCCGCAGCCGCCCCGGCGATCGCACAGGACGCCTCCAGCACGACGCAGACCGAGGAAGCGCCCAAGTCGAAGGCCACCAACCTGGACACGGTGACCGTCACCGGTTCGCGCATCAGCCGCGACGTGTTCAACTCGGTTTCGCCGGTGCAGGTCGTCACCCGTGAAGAGACCACCCTGGCCGGCTTCAACTCGACCACCGCCGCCCTGCAGAGCACGGCGGTCACCGCCGGTGCGGCACAGATCAACAACGCCTACGGCGGCTACGTCACCGACGGCGGCCCGGGCGCCAACACCCTGGGCCTGCGCGGCCTCGGTCCGACCCGCACCCTGATCCTGCTCAACGGCCGCCGCGTATCGCCGGCCGGTACCCGCGGCTCGGTCGGCTCGACCGACCTGAACGTGCTGCCGAATTCGATCGTCGACCGCGTCGAGATCCTGAAGGACGGCGCCTCGTCCATCTACGGCTCCGACGCCGTGGCCGGCGTGATCAACATCATCACCAAGACCAAGGTCGACGGTGTCACCTTCGAAGCGCAGCACAACGCTACCGACGGTGGCGGCGGTGAAGAGCGCCGTTACTCGATCATGTTCGGCTCCACCGGCGAGCGTTCGCACTTCTCCGGTTCGTACGAGTACTACACCCGCAACGAACTGACCCTGGCCGACCGCAGCTGGGCCGGCGGCTGCCCGACCGACATGTACCGTGACATCGAGGCCGGCGACTCCTGGGGCAGCGGTGACTTCATCGATCCGCTGACCGGCAAGCCCAAGTGCTGGTCGCTCGATGCCGGCGGCACCACCCTGAATACCATCGGCACCAACACCCGCACCGGTGTGGCAGCCCCGGGCGGCGCCGGCACCCGCTTCAACCGCTGGCGCCCGAACGCGGCGATCACCACCGGCCTGGTCGGCTACGAAGGCGTGGACCTGAACACCCGCGACACCTTCGACCCGGCCATGCGCAACGAGTCGCTGATCTCGCCGACCAAGACCCATACCCTGTACTTCCAGGGCGGCTTCGACCTCAATGCACTGGGTGATGCCGAGCTGTACTACGAGTTCCTGGGCAACAAGCGCAAGTCGACCCAGACCGGCTACCGCCAGCTGACCCTGGACTACGCCGTGGGCAGCCCGCTGATCCCGGCCAACCTGCGTGACAGCGTGGCCGGCGCCCCGACCGACCAGACCAGCGGCAAGAACCTGGGCGTGCGTGCGTTCATCGGCTTCGGCAACGACACCAACAAGCAGAACGTCGACTTCCTGCGCTTCAATGCCGGCCTGCGTGGTCACCTGAGCTCGGAGTGGAACTATGACTTCAACGTCATGCACGCCCGCAGCGACGCCGACTACACCTTCGAAAGCTTCCTGACCAGCCGCCTGCGCCAGAGCCTGGACGTGGTCTCCAACGGCGCCGGTGGCTATGTCTGCCGCGACGCTTCCAACGGCTGCATCGCCGCGCCGGCGCTGAACACCAACACCATCGGCGGCAAGCTGCCGCAGGACTGGAAGGACTGGGTGTTCGTGCCGGTCACCGGCAACACGCTGTACAAGGAAACCACGGTCAACTTCAACGTCAACGGTCCGCTGTTCGACATGCCCT
The DNA here is from genome assembly GCF_059515225.1 of Stenotrophomonas sp. CS3K5. Taxonomy (NCBI): domain Bacteria; kingdom Pseudomonadati; phylum Pseudomonadota; class Gammaproteobacteria; order Lysobacterales; family Lysobacteraceae; genus Stenotrophomonas; species Stenotrophomonas sp. CS3K5. The sequence goes on from NZ_JCAKRX010000004.1 coordinate 242,963, forward strand.
ACGGCTCGGCCGGCGGCGCGTTCGGCGTCGAGTACCGCAAGGCACGCATCGACGACACCCCGTCGCCGTACTCGATCAATGCCGACCTGTACAACCTGACCAACGCCACCCCGACCCGCGGTTCGGACTCGGTGCTTGAAGCCTACGGCGAACTGGAACTGCCGCTGCTGTCCGGCGTCACCGCTGCCGAGGAACTGACGGTCAACCTGTCCGGCCGCTACACCGACTACAAGTCCTACGGCTCGGATGAGACCTACAAGATCGGCGCGCTGTGGACCCCGGTGAAGTGGCTGTCGTTCCGTGCGTCGTACGGCACCTCCTACCGCGCACCGGCTCTGTTCGAGCAGTTCCTGGGCGGCACCACCGGCTTCCTGAGCAGCAGCGCCGACCCCTGCAACGAGTACGGTGATCGCAACCCGAGCTCGCCGCGCTACCAGAACTGCGCATCGCTGGGCCTGGCGCCGGACTATCTGGCCACCCAGGGCGTGACCGTGGTTACCCAGGGTGGTGCCGAGGCCGGCCTGGAAGCCGAAACCTCCAAGGCCAAGACCCTGGGCGTGGTGATCCAGCCGGAATTCGGCAGTGGCTTCGGTGACCTGTCCTTCGCCGCCGACTACTTCGACATCGAAGTGAAGAACGGCGTCGACAGCGCGGGCGGTGCGAACATCCTGTCGCGCTGCTACGACAGCGGCAGTGCCGACTTCGCCTCCGGTTCGGGCCTGTGCCGCCTGGTGGCGCGCAACCCGGTCAACAACCAGCTGGTGGTGACCAACGGCTTCATCAACCTGTCCACCGACAAGGTCCGCGGCCTGGACTTCACCACCCGCTATGTCCGCGAAATCGGCCCGGGCACCCTGCGCACCACGCTGCAGTTCACCCACTACCTGGAACAGGCCAGCAAGGTCTTCTCCGACGATCCGCTGGTGGACTACAACGGCATGCTGTCGCGTCCGGAAAACACCGCTTCGCTGGACCTGAGCTACAAGTGGAAGAACTGGCAGGTGCGTTACGGCCTGGACTGGATCGACAAGATGGACAGCTACGCGTACTACGAGGAGCGCAACCCGGGTGACTTCGATCCAGCCACCTCGGCGTACAAGCTGTACACCCCGAACTACTTCCTGCAGGCCATCTCGGTGAAGTATGAAGCGGACAAGTGGTCGGTCACCGGTGGCGTGCGCAACTTCGCCGACCGCAAGCCGCCGACCATCTCCCAGGGCATCTACAGCACTGTCGGCAACGCGCTGCTGTACAGCGGCTTCGACTACTTCGGTCGCAGCTACTTCCTGAACATCACGCGTTCGTTCTGATCCTGCTCCCTGCAACCGCCGCCCTTCGGGGCGGCGGTTCCATTTCCGGCACTGCCTTTTCCGCAGGCAGGTGCCACTGCATTCCGAGGTTGCAATGAAGCGAACCCTGTTGCTGGCGGCCCTGGCCAGCGTTTCCCCGTACCTGCACGCCAAGCCCGAAGCGCCCACCATCGAGCAGATGGCCGCCTTCCCCGCCATCTCCAGCCTGTCGCTGTCGCCCGATGGCCAGCACATCGCCGGTCTGCGCGCCAATGGCGAAGAGCGCGTGATCGTGGTGTGGCGCACCGATGCGCTGGACAAGCCGCCAACGGTGATCGGCGCCAACCGCATGAAGTTCCAGAGCGTGTCGTTCATCAAGAACGGCCAGCTGGCGGTGGTGCTGTGGCAGCCCTACGACCTGCGCGCGGACCGGGTGACCAAGACCTTCGTCAGCAAGTTCTTCATCACCGACATCGAAGGCAAGCAGTGGAAGGAGCCGATCACCCCGCCGCGTGCCAGCAGCCGCAGCGAGGAGCTCGAGCAGGCCCTGGCCAACGCCACGGTACTGGACACCCTGCCCAACGATCCGGACCACATCCTGGTGGTCAACGGCAGTGGCAGCAGCTCCGGTGACGTCTACAAGGTCGACCTGCGCAACTTCACCTCCCAGCGCATCCAGAAGACCGAAGAACGCGTGGCCGGCTACATCACCGACCTCGACAGCGAGCTGCGCGCACGCCTGCGCCAGGATGTCGACGGCACCGGTGCCTACGTCGCCACCGAGTTCCGCTCGCCCGCCACGGGCACCTGGGAGGAGCACTTCCGCTCCTACGTGAAGAACCGCGACGTCAACCAGGTGATCGGCTTTGCCGATGACCCGAACATCGCCTTCGTGCTCAGCAATGTCGGCCGCGACAAGGCAATCGTGTACGAGTACGACATCAGCGCGCGCAAGCAGAAGGAAGTGCTGTTCGAGCACAAGCTGTTCAATGCCGGTTCGATGCTGATCAATCGTTTCCGCAACGGTGCGGTGCCGTTCGGCGAGATCATGGGTATCGGCTACGCCGGCCCGCGCGGTGACGACATGCAGTGGACCTCGCCGCGCATGAAGGCGCTGGACCAGGGCCTGCGCCAGGCGTTGGGCATCACCCAGGAACCGCTGGCGATGGTCGATACTGCCAACGGCCAGCGCTTCACCGCCAACTACGATACCGGCGTGAGCCTGCGCATCCTCGACTACACCGCGGACCTTTCCAACGTGCTGGTCGCGACCTCCGGGCCGTCCAATCCGCCCGAATACCACCTGCTGCACAACGGCAAGCTGACCCTGCTGGCCAAGACCTACCCGCAGATCCAGCCTGCCGCACTGGGCCAGACCCGCCTGGTCTATTACAAGGCACGCGACGGGCTGGATATTCCCGCATTCCTCACCACGCCCAGCACCGAACTGTGCGGCGCCGGCCCCTGGAAGGCGGTCGTGCATCCCCACGGCGGGCCATGGGCGCGCGATGGCATGGACTTCGACGGCTCGATGTGGGTCCCGCTGATGGCATCGCGCTGCATGGCGGTGCTGCGTCCGCAGTTCCGCGGCTCGGCCGACTGGGGCCGCAAGCTGTGGATGGCCGGTGACGCCGAGTGGGGCCAGAAAATGCAGGATGACAAGGACGACGGCGCACAGTGGATGATCGACCAGAAGATCGCCCGCCCCGGCCACATCGCCATGTTCGGCTTCTCCTATGGCGGCTACTCGGCGTTTGCCGCATCGGTGCGCCCCAACGGCCTGTACAAATGTGCCATTGCCGGTGCCGGCGTCTCGGACATCAAGAAGATCTGGTCGCGCTTCTATACCAACCCGTTCTTCCGCCAGGCCCAGGCCCCCACCGTGGCCGGCCTGAACCCGGTGGACAAGGCCGGCGAGATGAAGATCCCGTTGATGGTCTACCACGGCGATCGCGACCGCACGGTGCCGATCGAACAGTCGGAGTGGTTCGTGAACAAGGCGAAGGGTTCCGGCCAGCCGGTCGAGTTCCACGCCATCGCCGATTACGCCCACGGGCCGGCCTGGACGCGCCGGATCATGGCCGACCAGTTGCAGCTGATCGACGACTACCTGGGCAAAGGCTGCGGCGGCGGCGGCCTGTAAGCGTTACCGGCCCACAGCAAGGGCGCCCGGCGGGCGTCCTTGCACGTTCTGGCCCTTGCGCCCGGGCATGACCTTCGACACCCTTGCAGCGCAGGCCGGCGGCGTATCGTTCGGCCCACGGCCGTACCTGCGGCTCTTTCCTGACTCACTCGGCCTGGAGGCCAACAATAGTGATGACGCGCACTCCCAAGATCGTCCTGCTCAGCCTGGCCGTGTCGGCCGTGCTGGCCGGCTGCGGCAAGAACGAAAGCCCGGCCAAGGATGCCGCGGCCCCCGCCCCGGCCACCGCCGAAGCCACCGTTTACAAGCTGGATGAGAGCAAGCTGCCGGCCTACAACGCCTTCCAGCCCAGCGACCTGGATACCACCAAGGACGCCTGCACCGCCTTCGGCGACTACGTCAACAGCAAGTGGCTGGCCGCCAATGAGATCCCGGGCGACCGCACCAGCTGGGGCGCGTTCACCATCCTCGACGAGCGTTCGGTGGCCGTGCAGCACCAGCTGGCCGAGCAGGTCGCACAGGTGAAGAACCCGAACCACATCGAGAAGATCGTCGGCGACCTGTGGGCCACCGGCATGGACGAAGCCAAGATCAATGCCCAGGGCATCGAGCCGCTGAAGGCCGACCTGAGCGCGATCGACGGCCTGCAGGACAAGGCAGCCATCGCCAACTACCTGCGCAGCAGCGCGGCCAAGGGTGACAACATCCTGTTCGGCTTCGGCGCTGAAGCCGACTTCAAGAACTCGGCGGTGAACCTGGCCTACGCCAGCCAGGGTGGCCTGGGCCTGCCGGACACCACCTATTACACCGATGCCAAGAACGCCGACAAGCTGAAGGCCTACCAGGCGCACGTGGCCAAGGTGCTGGAACTGTCCGGCGTCGCTGCAGCCGATGCGGCCAAGCAGGCCGAGGACGTGGTCAAGTTCGAGACCCGCCTGGCCAAGGCATCGAAGTCGCGCGTGGAGCTGTCGCGCAACGTCGAGCTGTTCTACAACCCGGTCACCCTGGCCGACGCCGACAAGCTGACCCCGAACTTCAGCTGGACCGAGTTCTTCAAGTCGCAGGGCGTGGCCGCGCCGGAGAAGTTCTCGCTGGCCATGCCGGCCTTCCATGAAGAAGTGAGCAAGGCGCTGGGCGACACCGATCCGTCGGTGTGGCGCGCCTACCTGCGCTTCCACACCGTGGACAGCGCCTCGCCGTACCTGGCCGATGCCTTCGTGCAGGAGAACTACGAGTTCTACGGCAAGACCCTCAACGGCCAGAAGGAACAGAAGCCGCGCTGGAAGCGCGTGCTGGGCACCATCGAGAACGATGCCGGCGAAGCCTTCGGCCAGCTGTACGTGAAGGTGGCCTTCTCGCCGGAAGCCAAGGCGAAGATGGAAGAGCTGGTGAAGAACCTGGCCGCGTCGCTGAAGGAACGCATCCAGGGCCTGAGCTGGATGAGCGAGGAAACCAAGGCCAAGGCCATCGCCAAGTGGGAAACCTTCACCCCCAAGATCGGCTACCCGGACAAGTGGCGTGACTGGTCGGGCCTGCAGACCCAGCGCGACAGCTTCCTGGGCAACGTGCGCGCGGCCAACGAGTTCAACTACAAGTTCAACCTGTCCAAGATCGGCAAGCCGGTGGACAAGACCGAGTGGGGCATGACCCCGCAGACGGTCAACGCCTACTACAACCCGCTGCAGAACGAGATCGTGTTCCCGGCCGCCATCCTGCAGCCGCCGTTCTTCGACCCGAAGGCCGACGACGCGCTGAACTACGGCGGCATCGGTGCGGTGATCGGCCACGAGATGACCCACGGTTACGACGACCAGGGCGCACGCTTCGGGCCGACCGGCAACCTGGAAGACTGGTGGAGCCCGGCCGACAAGAAGAACTTCGAAGGCCTGACCGGCAAGCTGGTCAAGCAGTTCGACCAGTACAAGGTTGACGGCCAGGCGGTGAACGGCCACCTGACCCTGGGCGAGAACATCGCCGATCTGGGTGGCCTGGCCACCGCCTACGACGCTCTGCAGAAGGCCAGCGCCGGCAAGGAAGACGCCAAGGTTGACGGCTTCACCCGCGACCAGCGCTTCTTCTTCAACTGGGCCACCGTGTGGCGTACCAAGTACACCCCGGAAAACGCCAAGGTCCGCCTGGCCACCGACCCGCACGCCCCGGCGCAGTTCCGCGCCATGGGTGCGCCGTCGAACCTGCCGACCTTCGCCGCAGCGTTCCAGTGCAAGGCCGGTGCACCGATGGTCCGTGCCGGCGATCAGCAGGTGGTGATCTGGTAAGCCCCGGCTGACGCTGCGGCAGACCTGCAAAGGCCCGGGGATTCCCGGGCCTTTGTCTTTTTGCCTAACCCGCCATCCACGCATGGCGTGGATCCACTCATCCCGACGCTCTCCGGCGGCTGCCGACCTTGGTCGGCGAGAGCAGCGTGATGGGTCCATGCCACCCATCCGGTCGCGCCGGGTCATGCCCGGCGGATGCAGCGTGATGCGTGCATGCCGCGTCCATGCCCGGCTTGCTATAGTGCGCGCGCCCTCAATCCATCACGGATTCGTTCTACATGCCCAACTTCCGTCCGCTTGCCATCGCCCTGGGCATCAGCCTGGCGACCCTGGTCCCGAGCCATGATGCGTTCGCCGCCGCCAAGAAGAAGGCCGCGCGTGCCCCGGCCGTCAGCGCCCAGTGCAGCGATTTCTATGCGGCCACCAATGCGGGCTGGCTCAAGGCCAACCCGGCGCCGCAGGTCGGTGCCACCACCGCGCTGGGCCAGCTGGTCGAGCGCAGCCGCCAACAGCAGCGTGAACTGCTGGACGCCTCGATGAAGGCGCCGCAGGGCAACGTGCAGAAGCTGCTGGGCGATTTCTGGGCCAGCGGCCTGGACGAGGCGGCGGTGGAAGCAGACGGCTCCAATCCGATCGCGCCGCTGCTGACCCGCATCAACGCCATCAAGAAGGCCAAGGATGTTCCGGCCTCGATCGCCGCGCTGCACCAGGTCGGCATTCCGGTGGCCTTCAACTTCGGTCCGGATGTGGACCTGAAGGCACTGGACCGACACATCGGTTACTTCATGCAGGGCGGCATGGGCCTGCCCGATCCGGCGTTCTACACCCGTACCGATGCCGATACCGTGGCGTTGATGGGCCGCTACCGCAACTACGTCAAGCAGATCCTGGCGCTGACCGGCACCCCGGCTGCCAAGCTGGATGCGGAGTCGCAGGCGGTGATCGCGCTGGAAACCGAACTGGCGCGCAATGCGCAGTCGCTGGCCGGCATCAACAATCCGTTCAACAACTACGCGCCGATCTCCACCAAGGATCTGAACAGCCGCTACCGCAACCTGCAGCTGGATGCGTTCCTGAAGGCGCAGGGCGTGGACGACGATCTGGTCTCGCTGGCCGACCCGCAGCTGTTCAAGCAGCTTGACGGCATGGTCACCAAGCTCAAGCCGGACCAGTGGAAGGCCTACCTGCGCTGGCGCGTGGGCGATTCGATGGCACCGTACCTGTCCAAGGCCTACCGCGACGCCGAGTTTGAATTCCGTGGCCGCGTGCTGCGCGGCGAAACGCTGCCGCCGCAGCGCTGGGAAAGCGTGCTCGATGCGATCAACGTGGCCGCCGGCCCGATGGTCGGCCGCGAGTATGCCGCGCGTTACCTGTCGGCCGAAGACCGTCGCCAGGCGGCATGGATCGTCGACAAGGTGCGCGAGGTGCAGATCGAGGCGGTCAAGAACAGCAGCTGGATGAGCGCCGAGGCCAAGACCGAAGCGCAGGCCAAGCTGGCCGCGCTGAAGATCGAGATCGGTACGCCGCTGCGTGACCTCGACTACACGGTTCAGCCGATGGGCCGCGGCTCGTTCGGCGGCAACATGCTGATCGCATCGACCTGGCGCCACCGTGAGGAGATGCGCCGCATCGGCAAGGGCAACGCCGACCGCCGCTGGGACGTGCTGCCGCAGCAGCCGTCGCTGGCCTATGACCTGGCGCAGAACCGCCTGATCGTCACCGCTGCGATCCTGCAGGGTCCGGTGTTCAACGCCAAGGCCGACGCGGCCGACAAGTTCGGCAGCTTCGGTGGCCTGGTCGGCCATGAGCTGACCCGCGCGATCGACGCCAAGGGCGCGCTGGTGGATGCCAAGGGTGAACTGCGCAGCTGGTGGACCCCGGCCGACAAGACCGCCTGGACCCTGCTCGGCAACCGCGTGGCCGCCCAGTACGGCGCCTACGAATTCCCCGGCGTGAAGGGTGCCAAGGTCAACGGCACGCTGACCCAGGAAGAAAACCTGGCCGACATCGCCGGTCTGGAACTGGCCTGGGCGGCGTACACCGCGCAGGAGCCGAAGGCCAAGCAGGCACAGCAGCAGGGCTTCTTCCGTGCCTGGTCGGCGCTGTGGGCACAGCAGCTGTCGCCGAACGAAGCCGTGCGCCGCCTGACCGCCGACATCCGTGCACCGGGCATGTGGCGCAGCAACGGCACGCTGGCCAACCTGCCCGCGTTCGGGGCCACCTTCAGCTGCAAGGCCGGCCAGCCGATGCAGCGCAGCGAGGCCGAGCAGATCAAGGTCTGGCGTTGAGCCAGGGCTGACGCAGCACAGCAAAGGGCGCCTTCGGGCGCCCTTTTTTCTGCGGGTGCAGCACGATCCCGGGTTAACACCGGGCATGTTATCGCTGCGGCCTCGTCCATCGTGGAGCCCCGACATGGCACACAAGAACACGATCTGCATCTGGTACGACAGCGGCGCACTCGAGGCCGCTACCTTCTATGCCAGCATCCTGCCCGACAGTGCAGTGACGGCCGTGCACCACGCCCCCGGTGATTACCCGGACGGAAAGGAAGGCAACGTGCTGACGGTTGAGTTCAGCGTCTGCGGCATTCCCTGCGTCGGCCTCAATGGCGGCACTGCGTTCAAGCACAGCGAAGCCTTCTCCTTCCAGATCCAGACCGAAGACCAGGCCGAGACCGACCGCCTGTGGAATGCCATCGTCGGCAACGGCGGCCAGGAGAGCCAATGCGGCTGGTGCAAGGACCGCTGGGGCATTTCCTGGCAGATCAGCCCACGCATGCTGATCGAAGCGGTGACCAGCAAGGACAAGGCGCTGGCCAAGCGCGCCTTCAACGCGATGATGCCGATGAAGAAGATCGACATCGCGACCCTCGAAGCGGCAATCAAAAAAGGGGACGGAGGGAATTAAGTCGTTTCTCCCCATCCCCGGCGCATCGATGCAGAATGCGACTTGATCCCCTCCGCCCCCTTTTTGCGAGGTGCAGATGTCCTGGGATGCGATCATCATCGGTGGCGGTCACAACGGGCTCGTCTGCGCGGCCTATCTGGCGAAGGCCGGGAAGCAGGTGCTGGTGCTGGAACGGCGCAGCGTGCTCGGCGGGGCGGCGGTCACCGAGGAGTTCCATCCCGGCTTCCGCAATTCGGTGGCCTCGTACACGGTGTCGCTGCTGCAGCCGAAGGTGATCGACGATCTGCAGCTGCATGCGCATGGGCTGCGCATCGTTGCGCGGCCGGCCAACAACTTTCTGCCATTGCCCGATGGCCGCTACCTGTTGTCGGCGCCGGGCCGTACCCAGGCCGAGGTGGCCAAGTTCTCCCGACGCGATGCACAGGTGCTGCCCGCCTACGAGGCGCGGCTGGAGGTCTTCGCCGACGTGCTGCGTGCGTGGGCCCTGCGCGCGCCGCCGGATCTTGGCATGTCGGGTGGTTGGCGCGCGCTGCCCGCACTGTGGCAGATGGGAAAGCTGGGCCGCGAACTGGCGGCGCTGGATGCTTCACTGCGCCAGGAACTGCTGGACCTGTTCACGCTGTCGGCGGCCGAGTACCTGGACCGCTGGTTTGAAAGCGAGCCGATCAAGGCCTTGTTCGGCTTCGACGGCATCGTCGGCAACTACGCCAGCCCCTACTCGCCGGGCAGTGCCTACGTGCTGCTGCATCATGTGTTTGGCCAGTGCAATGGCGTGAAAGGCGCGTGGGGCCACGCGATCGGTGGCATGGGCGCGATCAGCCAGGCCATCGCGGCCGCTGCACGCCAGGCCGGCGCCGAGCTGCGCGTGGATGCCGATGTGCGGCGAGTGCATGTCGAGCAGGGCCGCGCGGTCGGTGTGGAACTGGGCAACGGCGAAACGCTCCGCGCACACGTGGTGATCGCCAACGTCAACCCGAAACTGCTGTACGAGCAGCTGCTGGAACCGGCGCAGGTACCTCAAGCAACCCGCGAGCGCATGACGCACTGGCGCTGTGGATCGGGCACGTTCCGGATGAACGTGGCGCTGTCGCGTCTGCCCGACTTCCGCGCCCTGCCCGGGCCGGGCGAGCATCTCAGTGCCGGCATCATCCTGGCACCCAGCCTGGACTACATGGACCGCGCCTGGCTGGACGCACGCCGCGACGGCTGGTCACGCGAGCCCATCGTGGAGATGCTGATTCCCAGTACGCTGGATGATTCGTTGGCGCCGCCCGGGCAGCATGTGGCCAGCCTGTTCTGCCAGCACGTGGCGCCGGTGCTGTCCGAAGGTCGGCACTGGGATGACCACAAGGACAGCGTGGCCGACCTGATGATCGCCACCGTCGAACGTCATGCGCCTGGCTTCGCCAACAGCGTGCTGGGCCGCCAGGTGTTGTCACCACTGGATCTGGAACGCACCTTCGGCCTGATCGGCGGCGACATCTTCCACGGCGCGCTCAGTGCCAACCAGCTGTTCTCGGCACGGCCGATGGTCGGCCAGGCCGGCTACCGTGGCGCCCTGCCCGGCCTGTATCTGTGCGGTTCGGGCACCCATCCCGGCGGTGGCGTTACCGGTGCACCGGGGCACAATGCCGCGCAGGTGGTACTGCGGGATCTGTGAGGGTGTGCCTTTGGTAGGCGTACCGTTTGCTCTGGTAGGTGCCAACCGTGGTTGGCACCTACCCGCGTGAAGCGAGACGCATCGCGCCTCACTTCACGCTTCGCAGATGGTTCGGGCGATTCGGTGGGCCCGGCGGGCGGCGCTTGTTGAACGGCGGTTGTCCGCGCCAGTAGCGGATCAGCAGCCAGCCGAACAGCATGCCGCCCAGATGCGCGAAGTGGGCCACGCCTGGCTGCCAGCCGGTCATGCCGAGCACCAGTTCGCCCACACCGAACAGGATCACGAAGGTCCGCGCCTTCATCGGAATCGGCGGGAACAGCAGCATCACCCGCTGGTTCGGGAACAGCATGCCGTAGGCCAGCAGCAGGCCGAACACGCCGCCGGAGGCACCCAGCACCGTGGCCGGATTCTCCAGCAGGGTGCCGACCAGCAGCTGGCAGACGCCGGCACCGGCCACGCACACAAGGTAGTACAGCAGGAAGCGCTTCTCGCCCCAGGTCTGCTCCAGCGGCGCGCCGAACATGAAGACCGCCAGCATGTTGAAGAACAGGTGGCCGAAGCTGCCATGCAGGAAGCCATAGGTCAGCAGCTGCCACGGCTGGAAGTTGCCGCCGGGCGAGAACGCATCGAAGCCCTGCTGCAGCGGTTGCAGCATGAACGGCTCGAAGGTCTGCATGCCGAGCAGGAACGGCTGCTGCAGCAGAAACAGGATCGCGTTGGCGATCAGCAGGGCCTTGGTGACGGTTGGCAGTCGCGGGAACATGGGAGCACCGGCATGGAACGGCCTCCATCATAGCCGCAGCACCGCATCTTGTTGGCGACCGGCAGGCGCAGCCTGTTCAGTCGCCCGCCACGCTCAGCCGGGGCCCCACACCGCGGCATCCAGCGCTGCGGCCGGATCGGTCGCCGCCATCCGCACCCGCCCGTTCTCCACCACCACGCCCTCGGCACGCAAGCGCTGTGACTGCTCGCGCCAGCCGGCCGATCCCTCCGCCATCGCGATGCGCCCGTCCGAGCGCAGCACACGGTGCCAGGGCAGGTCCGGGTCGTCGTTCTGGCCGAGGATGCGCGCGGTCAACCGCGCCCGCCCGGGCAGGCCGGCTCGCATCGCCACCTGGCCATAGCCCAGCACCTGTCCCGGCGGAATCGCGCGGATCACCGCCAGGATGCGTGCACGCGCCTGCTCCGGCGTCAGCGCCGCAGCCGGGTCACCAGCAGTACGCCGATCAGCACCAGCACGGTGCCGGCGATCTGCGCCGGCCCCATCGGTTCGTCGAGCAGCCATAGGCTCATCACGATGGTGGAAACGGGGCCCAGCATACCGACCTGCGCGGCCAGCGACGAACCCACGCGTTGCACCGCCAGCATGATCGCCAGCACCGGCAGCACCGTGCACACGGTGGCATTGACCAGCGACAGCCATTGCACCCGTGCCGGTGCCTGCCACAGCAACGGCAGTGGATGGGTCACCGCGAAATGCAGCAGCACCAGCACGCTGGCCACACAGCTGGCATAGGCGGTCAGCCGCACCGCACCGATGCGCGCCACCACCTGCCCACTGCCGAACAGGTACAGCGCGTAGCTGAGCGCACTGCCCAGCACCAGCAGGCTGCCGACGATGATCTGCCCGCCCTCGCGCTGCAGATCGTGGCCGAAGGCCAGCAGCACACCGAGGTAGCTCAGCACCAGCGCGCCGATCTGCCAGCGCCCCGGCCGCTGCCGTGCCAGCAGCACGTTGATCAGCAGCACCAGGGTCGGGTTCAGGTACAGGATCAACCGTTCCAGGGTCACGCTGATGTACTGCAGGCCCTGGAAGTCGAGCAGGCTGGACAGGTAATAGCCGGTGAACCCGAGCCACAGCACGCGGGCGCGGTCGGCCCAGGACAGTGGCCCGGCCCGGCGCGCGGCCCACAGTGCCATGAGCACGAACAAGGGCAGCGCCATCAGCATGCGCAGCGCGAGCAGCGTGGTGGCATCGACACCATGGCGCAGGCCGAGCTTGACGATGACGGCCTTGCCGGAGGCGGCGACGGCACCGATCGCGGCCAGGCCGATGCCGCCCAGCGCGATGCGTGGGGAGGCGGTGGCGATACGGGAAACGGGGCTGGACATCAGGACAGCGGCAGGCCGCACCGGGCGGCCAGGGAAGACGTGGGGGCCGTCATTGTCGCATGGGTGCGCCCGGCGCCCCGTAGAGCCGAGCCTACGCTCGGCTTCGCCATGTCTGGGCGAAAAGCAGCCGAGCATGGCTCGGCTCTACAACGGCCTGGCTCAGCGCATCAGCACCACTTCCTCGGCCGAGGTCGGGTGGATCGCCACGGTGTCGTCGAACTGCGCCTTGGTCGCCCCCATCTTCACCGCAACGGCGAAGCCCTGCAGGATTTCATCGGCCGCTTCGCCCAGCAGGTGAATGCCCACCACCCGTTCTTCCGGGCCGGCACAGACCATCTTGAACAGGCTGCGCTGGGTGCCGTTGGCCAGCGCCTGCAGCATCGGGCGGAAGCGGCTGTGGTACACGCTCACCTGATCGAAGCGCGCACGCGCCTCTTCCTCGCTCATGCCCACCGCGCCCAGCGGCGGGTGCGAGAACACCACACTGGCCACGTTCTCGTAATCCATCTTCGATTGCGGGCGGCCACCGAACAGGCGGTCCATCAACCGCCGCGATGCGGCCACCGCCACCGGGGTCAGGCCGACCTTGCCGGCGATGTCGCCGACCGCATGAACGCTCGGCACGCTCGTGGTCTGCCATTGGTCCACTTCCACCTGCTGGTGCTCGCCGATGCCAATGCCCAGCGCCTCCAGGCCCAGGTCACGGCTGTTGCCGCGGCGGCCGGTGGCGAAGAACACCGCATCGAACACGCTGTCCAGCGGCCCATCGTGGCCGAACGCACGCACACGCTCACCGTCGCGCTGCAGTTCACGCAGGCGGTAACCGAAATGGATGCGTACGCCCTGCTGCTTCAGGTTCTCGGCCAGCTGATCGGTCAGTTCGTAGTCGAAGCGCTCCAGCAGCCGCTGGCCACGCACCAGCAGGCTCACCTTGCTGCCCAGTGCCTGCAGCAGCCCGGCCAGTTCCACCGCGATGTAACCGCCACCGATGATGGCCACCTCGGCCGGTGCCGCGCGCAGATCGAAGAAGTCATCGGAGACCAGGCCCAGCTCGGCACCCGGAATGTCCGGGCGCAGCGGGTGCGCGCCGGTGGCGATCAGGATGTGTTCGCCGCTGTAGCGCACGCCGTCGCTGCAGGCCACGGTATGCGCGTCGAGCAGATGGCCGCGTGCCGGGATGCGTACCACGCCGGTTTCGTCCAGGCGCTTGTGGTAGCTGGTGTGGATGTTGCTGATGTAGGCCTGGCGGTGGATCACCAGCTCCTTCCACGACAGTGCCGGGCGCACCGGCACATCGAAGCCCATCGCGTTGGCCAGGCCGATGCGCTCGTGCAGGTCGGCCGCCAGCCACATCGCCTTCTTCGGCACGCAGCCGACATTGACGCAGGTGCCGCCCAGTTCGCCGGGTTCGAGCATCGCCACGCGCTTGCCATGCTGCGCGGCGCGGATCGCACCGGCCAGGCCGGCGGAACCGCCGCCAAGGACGATCAGATCGTAATCATAGGGTGCAGTGCTCATCGGAATCGCTCGGGTCGGTAAGGGGCAGGATCGATCGCGGGCGTGCGGCCGCAGACCAGATCGGCAATCAATTGGCCGGTGCCGGCGCTCATGCTGATGCCGAGCATGCCATGCCCGGCTGCAAGCCAGACGTGAGGATGCGCGGGCGCGCGGCCGATCATCGGCACGTCGTCCACGCTCATCGGCCGCCAGCCACACCACTGTTCCTGCAGCTGCGCGCCGCGCGGCGTGCGCAGGTAGTGGTCGGCAGCGCGCTGCAACGCCTGCAGGCGGGTCGCATGCAGCTGCGGGTCAGCACCGGCGAACTCCATGGTGCCGCCCAGCCGCAGCGCGTCGCGCCAGGCAATCACGAAGACGGAATGGTCTTTCAGCACCGCCGGACGCAGCGGCACCTGCGATGGGCGCGACCAGGTCAGCGAATAGCCCTTGCCGGGCTGGATCGGCACGCGCAGATCCAGCTGCCGCGCCCAGTGGCGCGACCACGGCCCGGTGGCCAGCACCAGCTCGCGCGCCAACAGATGCTGGCCACCGGCCTGCACGCGCACACCGTGCGCATCGCCGATGAAACCCTGCACATCCCGCTGTTCGTCAATCACCACGCCCTGCGCGCGCAGCACGCGTGCCAGTTCGGCGGTGTAGCGGTCCGGTCGCAGCTGTGCATCACCGGGGAAGTGGATCGCACCGGCAAGCCGATCATGGAAGGCCGGGTTGTCGCGCGCGTAGTCGGCGCCACCGATGCACCGCGTGGAAATGCCCTGCGCGTTCAATGCCTCGCACTCGGCCGCGTAATGGTCGAAGTTGCGCGCATCACCGAACACGTAATCCAGACCGCGCGCCTTGAATTCGCAGTCCAGCGCGTGTGTCTTCACCCACTGCGCCAGGCGCAGCCGCGAATCATTCAACAGTGCGCCGCGTGCCCGCGTGGACTGCAGCCAGTCCCGCGCGTTGCAGCGCGCGCCGAACTGCAGCAACCAGCGCCACAGCGTTGGGTCCAGCCGCGTGCGCACATACAGCGGTGCGCGCGGGTCGAGCATCCAGCGCAGCGCACGCAGCGGTACACCGGGGGCCGCCAGCGGTGGCGCATGACTGGGCGTGATGGTGCCGCAGTTGCCATGCGAGGTCGCGCCGCCGATGCGCCCCCGTTCGATCACCCGCACCTGCCTGCCCTGCGCGCGCAGCGCGAGCGCAGTGGCCAGACCGATGGCACCGGCGCCCACCACGATCACATCCTCGCGCGCGCCCTGCATCGATCAGCCCTGCCCGGCTCCGCGCCGCATCGGCGGCCACTGCCGGTACGTCATCGCGCGCCACAGCCATTCCATCGGGCCGAAACGGAAGCGCCGCAGCCAGGCGTGCGAAATGCCCACCTGCACCGCAAACAGCGCCAGCGCGAACAACAGCTGCACGCTGCGCGGCATCTGCCCGAACGCGCCCAGGCCGTAGTGATAGAACAGCCAGGTGCACAGCAGCGACTGGCCCAGGTAGTGGGTCAACGCCATGCGTCCCACCGGCGCCAACCACGCCAGCCGCCTGCGCCAATGCACGATCCAGGCCAGGTAGCCCAGGCACATCGGCAGACCGCCCACCGTCACCAGGGCCATCGCGGCGGTGACCGGCAGATCATAGGCACCCGGTGCCAGATACGGCTTCCAGACAACCCCCAGCAGCGTGATCACCAGGCCGAGCGGGAGCGCCACCCAGCGCAACACCGTGTACAGCCGCACGAAGCGCTCCGGGGTGGCCAGTGCGCCGCTGCCGGCAAACCAGCTGCCGATCAGGAACATGCCCAGCACTTCCGGGCCCGTAATCAGCAGCGCCCCCATCGACGATCCGAACTCGCCCAGGCGCTGCGCGTTGGCCTGCATCCAGCTGCCCTGCCCGTACACCAGGCGCTGCTGGGCGATCTCCTGCTGTGCGTCGGCGAGCATCTTCTGCAGGTCCTCCACCGGCGCCATCGACACCATCGCCCCGACCAGCAGCATCATCGCCACGCCGCCCAGATAGACGATCACGCCCATCCACGGCAGCCAGCTGCGCGGCGCCTCGCGGCATGCCAGCAGCGGCAGCGAAACCAGCGCGTACAGCACCAGGATGTCGCCGGACCAGACCAGCAGCGCATGGCACAGGCCGATCAGCAGCAGGCCGGCACTGCGGCGCAGGTAGAACGGGGTGAACGCACGCCCGGCCACCTCGGCGCGCTGCGCCATCACCGCGAAGCCGGCGCCGAACAGCAACGAGAACAGGGTGAAGAACTTGCCCTGCACGAACACATAGACGAACGCATCGGCCCAGTAGTCCAGGCCCTGCCAGTGCGTGTCGATACCGGTGAAGGCCAGGTCCAGCGGACCGCTGAAGGCCTCGATGTTCATCAGCAGGATGCCCAGCAGCGCGGCACCGCGCAGCACATCCAGCACCGCGATGCGTTCGCTGGAAGCCAGCGGTTGCAGAGAAGGAGAAGCGGCGTTCACGGGGCGTCCGTCGAGCAGGTCCACCATTATGCCGCCGGCCCAAGCGCCATGGATGGCCGCGCCGTGTTCCAGAAACGCAACGGCCCGCCGAAGCGGGCCGTTGCTGCCATCACGATCGCGCGACGATCAGTGCTGGTGACCGCCGTCGCCGTGGACGTGGCCGTGATCGATCTCTTCCTTGCCGGCTTCGCGCACGTCGACGATTTCAACGTCGAAGTGCAGGTCCTTGCCGGCCATCGGATGGTTCAGGTCCACGTCGACCACGCTCATGCCGACCTTCTGCACGGTCACCGCACGCGGGCCGAAGTTGGTCTGCAGCACGACCTGCTGGCCCGGGGCCAGCTTGGTGTTGCCGAAGTGCTTCTTCGGCACGCGCTGGGACAGGCCCTCGCGACGCTCACCGTAGGCATCGGCGGCCTTGACGTCGACGCTGAAGGTCGCGCCGGCTTCCTTGTCCATCATGGCGTTTTCCAGGCCCGGGATGATGTTGCCGTGGCCGATCAGGATCGCCAGCGGCTCGCCGCGGTCCTTGGACGACTCGATCGGCTCCTGGCCGGCTTCGGAAACGGTGTAGTGGAAGCGGACAACGCGGTCTTTTTCGATCTTCATGCGCAACTCTGTCTGGATCTGCCGGAGGCAGGCGGGTTGGGGCGGGTTGTGGCCCGGCGGGGACGCCGCCATCATGACGGCCAATCCAAGGTGGCGCATTATCCGGAGATCATGCACATCACGCCAGTTTCGTCCGGCCCGCGCCGGTTGCTCGCCCCGGCCCTGCTGCTGGCCCTGCCCCTGTTGCTGACCGCCTGCGGCGGCGGCAAGGCCACCCGCCCTGCTCCGCCACCGCCAACCGCGCACTGGCCGAAGACCGTGCCGGACAACCCCGAGGCGGCCAATTCGGTGCTGATGCGCGCCATCAGCCTGGTCGGCACGCCCTACCGCTACGGCGGCAACACCCCCGATTCGGGCTTCGACTGCAGCGGCCTGGTGGCCTACGTCTACCGCGAGATGCTGGACCTGAAGCTGCCACGTACCTCGCGTGACCTGGCTGCGGTACAGGGCCCGAAGATCGACCCGCAGCGCCTGGCCACCGGCGATCTGGTGTTCTTCGGCAGCCGCGGCAACGTCACCCATGTCGGCATCTACGTGGGTGAAGGGCGTTTCGTGCACGCCCCCAGCACCGGCGGCACGGTCCGGCTCGACTCGCTCAGTGGGCCTTACTGGAAGGACCACTACACGGGGGCGAAACGCGTTCTTCGCTAAAATGAACAGGCGATATGTTCAAAAATGTGACGCGCATCACTATGAAACTAACGGATTACTAACGGAATTTTTAACTTATCCGCGCTTTTACAGGGCATGATGCCCCATCGTTTTTTTCCTGTGACCGACGCGTGACGACTGACGACCTGAAAAGCGAAGGCCAGACTTCCGTATCTTCACGTGGTGCCCGCCCGCTGTTGCTTGGCCTGGCACTGTGCCTGACCAGCCTTCCGGCTTGGTCGCAGACCGCTCCGAACCGTTCCTCCGATGTGACCCCGGCCCCGGTGGCCGAGAGCACCGCCCGACCGGCCGCCAAGGCCGAGGCTGCCGCTCCGCAGCGCAGCCGCGTCGATGCCGCCGCCAGCGCCACGCTGGCCGCCCTGCTGCCGCACCTGGCCGCCAACGACACCATTCCGCTGATGGACCGCTCGGCCGTGGTGGCCGGCGATCTCAGCCGCCTGCTCGCCAACTACGACACCAGCAGCGCCGCCAATGGCAGCGTTGTCGGCACCGCCGCCGACAATGGCAAGGTGCAGTCGCTGCTGCGCCGCGCGATGACCCTGCTGGGCACCCCGTACCGTTGGGGCGGCAGCAACCCGGACAGCGGCTTCGACTGCAGCGGCCTGGTTGGCTACGTGTTCCGTTCTGCGCTGGGTATCGAACTGCCGCGCGTGTCGCGCGAGATGGCCCACGACGACAACGCCGAACTGATCAACGACCGCACCGCGCTGGCCGCGGGCGACCTGGTGTTCTTCGGCCGCAAGGGCCGCGTCGACCACGTCGGCATCTATGTCGGTGATGGCCGTTTCCTGCACGCACCGAGCTCGGGCAAGGACGTCCGCGTGGACACCCTGCTCAGTGGCTACTGGGGCAACAAGTTCATGCAGGCCCGCCGGGTCGACCTCTGACCCGCTGGCGCCACCGCGCCGCCTGAGAGACGAAAAGCCGCTGCCCTGCAGCGGCTTTTTCGTTTGCGCCCCCGGTGGGTGCCGACCGTTGGTCGGCACGGCCGCCATCCACGCATGGCGTGGATCTACCGGAACAAAACAAAAGGCCCGCCGGTCAGGGTGGGCCTTCCATCACCACCACGCAACCTCAGCCGCGCGGCGGCGTCGGGTCGGGGTCATCCACACCGACATTGCTGGACGGGTTGTCATACACCGCCTGGTCGAGCAGCCCGGTCTCCTTGGCCACGATCACCGGCACCAGCATCTGGCCGGTCACGTTGGTCATCGTGCGCATCATGTCCAGGATGCGGTCGATGGCATACAGGTAACCGATGGTTTCCAGCGGCAGGTTGGCCGCACTCAGCACCACCGTGGCCATGATCACCGCCGTGCCCGGCACACCGGCGGTACCGAAGCTGCCCAGCACCGAAGCAATCAGCACCACCACGTACTGTTCCGGGGTCAGCGGCACGCCGCTGTACTGCGCGATGAACACCGCGCACAGCGCCGGGTAGATCGCACCGCAGCCGTCCATCTTGATGCTGGCACCCAGCGGCACCGCGAACGAGCCGTAGTCCTTGTTCACCCCCAGGTTGTGGGTGATCGAACGCAGCGCCACCGGCATCGCCGCGAAGCTGGACGAGCTGACGAACGCCACCTGCATGCCCGGCGCGGCGCCACGGAAGAACTTCAGTGGGTTCAGGCCATGCGCCATCAACAGTGCGCTGTAGACCACCACGATGTGCAGCGCGCAGGCCACGTACAGCGCCAGCACGAAATGCCCCAGCGGCAGCAGCTTCTCGAAACCGTAGCTGCCGACCAGGCCGGCGATCAGGCCGAAGGTGCCGATCGGGGTGACTTCCAGTACGAAGCGGGTCACCTGGATCATGATGTCGCTCATCTGGCCGACCAGCTTGCGCGCCTCGGTCACCTTCTCGCCCAGCTTGACGATGGCAAAGCCGACCAGGCCGGCGAAGAAGATCACCGGCAGGATCGAGCCGCGGCCGGCCGCCAGCACGGTCTCACCAGCGGCATTGACCTTGGTGCCGATGCCGGACAGCGCGTAGAAGACATTGGCGGGCACCACATCCAGCAGCACCTGCACCACGCTGGGCACTTCGCGCGGTACGTAGTTGCTGGCCATCGACAACTGCAGTCCACCGGCACCCGGCTGCAGCACGGTGCCCACGGCCAGGCCGACGCATACCGCCAGCGCTGCGGTGATCACGAACCACAGGAAGGTGCGGCCACTGAGCGCGGCGACCGACTTCTGGCCATGCAGCGAAGAAATCGCATTGATGACCGCGAAGAACACCAACGGTACGGCGATCATCTTGATCAGGGTGACGTACAGCTCACCGAGCGGGCCAAACCACGTTTCCGCGGCCGGGCCGAGCGCCCAGCCGGCCAGCGCGCCGAGCACGAAGCCACCGACCACGCGCTGCCAGAATGGAATCCGCAGCCAGGCAGAGACCAGCTTCATAGGCAATCCAGAGGGGAAGGAAGGGATGCTGGCACGATAGCCGAACCTGGCCCGCGGAACGACCGCCCGGCCGGCAAATCAGTGTGTCATCGGCGTGCCTTGCAGGGCCGGGCATAATGAACGTCCCGTTACAGTTTGTGAGATCCCAGCGTCCATGCGCCGTTCCGTCTCCCTGTTGGCCGCCTGTGCCACCACCCTGCTGCTCGGCGCCTGCGCCAGCACTACCCCCGCCTCTGCCCCGGCCGGCCTGAAAGTCGCCGTCGACCCGGTCGCGCACCCGGCCGGCGAGACACCGCAGTGGTGGTACCGCAGCGGCGCCGCCCAGGCGGCGGCCAATGGTGCGATGGCCGGAAAGGCCAAAAACGTCATCCTGTTCCTCGGTGACGGCATGAGTCTGACCACCGTGGCCGCCTCGCGCATCTACGAAGGCCAGCGCAAGGGCGGCTCGGGCGAAGAGAACCTGCTGTCCTGGGAGCGCTTCCCGGCCACGGCGTTCAGCAAGACCTACAACACCGATTCGCAGACGCCGGACTCGGCCGGCACCATGACCGCCATCACCACCGGCGTGAAGACCCACATGGGCGCGATCGGCGTCAGCGCCGGCAGCCGCACCGACTGTGCCGACAGCCTGTCCAAGGGCCTGCTGACCTGGCTGCAGCTGGCCGACAGCGCCGGCCTGGCCACCGGCGTGGTGTCCACCGCACGCCTGACCCACGCCACTCCGGCGGCGACGTATGCGCACTCGCCCGAGCGCAACTGGGAAAACGACACCGACCTGACCGACGCGGCCAAGGCCGCCGGCTGCAAGGACATCGCCCAGCAGCTGCTGTCGACCTCGCGTTACGGCCGCGGCCCGCTGGTGGCCCTCGGTGGCGGCCGCGGTGAGTTCACCACTGTGGAAGAGCGCGATCCGGAGTACGACGACAAGGTCGGCCAGCGTCTGGACGGCCGCAGCCTGGTGCAGGAATGGCAGCAGGCCCATCCGCAGGGCGCCTACGTGTGGAACAGCAAGCAACTGGCGGCTGCGGCCAACGCGCCGGCCATCCTGGGCCTGTTCGAGCCGGACCACATGCGCTACGAGTACGAGCGTCCGCAGGATCCGGGCGGCGAGCCGAGCCTGGCCGAGCTGACCGCTGCGGCGATCAAGAACCTGTCCCAGCACCCGGAAGGCTACGTGCTGATGATCGAAGGCGCGCGCATCGACCACGCCAACCACAGCGGCAACGCCTACCGTGCGCTGACCGAAACCGTGGCGCTGTCCGACGCGGTACGCGTGGCCAACGAGCTGACTTCGGCCGATGACACCCTGATCATCGTCACCGCCGACCATTCGCACACGTTGAACTTCGTCGGCTACCCGGCGCGCGGCAACCCGATCCTGGGCAAGGTGAAGGACAAGGGTGGCGAAGATGGCGCCGGCAAGCTGGATTACGCGCTGGACGGCACCGGCCAGCCGTACACCACGCTGAGCTATGCCAACGGCCCGGGCCATACCGGCGCCAGCAACCAGCAGCCGGCCGGCCCCAAGCGCTACCCGCACAACCCGAGCAGCTTCGAACCGGCCAACGGCCGCCCGAACCTGCGCGAGGTCGACACCGAGCATCCCGACTACATGCAGGAAGCACTGGTGCCGATGAAGTCCGAGTCGCACGGTGGCGAGGACGTCGGCATCTGGGCGCGCGGCCCGGGCAGCAAGGCGATCCGCGGCACGCTGGAACAGAACGCGATCTACCACATGATCGTGCAGGCCACCCCGGCACTGCGCGAGCGCCTGTGCCAGGCCGGCACCTGCGACGACAAGGGCGTGCCGGTGCAGCTGCCGGCACCAACCGCGTTCGAGCGCAAGGCCGAGGACAAGTGACCCTGCGGCAGGCCCGCCCTGCCCGCGCCGGCGGCCGCTTCGCGCGGTCGCTGGCCCTGTTCGGGATGCTGGCCAGTGCCAACGCGCAGGCACAGGCGCCGGCATGCAAGCTGCTCACCGACGAACACGGCTTGTGGCCGCTGCCCAACTGCGAGGTGGTCGATCACCGGCCGAAGATCCAGCCAGGCACACTGAAGGACCTGAACTTTGATGACCACGGCCTGGCCGTGGTGTATGCCGACCAGGGCTTCCATTACGTCGACCGCACCGGCCGCAGCCTGCCGGTGCTGACCTGGGACAACGGCCCGGAAACGCCGGAGGAAGGCCTGCTGCGCGGGCGCGTGGGCAATCGCGTGGGCTACTTCGATCTGACATTCCGTCAGGTGGTACCGGGCACCTTCGATTTCGCCTGGCCGTTCCGCGACGGCGTGGCCGAGGTCTGCAACGGCTGCCGTCGCGGCACGCCGGATGGCGATGGCCATACACCGATGGAAGGCGGCGAGTGGTTCCGCATCGACCGCACGGGTCGTAGGCTGAAGTAAGGTTTTCGGCAGGGCTGCGCCCTGCACCTGCTACGAACCGGAGCAACAGCAACAGCCAAAGCGGCTCTGGTCTTCTGTGAGTTGGGCGGTGCGGTGCGGGTGGTCAGGACACGCCGTAAACCCCGCTCCGCGGTCCGGCCCAGCCGTTAGCGGCTGGGCGTTCGGGCGCTTGCGAAGCAGTGCTTCGCAAGCAAAGCTCCCTCACCCATGGGGGCTCGATGGCGCCATCCATGGCGCCAACGGTCCTGCCCACCCGCACCGCCCCACCCCCGATAGATTTCCGGAGACGGTTGGACCATCCACGCTTTGCGTGGATCAGATCTGTGAGAGATCGAATTGAATCCGGGGTCAGATCCGTTTTCCGCAGGAAAACGGATCTGACCCCGGATTTGGCATTTCCAACAGCTCGCAGGAAACTGTCGAAGGCGGGGTGGGTCCGGTTGCGGGAGTGTCCGCGGCATGGATGCCGCGGCCAAGCCCCCAAGGACGGGTTTACGGCGTCTCCCGCAACCGGACCCACCCCGCCAACCTTCAGGAAACCAGCTTCTGCTGTTGCTGTTGCTCTGGCTCGTAGCGGGTGCAGGGCGCAGCCCTGCCAAGTAAACCCCACCCTATACTTGCCGCCGTGACCGCCTTCCCTGCCCTCGTTCCGCTGGATGCACCGCTGCTGGTGGGCTACAGCGGCGGTGTCGATTCGACCGTGCTGCTGCACTGGCTGTGGCGCTGCGCCCAGGCCTCTGCCACGCCGCTGCGTGCGGTGCACGTGCACCACGGCCTGCAACCGGCCGCCGATGACTGGGTGCGGCATTGCCAGCAGCAGTGCGCAGCGCTGGGCCTCGAACTGGCCGTGCACCGCGTGCAGGTTGATCTGCACCCTGGCCTCGGCCTGGAGGGCGCGGCGCGCCACGCCCGGCGCGCGGCGTTCGCCGCCGAACTGCGCGACGGCGAAACACTGGCGCTGGCACAGCACCAGGACGACCAGGCCGAGACCTTCCTGCTGCGTGCACTGCGTGGTTCCGGCGTCGATGGGCTTGCCGCGATGGCAGCGTACAGTCAGCTCGGTGCACACCGCCTGTGGCGCCCGCTGCTGCGCGCACCGCGCAGCGCGCTGCTCGACTACGCCCGGCAGCACGCGCTGTGCTGGATCGAAGACCCCAGCAACAGCGATGACCACGCCGATCGCAACTTCCTGCGCCTGCATGTACTGCCGCTGCTGCGTCAGCGATGGCCGCATGCCGCTGCGGCATTGGCCGGCAGCGCGACGCACTGCCGGCAGACCCGCGAACTGCTGGACGAAGAAGACGCCGAACTGATCGCACACCTGGAAGTCGCACCACGCGTGCTGTCGCTGCAACTGCTGCGCCAGGTTTCGCCGGGCCGTGCCGCGCGCGTGCTGCGCGCCTGGGTGCTCGGCCACGGCGCCCTGCCGCTGCCGGCCACGGTGCTGCAGCAGGCACTGGAGCAGCTGCTGCCGGCAGCCAATGACCGTCAGGCACAGGTACGCTGGCACGACCATGCCATCCGGCAATGGCGCGACCATGCCTATCTGCTGCCTGCGCAGCTGCCGGCTCTGCCCGCCGACTGGCAGGCCACATGGGATGGCCGCTCGCCATTGCCGCTGCCCGACGGCGGCCAGCTGCGCCTGCGGGGTGCCAGTGCTTTCGAGCAGCCGTTGCAGATCCGTGCGCGGGTGGGTGGCGAGCGCATCCTGATGCCCGGCCGCCAGCATGCCCATGCGCTGAAGGACTGCCTGCAACGCGAACACCTCGCGCCGTGGCGACGCGCGCAGCTGCCGCTGCTGTTTGCGGACGGGCAACTGCTGGCCGCCGCCGATGTGGTCATCAGCGCGCCCTTGCAGGCATGGCTGCTGGCCCGGGACGCGCAGCTGCAGTGGCGTCCCGGCGGTTGGTGAATTGACCCCCGCGCGCAGCCCGTCCACACTTGCCGCATGGCCAAGAAGTCCCCCGAAAACGCCTCCCCGGTCGCCCAGTTCGAGCAGTCGCTTGAATCGCTGGAGCAGCTGGTGGAGCAGATGGAAACCGGCGAGCTGAGCCTGGAAGCTTCGCTCAGTGCTTACGAACGTGGCGTCGGCCTGTACCGGCAGTGCCAGCAGGCGCTGGAGCAGGCGGAACTGCGCGTGCGCCTGCTCAGCGATCCGGCCCAGCCGGAAACGGCCGAGCCCTTCGACCCGCCCAGCCATGACGGCTGAGCTGCTGTTCGCGCGCTGGCGCGACCGCATCGAAAGCCAGCTCGATGCCGCCCTGCCCTCACCCGCCGAAGCGCCGCAGCGCCTGCACCAGGCCATGCGCTATTCGGTGCTCGGCGGCGGCAAGCGCATGCGCCCGCTGCTGGTGTACGCCAGCGGCCAGCTGTTCGGCGCGCAGGCCGAAACCCTGGATGCGGCGGCGATGGCGGTCGAACTGATCCACGCCTATTCGCTGGTGCATGACGATCTGCCGGCGATGGACGACGATGCACTGCGCCGTGGCAAGCCGACCACGCACATCGCCTTTGACGAAGCCACGGCGATCCTGGCCGGCGACGCGCTGCAGACCCGCGCCTTCGGCCTGCTGGCCGACGCACCGCTGCCGGCCACCCTGCGCGTGGCCTGCCTGCAGACCCTGGCGCATGCGTCCGGTGCGTCCGGCATGTGCGGCGGGCAGGCCCTGGATATCGATGCCACCGGCCAGCAGCAGTCGCTGGCGGCACTGACCCGCATGCACGCGCTCAAGACCGGTGCGCTGATCCGCGCGGCGGTGCGCATGGGCGCGCTGTGCGGCCAGGCCCACGAGCCGCAGCTGGCCCAGCTGGATCATTTCGCCGACGCGCTCGGCCTGGCGTTCCAGGTGCGCGACGACATCCTCGATGTCGAAGCCAGTTCCGAACAGCTGGGCAAGACCGCCGGCAAGGACCAGGCACAGGACAAGAGCACCTTCCCCGCGCTGCTCGGCATGAACGGCGCCAAGGCGCAGCTGCGTGAACTGGCTGCGCGCATGCAGTCCAGCCTGGCCGGCTACGGCGAAGAGGGCGATGCGCTGCGCGCGCTGGCAACGCTGGCGGTGGAACGCGATCACTGATCGCAGCCACGCTGCGCGCTCACCAACAAAAAACGCCCGGCAGTGCCGGGCGTTTTCCGTTCCACATGCGGACGGTCTTACTTGACCAGGCGCAGCGCGAACGGATAGCGATAGGCTTCGCCGTTGTTAGCCTTCACCGCCGCGATGATGCAGAACACCAGGTTCAGGATGCCGACGATCGGCGCCAGGATGCCGCCGATGATCACGATGGTCAGCACGATGCAGATCAGCATCGCGATGGTGATGGTGATCTGGAAGTTCAGCGCTTCCTTGGCCTGGTCGGTGACGAAGGCCTTGCTGGCATCATCCTTGTTGATCAGCCAGATGATCAGCGGGCCGATGAACCAGGTGAAGATGCCCAGCAGGTGGGCAGCCAGGGCCATGGTGCGCTGGTCGGCCGGCGCATTGGTGGTGGCCGGCGGCGGCGGGACGTTATCGAATTCACTCACGACAAAACTCCTTTTCATTGGGTGGTCTTGACCCACCAGCACCAGGCTGATTGCGTCAGGCGGGGATAGCTTACGGCATCAACGCCATCAATCATTACCGGCGATGGTCATTCGTCCAAGCAGGATCGAGCCGGTCCGGATGTGCGAGCGGGGGTCGACGTCGCTGCCAACCGCCTCGATGCTGCTGAACATCTCGCGCAGATTGCCGGCGATGGTGATGCCGTCCACCGGGTACTGGATCTCGCCGTTCTCGACACGGAAGCCGCCGGCACCGCGCGAATAGTCGCCGGTCACCCCGTTCACGCCCTGCCCCATCAGCTCGGTCACCAGCAGGCCGCTGCCCATCCGGGCGGCGATCTCGTGCAGCGAGCCGGCATTGGCCGCCAGCTGCAGGTTGTGCACGCCGCCGGCATTGGCGGTGGTCTGCAGGCCCAGCTTGCGCGCCGAGTAGCTGCCCAGCACGTAGCGCTGCAGCACGCCGTCACGCACCAGCGCCGAGGCGCGGGTGGCCACGCCATCACCATCGAAGGCCGCCGAACGCAGGCCGCGGCGCAGGTGCGGCAGTTCGTCGATCTGCATCCACTCGGGGAACAGGCGCTGGCCGACGCTGTCCAGCAGGAAGCTGGCCTGGCGGTACAACGCACCGCCGGACACGGCCGTCAGCAGGTGTCCCACCAGGCTGCGCGCCACTTCCGGGGCAAACAGCACCGGCATGCTGCCGGTCGCCAGCGAGCGCGGCTGCAGGCGGGCCACGGTGCGCTCGGCGGCCTGGCGGCCGACCCGGCCCACGTCCTCCAGGTCCTCGCGGGCCAGCGCGCTGGTGTACCAGCCGTCGCGCTGCATGCCATCCCCCTGGCCGGCGATCAGCGCACAGCCGATCGAATGATGGGTGCCGCGCTCGCGGCCGATGAAGCCATGCGAATTGGCGTACACCGACAGGCTCTGCATGCTCGACACCGAGGCGCCGTCGGAGTTGCGGATCTGTGCGTCGGCCTCGCGCCCGGCGTTCTCGCACGCCAGCGCCAGGTCCACCGCCTCATCGGCCTGCAGCGCCCACGGGTGCCAACTGTCCAGTTCCGGGAAGTGGGTGGCCATCAATGCGGCCTCGGCCAGGCCGGCGGCAGGGTCGTCCTCGGTATGCCGGGCGATCGCGCAGGCCTGCTCGACGGTGGCCGCCAGGCTGCTCTCGTTCAGGTCTCCGGTGCTGGCACTGCCCTTGCGCTGGCCGAAATAGACGGTCACGGCGATACCGCGGTCGCGGGTGGACTGCACGGTCTCCACCTCACCCAGGCGGACGTTGACATCCAGGCCGCGGTCCTCGCTGCAGCTGACTTCGGCCTGGCTGGCGCCCAGCGCGCGGGCGCGGTCGAGCAGCTGCTGGGAAAGGTCGGCCAGCCGTTCCAGGCGGGCCGGGCTGTCGTCACCGACGGCGACTTCAGGGGCGATCACGTTCAATGCTTTATCCTGTGCAGGTTGGGCCCGGCATCACGCCGGGCGACTTTTTTTGAAAGCAGGTGTGGACGATGCGCGGACGCGACGAAGAAACCGGTGAATTCCTTGACAAGAGCCGCAAGCAGAAGCGCGGCGAAGCCCTGGAAGTACTGGCCCTGGGTGAGAAGCTGGTGTCGCTGACCCCGGCCCAGCTGGCGCGCCTGCCGATTCCGGAGGACCTGCTGCCGCATATCGCCGAGTGCAAGCGGATCACCGCGCACATCGCCCACAAGCGGCAGCTGGCGTTCCTGGCCAAGCACATGCGCCGCGAGGACGAGGCCACGCTGGAGGCGATCCGCGATGCGCTGGACGCCAACAGTGAAACCGGCCGCCGCGAGGTGGCGATGATGCACCGCGTGGAAGACTGGCGCGAGCGCCTGCTGGCCGACGGTGACACGGCGCTGGCCGCGCTGCTGGACGACTACCCGCAGGCCGACCGCCAGCAGCTGCGCACGCTGGTACGCAACGCCCAGGCCGAAAAGGCGAAGAACAAGCCGCCGCGCGCCTACCGCGAGATCTACCAGGTGCTGCGCGGGCTGATGCTGCCGGCCGCGCTGGGCCTGAAGACGGCCGGCGGCGACGACGCCGACGACACGGTCGACGACGCCGACACGGACTGAGTCCATGTCGGCCAGGGCGCGGGCCGCGGCCATGGCCCGGCTCAGGCCTGGGTACCGCCGACGGTGATGCCCTCGATCAACAGCGAGGGCTGGCCGACACCCACGGGCACGCTCTGCCCGTCCTTGCCACAGACGCCCACGCCCTCATCGAGGGCGAGGTCGTTGCCGATCATGCGCACCTTCTGCATGGTTTCCGGGCCGTTGCCGATCAGCGTCGCGCCCTTCACCGGCGCGGTGATGCGGCCATCCTCGATCAGGTAGGCCTCGGTGGCCGAGAACACGTACTTGCCGCTGGTGATGTCGACCTGGCCGCCACCGAAGTTCACCGCGTACAGGCCCTTCTTCACCGAACGGATCATCTCCTGCGGATCGTGCTGTCCGGCGCGCATGTAGGTGTTGGTCATGCGTGGCATGGTCAGGTGCGCGAAGGATTCACGACGTGCGTTGCCGGTGGGCGCCATGCCCATCAACCGCGCATTGAGGCTGTCCTGCATGTAGCCGACCAGGATGCCGTCCTCGATCAACGTGGTGCACTGGGTCGGATGGCCTTCATCGTCGATGTTCAACGAGCCGCGGCGCCCGTCGAGGGTGCCGTCGTCGACGATGGTCACCCCCGGCGCCGCCACGCGTTCGCCGATGCGCCCGGCATAGACGCTGGTGCCCTTGCGGTTGAAGTCACCTTCCAGGCCATGGCCGACAGCTTCGTGCAGCAGCACGCCAGGCCAGCCCGGGCCCAGCACCACCGGCATCACTCCGGCCGGGGCCGGCACGGCCTCCAGATTCACCAGCGCCTGGCGCAGCGCCTCGCGGGCCAGCGCTTCGGGGCGGCCGCCGGCGAACAGTTCGTCGTAGCCGAAGCGGCCACCGCCACCGGAGTAGCCGGACTCGCGGCGCCCGTTGTGTTCGACGATCACCTGCACGTTCAGGCGCACCAGCGGGCGCACATCGGCACCCAGCACGCCATCGCTGCGGGCGATCAGCACGGTGTCGACGCCGCCGGACAGGCTGACCATCACCTGCTTCACCCGCGGATCGGCGGCACGCAGGTAACCGTCCAGGCGCTTGAGCACCTCGACCTTGGCCTCGTTGCCGATGCCGTCGATCGGGTCCAGCGCCGGGTACAGCGCGCGCGCGGTGCCGCGCACCAGCGAGCGCCCCGACTGGGCCCCGCCTTCGCGCGAGATCGCACGTGCCGACTGCGCCGCCGTCAGCAGTGCGTCGGCGTGGATGTCATCGGAATAGGCGAAACCGGTCTTTTCACCGGCGATGGCGCGTACGCCCACGCCCTGCTCGATGGAATGGGCGCCGTCCTTGACGATGCCGTCTTCCACGCTCCAGCTCTCGCGCCGGGCGTGCTGGAAATAGAGGTCGCCGAAGTCGACACCCGGGCCGAGCAACTGGCCGAAGGCGCGCTCCAGGCCGGCGGTATCCAGGCCACCGGGGCGCAGCAGGCGGTCTTGGGCAAGCGTCAGGGCGATATCAGTCATGGTCTCGATCTGGGGATGCGGGGGCGCTCAGGCAACCCCGTGGACGGAAGGCCGGGCTCAGCGCGAGCGCGGCAGGTCGGTGACGGTGGGCGGAATGGCCGGTGCCGGCGCCGGTCCGGGCGCTGGCGGGGTCTTGTCTCGGCTGCGTTCGATCACTTCCACCTTCGGCTCCTTCCATGGACCGGTCACCTTGTAGGTACGGGCGCCAATCTCGCCCAGCGGTTTGGACAATACCGCATTGGTGGCCGCGCCGAGCGCCGCCCCCACCGGGCCACCGGCCACCGCGCCAACCACGGTCAGCAGGTTGCCGGCGCGCGGGTTGACGTCGATGGTCTGGTCGAACTGCTGGTTGCGCAGGTCGGCCTGGCCGCGGATGGTGATGTTCGCCGCCGGGCCTTCGATCAGCACCTTGTCGGTGCGCGCCATGCCCTGGCCGAACTGCATGCGGCCGTCAATCTGGTTGAACGCGAAGCCCTTGGAGAAGAAGTCGCGGAAGTCGAACATCAGGCGGCGCGGCAGCTGGGTGACGCTCAGCAGGCCCAGGACGCGGCCGGCGCCCGGTTCCAGCTCCAGCAGCTGGCCGTTGCGTGCATGCAGGTCCAGGCTGCCCTGCAGATTGGCCAGCTGGAAGTCCGACGGGCCGCCACTCCAGGAGGCCTGCAGCTGCGCCTGGCCGGCCCCCCCGCGCAACTGGCCACCATAGTCGAGGTTCTGCATCAGCCCGCCCAGGTCTTCACTGCGCACCTGCGCGGTCAGTTCGGTGCGGGCACCGCCGCTGCGGCCCAGCCAGCGGCCGCTGATGTCGATTTCCTGGTCCGGCGCACGGAAGCGCAGCTCGTCCACGTTCAGGCCGTTGGCCAGCGGCCGCGTGCGCAGCACCGCCTGGCCCAGCACCACCTTGCCGAACTTCAGGTCGGCAATGTCCAGCGCGAACGGTGGCAGCTTTGCCGGGTCCATGTCATTGGCACCGGCCTGCACCCGCGCCGGTGCCGGCGTCGCCCCCGGTGCCGCCGGCAGCGATTGCCAGTGCACGCGGTCGAGCTGGCCACTGATGGTGCCGCCTTCGGCGTTGGGCACGGTCAGGCGGCCAGCCAGCGAAGGGCCATCCAGACGCACGTCCAGTGCCTGCGCGCCTGGGCGCAGCTGCAAGCGGGTCTGCTCGAACACGCCGCCGATCAGCTTCAGCTGGCCGACCTGCACGTCCACTGCGCGCAGCGGCATCGCATCATCGTCGCTGCCGCCGCGTGCCAGGCCGATCCACTCCAGTGCGTCCAGGGTCGGGCTGCGGCCATTGACCGTCAGCCCGCTCGGCGGCGGCTCGCGGTCGACACGGTCGCTGCCGAGCGTGACCTGTACGCCGGTCTGGTTGTTGTGGCTGCGCGCGGCCAGGGCCAGGCGCTGGCCGAACGCCACGTCGATGCGGCCGGCGCCCATCGGCAGCTGCGCGGCCACCGTGGTCGCCAGCGGCTCGATGGCCGGCTTGTCCAGCGGTGCCGGCAGGTCCAGGCGGGTCCCGACCAGATCCGAACTCAACCGCAGCTCGCTGGGCGGGGCCGGCGCCCCCGGCGCCACCTTGGGCAGGTTCACCGCGATGGTCCAGGCCGAGGTGCCGTTGATATAGGGCTTGAGCCAGGCCATTTCCGGCGCGCGGTCGATCAACACCCCGGCATCGAGATGGGCCGACAGCTGCGATTCGAAGGCCAGCCTGCTGTCACGCACGTAGCCACCGGCACGCAGGCTCAGGCGGCCGTCCTGGCCGAGATGCCGCACCGACAGTTCCTCGGCATCGAAACCGCCATTGCTGTAGCGCGCCTGCCCGTGCATGTTGTCGAAGGCCAGCTGGAAGCGCTTGTCGACCAGCTTCACGCCGGCCAGATCGACCGTGCCCTGCAGATGGCCGCCCCCTTCATCGTGGTGCAGCGGCTGCAGCAGATCGAACGTCACGTGCGCAGGGCCGGCAGCGCTGAGATTGTCCAGGGTGTCGCCGTAGTCCTTGTGCAGCGGGCTTTGCCGCAGCATCGCCAGCAGCTTCCCGGCCTCGCTCTTCGCGTCGGCGCGCACATACAGGGGCTGCTGGCCGAAGTCGGCAATGCCCGCTTCGAAGGTCTGCACGGCCACCCCGGCCAGATCACCGCGTCCGCGCATGTCGAAGCCGGGGCCGATGAAGGCGATATCGGCATCGACCTGGCTCATCAACGGCCAGTCGTGCTGGAAGCGGATCTCACCCTGGGTGATGTGGCCGGTGGCCTCGAAGCGGCCATCGTGGTTGTCGAACGGCCAGTCGTCCAGGTCACCGGTGACCAGGCCGACACCGCCGCGTACCTGGCCGCCGGCCAGCGCCATGTCCAGCCAGTCGGTAGCGCCCTTGCTCATCTTGGAATGGATCCAGAAGCGCTTGGCCGCGGTCATCGGCACGTCGTCCAGCTTGGCCGCCAGCTGCAGCCACGGCCGCGTGCCATCGCCCTGGAACCAGACCCCACCGCGCACATCGGCGGCGTAATCGGTGCCTTGCACGCGCATCGCCGGCGTTCCGATGCGCCAGCCACCGCCTTCGTCGCGCCAGCCCACCACCTGCCCCGCCAGGTGCAGGTCGTGGCGTACGCCAAAGCCCGTTGGCCAATCGAACTGCAGCTGGCGCTGCGGTTGCAGCTGCAGGCTGAAACCATTGGCATCGCCCTCGAAACGGCCGCCCAGGCCGCGCACGCCCGGGGAACCGCCCACGCTGGCAAAGCCCAGCGACTGCAGTTCACCCTGCGCCCACAACGGGCCGTCGCGTTCGCCGGCCAGCTGCAGCTCAGCGACCTCCAGCTGTGGCCGGGACAGGAACAGCCAGCGACGCAGATCCGCCGGCAGGCGATCGCTCAGGGCCAGACCACGCAATGCGGTCCCCGCCTGTGCCGCCGCGGCGCTCACCCGCAGCTGCCTGCCCACCTGCACCTGCAGGCCATCAAGCCGCTGCTCGCCCTCGTCCGTGGTCAGGCGCAGGCGCGGCACCTGCAATGCCCAGCCCTCGGCCTGGCGCTGCCAGCGCAGTCGCGCCTGCACGCGCTGCAGCTGCAGCTGCGGGGCCGCCACACCGGCCATCGCAGCGCCCTGTACGCGCACCTCGCGCAGGTCCGAGTCGGTGGTCAGCGCCACCGGCGCGAAGTCGCGCAGGGTCAGCCACAGGTTCAATTCGCCCTTGCCTTCGCGCAGGCGCACGCCGCCGGCCGCCAGCAGTGGCGACCAGGCATGGAAATCAACAGGATCGGCACCCAGCCAGGCCTGGCCGTTGCCATGGCGGCGGTCCACGTCCAGCACTGCGGTCAGCGGCAGGGCGTCCGCCTGCGCCCACGCACGTACGCCCACCCGCAGGCGGTCGCCATTGACCCGCAGGCGCAGGTCGATGCGCGGCAAGGTGGCATCGATGCCCAGCTGCGGCGCGTGCACGCCCAGGCGGCCCTCGATCACCTGCAGTTCGCCGAGCCGGCGCAGTGCATCCAGCGGGTCACCCCCGCTGCTGGACTGCGGCAGCCCACGCACCGACCAGCGACCGTCCTGGTCCTGTTGCAGGTCCAACGCCAGGCCACGCAGGCGCAGCTCGGTCAGCGAGCGCCCGGGCAGCAGCCCGCTGTACATCGACACCAGCACCTCGGCCTCGCCGATGGCCAGGCCCTGGCCGGCGCCGATGCGCAGGCCCTTCAGCTGCAGCAGCGGGCCGCGCCGGGTCCAGGCGGTCTGCAGCTGGTCAAAACGCACCGGCTGGCCGGCGCGCTCGCTCAGCCAGGCGGCAATCGTCCCGGGATGGCGCTCGGCCAGCGGCAACAGCTGGCTGAGCGTGCCCACCAGCAGTGCGAGCCCAACCAGGCCCACCGCACAGGCGGCAATGAAATGACGGCGGATCCTTCGCAGTCGCAGGCGCGGTGGCGCGCTCATCGGCCACCGCCGGCCTGCAGCCGGCGAGGATCAGAGCAGAACGACATCGAACTGCTCCTGCAGGTACTGCTCGTCCGCCTGGAAGCGGATGCTCTTGCCGAGGAATTCCTCCAGCTCGGCCACCGCCGAGGACTCCTCGTCGGTGATGCGCGCGACCACCTTGGTCGAAGCGATCACCAGCAGGCGCGCCGCATCGAACTGGCGCACCGCACGGGTGATCTCGCGGAAGATCTCGTAGGTGACCGTCTCGGTGGTCTTGATGCTGCCACGGCCGCTGCACTGCGGGCAGGTTTCCGACAGCTGGCGCTCCAGGCTTTCGACCGTGCGCTTGCGCGTCATCTCCACCAGGCCCAGCGGCGAGAAGTCATAAACCGTGGTCTTGGCATGGTCGCGGGCCAGCGCCTTTTCCAGGGTCCGCAGCACCTGGCGGCGATGCTCGGCATCGTCCATGTCGATGAAGTCGATGATGATGATGCCGCCCAGGTTGCGCAGGCGCAGCTGTCGGGCCACCGCCTGTGCCGCTTCCAGGTTGGTGCGGAACACCGTCTCTTCCAGATTGCGCTGGCCGAGGAACGAACCGGTGTTCACATCGATGGTGGTCATCGCCTCGGTCTGGTCGATCACCAGGTAGCCGCCGGACTTCAGCGGTACCTGCTTGTCCAGCGCGCGGCCGATCTCGTCTTCCACGCCGAACATGTCGAAGATCGGGCGGTCGCCGGAATACAGCTCGATCTTCTCGGCCAGCACCGGCATGTACTTGGCAACGAAGGCCTGCAGCTGGGCAAAGGTCTCCTTCGAGTCCACCTTCACCTTGTCCACGTCCTTGCGGATCAGGTCGCGTACCGAACGCAGCGGCAGGCTCAGGTCTTCATAGATGATGCTGCACGGCGGCGCTTCGCGGCCGCGGCGCTCGACCACGTTCCATACCCGCGACAGGTAGGCGATGTCCTCGGCGATGGCCTCGGCCGGCTGGCCTTCGGCATTGGTGCGCACGATGTAGCCGTAGCCACCGTGCTGTGCCGACAGTTCGGTCACCAGCGCCTTCAGCCGCGCGCGTTCGGTTTCATCCTCGATGCGCGCCGACACCCCCACCACCTTCGACTGCGGCAGCAGCACCATGTAGCGCGAGGGAATGCTGATCTGCGTGGTCAGCCGCGCGCCCTTGGTGCCGATCGGGTCCTTCACCACCTGCACCACGATGTCCTGGCCGTCGCGCAGCAGCTCGACGATCGGCACGCTGGCCGGCGGCGGCAGGGTGGTGTTCTCGGTATCGGCACTGGCCACCGGTGCCGGACGCACCACATCGTTGGCGTGCAGGAACGCCGCGCGTTCCAACCCGACTTCGACGAAGGCCGCCTGCATGCCTGGCATGACCCGCTGCACCTTGCCCCGGTAGATGTTGCCGACCACGCCACGGCGCCAGCCGCGCTCGATGTGCAGTTCCTGCAGCATGCCATTTTCGATCACCGCGACCCGGGTCTCGCGCGGGGTCACATTGACCAGGATTTCTTCAGACATCGGCAGCCTCCCTGGCGGCATCGGCAGTAGGAGCCGGCACGCCGCAACGTGCCAGCAGACGATCGGTGTGCAGCAGCGGCAGCCCCATCACGCCGGAGTAGCTGCCGGAAAGGTGTTCGATCCAGCGCTCGGCCCCGCCCTGGATGGCGTAGGCGCCGGCCTTGTCCAGCGGTTCGCCGGTGGCCACGTAGGCGGCGATGTCGGCCGCAGCGATCGGGGCGAAGGTCACCTCGGAAATGACCAGCTCGGTGTCCTCGCCGTCGGCGCCGACCACCACCACTGCCGTCATCACCTGGTGGGTACGGCCGGCCAGGCGTGCCAGCATCGCGCGCGCATCGGCCGCATCGGCCGGCTTGCCGAACACTTCACCGTCCAGCACCACTTCGGTGTCCGAGCCCAGCACCCGCGCCTGCGGGTCGTCAGCCCGCACCCGCGCCAGCCCGGCACGCGCCTTGTCGGCGGCGACCCGGCAGACATAGTGTTCGGCGCTTTCAGTCGCCGCGCGCTGCTCGACGACCTCCAGGTCCAGGGCCTGGAAGGGGCGTCCGAGTCGGGCCAGCAGCTGGTTGCGTCGGGGGGAGCGGGAAGCAAGATAGAGCATCGGCACAGCATAACCTGAGGCCGCCACCTGAATCGTCGGCAACCCGTTCCGGAATGCGTTCAACCCCGCACGGGCTCACAGCGCGTTCATCGCTACGACACCACCCTCACCGCACAACAAGGAGATCCCATGCGCCTGACTGCCACCCCGCTGCTGCTTGCCCTGTCCCTCGCCCTTGGAACCTCGATGACCGCCCATGCCGCTCCGTCGTCGCCGTCGATCGCCGCCCCGGCCGAAGGCACCCTGCTGAACGTCTCGGCCAACGCCGAAGCCACCCGCGTGCCGGACGTGGCCACCCTGTCGGCCGGCGTGGTCACCCAGGCCGCCGACGGCAACAGCGCGATGCGCCAGAACGCCCAGCAGATGGACAAGGTGCTGGCCGCGATCAAGGCCGCCGGCATCGCCGAGCGCGACGTGCAGACCAGCGGCGTCAGCCTCAACCCGCAGTACCGCTATGCCGACAACGAAGCGCCGAAAATCACCGGCTACCAGGCCAGCAACACGGTCAGCCTGAAGGTGCGTGACATCGCCAAGCTCGGCAAGGTGCTCGACGCACTGGCCGCGCAGGGCGCCAACCAGATCAACGGCCCCAGCTTCGAGATCGACCAGCCCGAACCGGTGTATGACGAAGCCCGCCTGGCCGCGCTGAAGAAGGCCCAGGCCCGTGCCCAGACCTATGCCAAGTCGCTGGGCCTGCAGGTGCGCCGCATCGTCAGCATCTCCGAGAATGCCGGCGGCGGTTATCGACCGATGCCGATGATGCGCACCATGGCCGCCGGCGCAGCGATGGACAAGGCCACCCCGGTTGCCCCCGGCGAATCCACCGTGTCGGTCAATCTGGACGTGGTGTTCGAACTGGGGCGCTGATCGCGTTCTGGTCTTTAGACAGAGGCGGGTCCCGCAGCGGGCCCGCCTTTTTCATGCCTGTCGGCGGCGCTGGCTGAAGGCCAGCCCAACGATTCGGACCCTGCCTCTAGGCAGTAGCCGTTGCGCCGCGCTACTGATGCACTGCCAGCCGCGTGCGGCGACCCCGCCACGGGCCCTGGTGCGTTGAGGACTTCGTCACTGGCATGGAGGTGGACCATGGTTCGTACGTATCCCGTTGCATCCGCGCATTTCGACCCCGCCCGCGTTGCCGCCTGGAGCGCGGCCATCGCCCTGCATCTGCTCGCATTCCTGTTGCTGCTGATCCCGGCCACCTACCAGGCCATCACGGCGCTGCCGCGCGACGAAACCACGGTGCGGCTGATTCCCAGGGAGTTGCCGCCGCCGCCCGCGCCGCCCACCGCGCCGGAACACGTGGACGTGGTGCCGAAGCAGCAGACGGCGCCAAGGGAAACCACGCCGCTGCCGCCGCCGACGGCCAGGCTGGAGGAAGCGCAGGGCATCGTCGCCCCCGCGGCCGAATCCGCGCCGGTGCCGCCGGCGCCGACCATCGACCGTTCGACCCCCATGCCCGGCGCCCAGCTGCAGTACCTCAGCGCCCCGCCGCCGGCCTACCCGATCCCGGCCCTGCGCAATCACGAGCAGGGCACGGTGCTGCTGCGGGTGGAGGTGGACGACCGCGGCCAGCCGGTCGCGGTGAGCATCGAGCGCAGCAGTGGTTCGCGCACGCTGGACCAGGCCGCCCGCCAGCAGGTGCTGCGGCACTGGCGTTTCGAGCCTGCCCTGCGTGACGGCGCGGCGGTTCCGGCCATCGGCCTGGTGCCGGTGCAGTTCTCCCTGCCCGACTGACCCGGTGGCCGGCCCGGCAGGACCCGGGCCGGCCCCCGACCGCGAGCGCGGCGGGTCTTTCCCGTCCAGATGTTACCGATTAAGCAAAATTTCACGGCGTCGTCACTCGCTGGAAACCTAGATTGGCGCGTCCCGGTACTGATCCGGCGACAGCCCTCAACGCTACGGTTTTCCAGTTAGGAGAGAAGCTGTGAAACACCCGATCCAACGGCCCGCCAGCCGCCGCCGCACCACCCTGGCATCGTCCATCACCCA
This sequence comes from Stenotrophomonas sp. CS3K5, assembly GCF_059515225.1. NCBI lineage: Bacteria > Pseudomonadati > Pseudomonadota > Gammaproteobacteria > Lysobacterales > Lysobacteraceae > Stenotrophomonas > Stenotrophomonas sp. CS3K5. The sequence continues at coordinate 280,576 of NZ_JCAKRX010000004.1, forward strand.
CATCCTCACCGGCGGCGCCCTGCTGCTGGTCGGCGCCGTCGCTTCCTCCTCCGCCTTCGCGCAGGAACAAGCCACCAACCTCGACCGCATCACCGTCACCGGCTCCAACATCCCGCGTACCAACACCGAGACGCCGTCCCCGGTGCAGGTGGTGAGCCGCCAGGAAATCGACCGCAGTGGCAAGACCACGCTGGCCGAGTACCTGCAGACGATCACCGCCGATGGCGCCGGCTCCATTCCCAAGACCTTCGGCAACGGCTTCGCCGGTGGCGGCGCCGGCATCTCGCTGCGCGGCCTCGGTGCCGGCTCGACGCTGGTGCTGTTGAATGGCCGCCGCATGGCGACCTACGGCCTGGCCGACGACGGCCAGAAGGTGTTCACCGACCTCAGCACCATTCCGCTCGATGCCGTCGAGCGCGTGGAAGTGCTGAAGGATGGCGCCTCGGCGATCTACGGCTCCGACGCCATCGCCGGCGTGGTCAACATCATCCTGCGCACCGACTTCGAAGGTGCGATCCTGCGCGCGTCCTACGGCCTGTCCGGCGACAGCGACGGCGATACCAAGAAGGCCACGCTGACCGCCGGTACCGGTGACCTGTCCAAGGATGGCTGGAACGCATTCTTCAGCCTGGATGTCGGCAAGTCCGACGCGATCAAGATCAGCGACCGCAAGAACCGCAAGTGGATCGGCACCGGCGACACGCGCCAGTGGGGCTATGACGCCACCGACGCGCAGTTCCTTGGCGGCGCCTACCTCAGCGGCCGCACCAACGGCGGCGTCGGCCCGAACGGCTCGGTGTTCAACAATGATGCACCGTCGCCGCACCTGGTCGCCCTGCCGGGCTGCGCCAACCTGAGCACCATTCCGGGCCAGACCGAAGCCTCTTCGGCGGCGCAGGGCTGCCTGTGGGATCCGGCGCAGCAGTATCGCGACCTGACCCCGGAAGAGAAGTACATCAACGTGTTCGGCCGCGCCACGTTCGCCTTCGGCGAAGGCGGCGAGATCTACACCGAGATCGGCTACTCGAAGAAGGAAACCATCTTCAGCAACACCCCTTCCAGCGTGTCCGGTGGCTGGGGCTTCCCCGGCGGTCCGAGAAACGCCAGCAGCGGTGACGGCGCGACGATGCTCTATGCCGGGCATCCGGACAACCCGCTGCCGTATGCGGCGCGCCTGCGCTACAGCGCGTGGGACGTCGGCCCGCGCGTGACCGACAACACCAACGAGTTCAACCGCTTCCTGGTGGGTGCCAAGGGCAACTGGGGCGACTGGAGCTACGACACCGCCTACCTGCATTCGGGCACCGACCTGGTCAACAAGCGCACCGGCTTCCTGCGTTACAGCTCGGTGCTGTGCGCGCTGGGCAACCCGAACTGCGCCGGCGGTACCTGGCGAATCGGCGACAACGCCAACCTGAACTCGCAGGCACTGTACGACTACATCTCGCCGACCATCAGCGCGCGCGCCAAGTCCAGCCTGGACATGTTCGACTTCACCGTGTCGCGCAGCCTGGCCGACCTCAAGGGTGGCCCGCTGGGCCTGGCCATCGGTACCGAGTGGCGCAAGACCAGCAACAGCCTGACCCCGCAGACCTACACCGACCAGGGTGACATCATCGGCCTGGGCTACTCGGCCTACGACGGCACCCAGAACGTGTACGCCGGCTACGTCGAGTTGTCCGCGCCAGTGCTGGAACAGCTGGAACTGTCCGGCGCGGTGCGTTACGACAAGTACGAAAGTGGTGAAGGCAAGGCCACGCCGAAGCTGGGCGTGAAGTGGACCCCGGCCGACTGGATCGCACTGCGCGCCAGCTATGCCGAAGGCTTCCGCGCGCCGAACCCGGCCGAGAACGGTGACGGTGGCCTGGCTGCCTTCTCCAACGCCCGCGATCCGGTGCGCTGCGCCATCAGTGCCGACGAGTGCACCCCGCGCTCGATCGCGATCATCACCCGCCCGAACAAGGACCTGAAGCCGGAAGAGTCCAAGAGCTACTCGGTGGGCCTGGTGCTGCAGCCGACCTCGACCACCTCGATGACCGTCGATGCCTGGCAGATCAAGCGCACCAACGAGATCGTGCAGGGCAACACCGCAGCCGCCATCCTCGCCGGCAACGTGCTGCGCGACTCCAACAACATCGGTGGCGTGCCCAACTCCGGCAGCATCCTGGCCGTCAACACCGGCTATGTGAACGCCAGTTCGTCGCGGGTCCGCGGTATCGATACCGATATCCGCCAGACCTTCGATATGGGCCCGGGCCAGCTGGAGCTGGACCTGCAGTGGAGCCACATCCTGAAGTTCGAGCGCACCGAAGGCGGTGAGACCGTTGACTATGCCGGCACGCACGGCAACTGCGACGTGACCAACTGCATCGGCACGCCGAAGGACAAGATCAACTTCGGCACCACCTGGAAGCAGGGTGCGTGGAGCGTGAGCGGTGTTGCCAACTACATCAGCAAGATGGACAACACCGACAAGCGTGGCGGCGACTACCAGGCGTTCTATGAGGATGGCACGCCGGTGACGAAGATCTCTTCGTTCACCACCTTCGATCTGTCCGGCCGCTGGAACATCACCGACGCCTTCGAGCTCAATGCCTCGGTGGCCAACGTGTTCGACCGCATCGCACCGCTCGATCCGACCACCTACGGCGGCGTGAACTACAACCCGATGCACTTCTCCGGTGCACTGGGCCGTTACTTCACCGTGGGCGCCAAGTACACCTTCCGCTGATCCATCGCGGCGCGTCACCTGCAAAGGCCCGGGTTCATCCCCGGGCCTTTGCTTTTGTACACACGCGGCAACAGCGATGATGCAGTCCCTGACCGGAGCTCCGCCCATGCCCGCTTCCACCCAACGTCTCGGCCTGGCCGCACTGACCGCACTGGTAGTGGGTTCGATGGTGGGTGCGGGCATCTTCTCGCTGCCACAGAACGTGGCCCGCAGTGCCGGCCCGGCCGCTGCGATGATCGGCTGGGCGCTGAGCGGTGCCGGCATGCTGATGCTGGCCTTCGTGTTCCAGGCCCTGGCCAACCGCCGTCCGGACCTGGACACCGGCATCTATGCCTACGCCCGTGAGGGCTTCGGCAACTACATCGGCTTTTCCGCGGCCTGGGGCTACTGGGTGGCTTCGGTGCTGGGCAACGCCAGCTTCTTCGTGCTGATCTTCAGCGGGCTGGGCCATTTCCTGCCGGTCTTCGGCGAAGGCAACACGACCGCTGCGGTAGCTGCGTCGTCGGTGCTGCTGTGGACCGTGCACCTGCTGGTGCTGCGCGGCCTGCGCACCGCCGCCATCATCAACGGCCTGGTGACCGTGGCCAAGCTGCTGCCGATCGCGCTGTTCCTGGTGCTGGCCGCCGGCGCGTTCCGCATGGAAGTATTCCGTGCCGATTTCTTCGGCACGCCTGCACTCGGCGACCTCGGCCAGCAACTGCGCGGCATGATGCTGGTCACCGTGTGGGTGTTCATCGGCATCGAAGGCGCCAGCATCTATTCGCGCCGCGCGGCGCGCCGCGCCGACGTCGGCCGTGCCACGGTGATCGGCTTCCTCGGCGTCTGGCTGCTGCTGGTCCTGGTCAGCCTGTTGTCGATGGGCGTGCTGTCGCAGGCCGAACTGGCCGGGCTGCCCAACCCGTCGATGGCCTACGTGCTGCGCGCCATCGTCGGCGAATGGGGCGCGACGGTGATCATCGCCGGTTCGATCATTTCGGTGCTGGGCGCGCTGCTGGCCTGGGTGCTGCTGTGCGCCGAAGTGCTGTATGCCGCCGCTGGCGACGGCACCATGCCGGCCTTCCTGGGGCGCGAGAATGCGCGCGGCGTGCCTGCCAATGCGTTGTGGCTGAGCAACGGGCTGATCCAGCTGTTCCTGCTGCTGGTGCTGTTCAATGCGGGAAGCTATACCGGCCTGGTGCTGCTGGCCGCCTCGATGAGCCTGGTGCCCTATTTCCTGTCCGCCGCCTTCGCCGTGCAGCTGGCCTGGCGCGGGCAGGCCTACGCCGGTGAGCCGGGCGTGCGTTGGCGCGACTTCGTGGTCGCGCTGCTGGCCAGCGCCTATGCGCTATGGCTGGTGTACGCCGGCGGCCTGGACAACCTGCTGCTGTCGGTGCTGCTGTACGTCCCCGGCGTCGTACTGTTCGCGCTGACCCGGCGCCAGCGCGGCGAGCCGGTGTTCACGCGCTGGGAGTGGGTGCTGTTCGGCGCCATCGTGCTGGTGGCGATCGCCACGCTGATGGCATATGCCAAGGGCACCCTGACCCCGTAGCGTCGAGCGTGTGGCGGCCGCATGCGAATCGTAGCGTCGAGCTTGCTCGACGGATGGATCGCGGTAAAGAAGTCGAGCAAGCTCGACGCTACGGTGCCTGTTCCGGCAGCATGCCGATGTCCCGCATCCAGCGCTCGGCCAGCTGCGGCCATGCTGCGACCGGAGCATTCTTCAGGCGCAGGCCGAAAGCGTGGCCGCCACGGGCGAACAGGTGCATTTCCACCGGCACGCCTTCATCGATCAATGCCTGGTAGTAGGCCAGTGATTCGCGCACGTCATCGGTCGGGTCGTCGCTGGCCTGCACGATGAAGGTCGGCGGCACCGCCGCATCCACGACGATGTCCTTGACCAGCGACAGCCCCTTGCCATGACCGGCCCACAGGTGCCCGGAATACATCACCATCGCGAAATCGGGGCGGCTGGGTTGTGCATCGGCGGCATCCAGCGGCACGTAGCTGCGCCGCGCATGCGTGCTCAATCCGGCCACGACATGGCCACCGGCCGAGAAACCGATCACACCGATCCGCTTCGGATTGATTGACCAGCGCTGCGCCTGCGCGCGCAGCAGGCCCATTGCACGCTGTGCATCCTGCAGCGCCATCGGCACCTTCGGAATATCGCGGCAGTTGCATTCAGGATCCCAGTTCGGGCCGGACGCGGGCACGCGGTACTTCAGCAGTGCACAGGTGACGCCCTGCGCGGTCAGCCAGTCGCAGATCTCGCTGCCTTCCAGGTCCATCGCCAGCACCCGGTAGCCTCCGCCGGGCACCACCATTACCGCGGTGCCATTGGGCGGCCCCTTCGGCGCAAACACGGTGAGCGTGGGCACGGCCACGTTCTGCAGCATCATCCAGCGTTCGCCGCTGGCGTTGGAGGTCACCTCGCTGATCTGCTCGGGGCCCTTCCGTTTCGGCGGCGCCATCACCCTGCCCTGCGGCCACAACGGAAACTCGGTGGTGCCCTGCGGAGGATGCCAGGTGGGAGGTGCCGCATTCGCCGTGATGAACGGCAGCAGTGCAAGCAGCAGAGAGCCCGTGGACAGCAGTGCGCGCACGATCAGCATCCGTAGTCGATGACCCTGGATTGTAGAGTCGAGCATGCTCGACTTCGAGGATGCAGCCGAGCATCGGCTCGGCTCTACAACAAGGCAAAAAAAAACCTGCATCTCGCGATGCAGGTTTCTCAAGGTGGCGCCCGAAGTTGGACTCGAACCAACGACCCCCTGATTAACAGTCAAGTGCTCTAACCGGCTGAGCTATTCGGGCAGACGACTAGTATAACCACTCTTCACGCGCGATGGTAGGGGTGATTGGCGATCATTGCGGCGGCCCGGTACAGCTGCTCAGCCACCACCAGCCGCACCAGCATGTGCGGCAGCGTCAACGGCCCGATCGACCACTTCTCATCGGCCAATGCCGAGACCTCCGGCGAATGCCCTTCCGGGCCACCGATCAGGAACGCCAGGTCCCTGCCCTGCCCACGCCAATGCTCAAGGCGCTGCGCCAGCTGTTCGGAACTGAGCTGGCGGCCCGGCACGTCCAGCGCGACCACGTAGGCATTCTTCGGCAGTGCGGCGATCACCCGCTTGCCTTCGTCTTCTGTGGCGCGGCGCGGATCGCGGCCCTTGCCACGCAGGCCGGGCTCGATCTCCACCAGTTCGAACGGCAGCCAGTGCGACAGCCGCTTCTGGTACTCGGCAAACCCCTGCGCGACCCAGCTGGGCGCGCGTTCACCGGTAGCGATCAGGCGGGCTTTCATCAAGGGATCTCCAAAACGTCGACGGCGCCATCGGCGCCGTCGAAGGGATACAGCAACGTGCGGCTCAGGCCACTTCGTCGTCGTCGCGGGACGGCGGCTGGTCGCCGACGGTCCACAGGCGCTCGAGGGCGTAGAACTCGCGCACGCGCGGCAGCATCACATGGACGATCACGTCACCCAGGTCGACCAGCACCCACTCGGCTTCGCGCTCGCCTTCAACACCCAGCGGCATCACGTCGAGGTTCTTGGCAAAGCGCACGACTTCATCGGCGATCGACTTGACGTGGCGGGTCGAGGTGCCCGAAACGACGATCATGTAATCGGCAACGCTGGACCGGCCGCGCACATCGATCTCGACCAGGTCCTTGGCCTTGAGGTCTTCGGTAGCTTGGCGGACGCTTGCAAGCAGTTCCGGCACGGACGGCGGCGGGCTGGGCAGATCGACCTTGATGGTCTGGGGCTGGGTCTGGTTGCTCAAAGTGGATCGACTCGATAAACGTGGGGGCGATTATACGGGCAAGCCGGGGCGGCGGCATTCACGGCGTTGCCGGGCGGTACAGGCCGTGGGCGGCCACGTAGTCGGCCACGGCGGGGGGCAGCAGCGCGCGCCAGGGCCCAGCGGCGGCGATCTGGGCGCGTGCGGCGCTGGCCGATTCCTCGCGCAGCGGATGGTGCAGGCGCAGGATCCGTCCGGCCGGGCTGGCGAACAAAGCCTGTTCATTGTCGGTCCAACGCCCGTCCAGGGCGCGGCCGAGCTCACCGTCGATCGCCCCCTGCAGCGGGCTGCCGGGACGCTCGGCCACCACAAAATGGGCCAGCCCGAACAGGGCTTCCCATTCGTGCCAGCGCGACAGGCCCAGCAGGCTGTCGGCACCGACCAGCCAGGCCAGGGGCCGGCTCGGGCCAAGCTCGCCACGCAGTTCGCGCAGCGTGTCGACGGTATACGACGGGCGTCCGGGAAAGCGCTGCGCGCGATCCAGCTCATGCCGGTCCAGCAGCAGGCCGGGCTCATCGCCGATGGCCAGCGACAACATGGTGCAGCGTTGTTCGGCTGTGGCGCCGGGGGCGGCGCGATGTGGCGGGTCGGCGGCCGGCAGCAGGCGCACCGCCACCTGCAGTTCGTCGCGAGCGGCGCGGGCAATGGCAAGGTGCCCCAGGTGCACCGGATCGAAGGTGCCCCCGTAATAGATCCGCAGGCTCACGACTCAGGCCCGCGCCAGCAGGCGCACGGCACGCGGTTCGGCCACGGCCACCAGCAGGCGCTCCAGCGCCAGCCAGGCATCGCCATCGGCGCGCCCCTTGGCAATGCGGTCGACCAGCCCGGCTTCGGCCACGAAGCGCTCCCAGCGCTTGCCTTCCGGATGCCGCTGCAACGCACGCTTGTACGGCGCCTGCCGCGATTCCCAGATGCCACGCGATTTCATCTCGGCGGCCAGGTTGCCGCCACGCGCCTGCACCCGCGCCAGGCCGGCCCCGGCCAGCAGCTCGCGGATCACCATCGGCATCAGCGCAGCCACCGCTTCGCCCTCGCCACGCAGGCCAGCCAGCATGCGCAGCACCGCCGGCGGCTGGCCCGAGAACGTGGCTTCCAGCAGCCGGAACACGTCGTAGCGGGCCGCATCGGCCACCAGCGACTCCATCCGCTCCACGTCCAACGGCTGGCCATCGGCCAGCAGCGCCAGCTTGTCGATTTCCTGGGCCGCGGCCAGCAGGTTGCCTTCCACCCGCTCGGCCAGGCGCTGCACCGCGGCCGGGTCGGCACGCAGGCCCTTGCCGCGCAGGCGCCGCTCGATCCAGTCCGGCAGCTCATGCGGCTTGATCGCCCACGCCACCGACAGCACGCCGATACGGCCGACCGCCTCGGCCCACTTGCCCTGGTGGGCCTTGCTCCATTCGTTGGCGGTGATCATCAGCACCACGTCCGGCGCCGGGTCGGCGCAGAACCGGCTGATCACTTCGGCGCCGTCCTTGCCGGGCTTGCCGCTGGGCAGGCGCACCTCGACCAGGCGGCGGGCGCTGAACAGGCTGGGTGCATTGAAACTGGCGTCGAGCTGGTTCCAGTCGAAATCGCGCCCATCGGCGTCGAACACCTCGCGCTCGCCGATGCCGGCAGCACGTGCCCGCGCGCGGATGGCGTCGGCCGCCTCCAGCGCGCGCAGGGTTTCCGGCCCTGCAATCAGGTACACCGGCGCCAACGCGGTATCAGCGCCCTGGCTGGCCAGCTGCTCCGGACGCAGTTCCATCGTCGCTGCAGCTCAGTGCTTGACCGCAGCGGCCGGGTCGGCCGGCACTGCCGGTTCAACCGGGGCGGCCTTCGGCGCGGTCAGGCTGCCGCCCTTCTCGAGTTCACCGCGCACCACGCTGTCGATGCGACGGATGATCGAGGCGGACATTTCCCGGCGCAGTTCATCGGCCAGGATTTCGCGTTCGGTGGTGGTACCGGTGGCGTCGGTCGGCGGCGACACGTAGTCACGCGACAGTTCGATCACCTGCTGCGGCACCAGTTCACTGCCATCCTCGCGGCGGAAGATGAAGATCACGGCGTAACGCAGGCTGTATTCCTGTGCGCGGCCCTGCGAGTCAATGGCGATCGGCAGATCGCCCCAGCGCTCGGACAGCACCTGCAGTTGGGTGCTGGGACCAGTGGTGTCCTCATCGGCCAAGCGCGCACCGGAAGCCAGCAGGCTGCGGTTGAGCAGCTTGACCAGTTCACTGTACGGGGCGGTCGATACCACCTTCACCGGGGCGGTGTCGGTCGGCAGCATCAGCTTGTTGCGCAGATGGAAGCCGCAGCCGGCGAGGCCGAGGACAAGAACGAGGGCAAGCAGGATTCGGGTCATGGAGACAGTCTGGCGGAGCCGGGCGATCACGGCAACACACAGCCTGCCCGAAGCCGCGTGAATGCAGGGCCATCAACCACCGGACCCGCACCCGGAAAACGCACCGGCCACCGTGCGGGTGGCCGGTGCGGGTACATCAGGCGGCGACGATGTTCACGATCTTGCCCGGCACGATGATGATCTTGCGCACGGTCAGGCCTTCCATGAACTTGGCCGCATTCGGCTCGGCCAGGGCGAGCGCTTCAACCTGCTCGCGCGCGGCGTCGGCGGCGACCTCGATGGTGCCGCGCAGCTTGCCGTTGACCTGCACCGCCAGGGTGAGTGCATCGCGCACCAGCGCGCCGCTGTCGGCCTGCGGGAACGGCTGGTCTTCCAGCAGCGTCTCGCCATGGCCCAGCACCTGCCACAGGGCGTGGCTGGCATGCGGGGTGATCGGGTTGAGCAGCAGCACGATGGCCTGCAGCGCTTCCTGACGCACCGCGCGGCCCTGTGCACTGCCGTCCTCGAACTTGGCCAGCGCGTTCATCAGCTCCATCACCGCGGCAATGGCGGTGTTGAAGCTGTGGCGACGGCCGTAGTCGTCGCCGACCTTGCCGATGGTCTCGTGGGTCTTGCGGCGCAGCGCCTTCTGGTTGGCGTCCAGCGCGGCCACGTCCAGCGCCGGGGCGGCGCCATCGGCCGCGTGCTTCTGCACCTGGGCCCACAGGCGGCGCAGGAAGCGGGCCATGCCGTCCACGCCGGCCTCGTTCCACTCCAGCGACTGTTCCGGCGGCGCAGCGAACATCGAGAACAGGCGCACGGTGTCGGCACCGTACTTGTCGACCATCGCCTGCGGGTCAACACCATTGTTCTTCGACTTGGACATCTTCTCGGTGCCACCGACCACCACCGGCTGGCCGTCGGCGATCAGGGTGGCGCCGGTGATGCGGCCGCGCTCGTCGCGCTGCACTTCCACATCGGCCGGGTTGATCCAGTCCTTGGAGCCGTCCGGGTTCGGGCGGTAGTAGGTTTCGGCGATCACCATGCCCTGGCACAGCAGGTTGCGTGCCGGTTCGTTGCTGTCCACCATCCGCGCGTCGCGCAGCAGCTTGTGGTAGAAGCGGAAATACATCAGGTGCAGGATCGCGTGCTCGATGCCGCCGATGTACTGGTCAACCGGCAGCCAGTAGTTGCCGCGCTTGTCGACGGCATCGCGGGCACCCGGCGAGGTGTAGCGCGCGTAGTACCAGCTCGACTCCATGAAGGTGTCGAAGGTGTCGGTCTCGCGCTCGGCGGCGCCGCCGCAGTCCGGGCAGGTGGTCTTGCGCCATTCCGGGTCGGTCTTGATCGGCGAACCGGTGCCCGAGAACGCCACGTCCTCCGGCAGCACAACCGGCAGTTGTTCTTCCGGCACCGGCACCGCGCCGCACTTGGCGCAGTAGATCACCGGGATCGGGCAGCCCCAGTAGCGCTGGCGGCTCACGCCCCAGTCGCGCAGGCGGTAATTGACGCGGCGCTGGCCCTGGGCCTTGCGCTCGAAGCGTTCGGCCAGGGCTTCGAAGGCGCCCTGGAAATCCAGGCCATCGAACTCGGCCGAGTTGACCAGTTCGGTCTGCCGGCTCTTGTCGCTGTACCAGTCCTGCCAGCGCGCGCCGTCCCAGCTGCGCTCGTCGTCGTTGCGCGGGTCCTTCAGCGCGATCACCTGCACGATCGGCAGGCCGTACTTGTTGGCCACTTCGTTGTCGCGCTGGTCATGGCCGGGAACAGCCATCACCGCACCGGTGCCGTAGCCCATCAGCACGAAGTTGGCCACCCACACCGGCACCTTCTCGCCGGTGACCGGATGGATGGCGCGCAGGCCGGTATCCATGCCGCGCTTTTCCTGGGTTTCCAGCTCGGCCTCGGACACGCCGCCCTGCTTCATTTCCGACAGCAGCGCCGCCAGCTCCGGGTTGTTCTTCGCCGCGTGCAGCGCCAGCGGATGCTCGGCGGCGATCGACACGAAGGTCACGCCCATCACGGTGTCCGGGCGGGTGGTGAACACGCGCAGCGGATCCAGCACGCCGCCATCGACGTCACGCACGTCGAACTGGATTTCCAGGCCTTCGGAGCGGCCGATCCAGTTGCGCTGCATGGTCTTGACCGAATCGGGCCAGCCGTCCAGTTCATCCAGGCCGTCCAGCAGTTCCTGGGCATAGTCGGTGATGCGCAGGAACCACTGCGGGATCTCGCGCTTCTCCACCAGCGCGCCGGAGCGCCAGCCGCGGCCGTCGATGACCTGCTCGTTGGCCAGCACGGTCTGGTCGACCGGGTCCCAGTTCACCACCGCGTTGCGGCGGTAGGCCAGGCCCTTGCGCATCAGGCGGGTGAACATGCGCTGCTCGTGGACGTAGTAGTCCGGGCGGCAGGTGGCGAACTCGCGCGACCAGTCCACCGCATAGCCCATGGCCTTGAACTGGCCACGCATGTGCTCGATGTTCTTGTAGGTCCACGCCGCCGGGGCGGTCTTGTTCTTGATCGCGGCGTTTTCCGCCGGCAGGCCGAACGCGTCCCAGCCCATCGGCTGCAGCACGTTGTGGCCAGTCATGCGCTTGTAGCGGCTGATCACGTCGCCGATCGTGTAGTTGCGCACGTGGCCCATGTGCAGTGCACCGGACGGGTACGGAAGCATCGACAGGCAGTAGTACTTCGGCTTGTCCGAGGTCTCGTCGACTTCGAAGGCGCGGGTGGCATCCCAGAACTGCTGGGCGGCGGATTCAACCTGCTGCGGGTCGTAGGCGTTGGTTTCAGCGCTGGTCATGGAACACGCGGATGCGGCGGCAAAGCGGTACAGCGTACCGCAGTGCGGCATATGGCTCCAATCCTGCCCCGCAAAGGCCGCCGGCGCGGTCCCGGCCGCCCGCGCAACACGGCCGGACGCGCGGGCCCGGGAGCGCGGGGGTGCGGCCCTACCCCACAACGGCAGCCGCACCTACCCCACGTGCCGGCACGGGCCTACGGCGCCCGCCGGCTCCGGCGGCGAAGCTGTAAGCCTGATCCCGCCGCCCCCGGGGTCAGGTAGTCCCAGCAACGTTCAGGGGCCTTTGCCATCCATACACAGGGAAGATCAACCATGTCGATCCGCACCACCTGCGCCGCCAGCCTCCTCGTACTGCTTGGCGCGACCAGTGTCGCCCACGCCGCAAGCTACTCCTGTGCCTATCAGATCCGGAGTGGCGAACAGGCCGGAACCTCTGATGCCTATGTCATCGAGGCCGATTCCGACGTCGACGCCACCAACCAGGCGCTGTCACGGCTCAATGACGAGTACGGCCCGGTGGCCTTCTCATTGCAGTGCACCGCCCTCTGACCCGGCACGCAGGGACGGCACTGCCGTCCCTGCAGTTCAGCGTCGGGCCGACAGCGGCAGCGCCAGTGCCAGCCACACCGCCCAGCAGGCAAAGGCCAGACGCTGCGCCAGTGGAGCCGACAGCACGCCCTGCAGGGCAAAGGCCGCCACCGCCGCCAACACGCCGCAGGACACCGCCGCCAGCCCCTGCGCCTGGCGCAGCTGGGAGATACCCAGCAACAGGGTACCGGCGACGAAGCCCAGCACCCAGATCATCCAGGCGCTGGCGTGCAGCTGGCTGGCCGGCCCGTGCAGGTCATCCACATCCAGCGGCAGCAGGCCCATCGCGGCGAATGCGAGCCCGGCCAGCAGCAGCATCTGGCTGCCGACCCGTGGCGCCCAGCCGGAAGTGGCCGGCAGCCGGCGGCGCAGGCGCTCGGCCACCACCGCCGCCAGCAGGCCCGGCAGCACGAAGCCCAGCAGGTTGAAGGCCAGCGCGTGCGGCACGCCGTGTGCGCCCAGCAGGGCCACCGGGTGGCGGGCCTGTGCATAGCCATCCAGGCCGGCGCCGAAGCCCAGCACCGCTAGCACGAACAGCAGCGCGGCCATCAGGCCGGACAGGCGCAACAGCGGGGACAGGAACGACATGCAGACTCCGGGAACAGCGGCGGCGGGAAAGGCGCATTGTCAGGCATTTGCCGCAGTCCGGGTTGAGACCGGCAGCGATCGTCACCATAGAATCGGTCTCCAGATGCCAACCGATGCCTCCCCCATGACCGAGACGACCTACGTATTCGACGCCACCACTGCGACCTTCGAGGCCGAAGTCCTGCAGAAGTCGCTGCAGACGCCGGTGCTGGTCGATTTCTGGGCCACCTGGTGCGGCCCGTGCAAGACCCTGGGCCCGATGCTGGAAAAGCTGGCCGCCGAGTACAATGGCGCCTTCGAGCTGGCCAAGGTCGATGTCGACAAGGAACAGCAGATCGCCGCCGCCTTCCAGATCCGCTCGGTGCCCACCGTGTTCCTGGTCAAGGGCGGCCAGCTGGTGGACGGCTTCCCCGGCGCCATCCCGGAAGGCCAGCTGCGTGAATTCCTGGCCCAGCACGGCATCGTGCCGGCCGATGTCGGCGACACCGCCACCGAGGACGAGGCGCCGCTGGACCCGCAGGCGCAGGTAGACGTGCTGCGCGCCCAGATCGCCGCCGAACCGGACAAGGACGAACTGAAACTCGACTTGGCGCTGGCGCTGCTGCAGATCGGCGGGGTCGACGAAGCCGGCACCCTGATCGACGGCCTGCCGGCCAACCTGGCCACTGACGACCGCGCCGTGCGCGCCCGCGCCCGCCTGGCGTTCGCCGCTGCACTGAAGGATGCGCCGGCCGCCGACGTGCTGGAGGCGCGCATCGCCGCCGACGGCCAGGATCTCAAGGCCCGCCACCTGCGCGGCGTGCAGCTGCTGCTCGGCGGCCATGACGAGGCCGCCCTGGCGCAGTTCCTGGAAATGCTGCGGATCGACCGCGGCTTCGAGGACGGGTTGCCGCGCAAGGCGCTGATCGACGCCTTCAATGTGATCTCCGACGAGGACCTGGTCGGCCAGTACCGACGCCGGATGGCCTCCCTGCTGTTCTGAACGGGAACCCGCTTCGTTCAGAATCCCTGCACTGAGCACGGGCAATAATGCGCGCGATGGCGGCCATGCGGCCGCCACGATCCGTTCGGGGGGATGAGGTCGGGGCCATGAGGTCTTGCAGCTGCACCCCCGCTTTGCCGGGATTGCAAACTGTGACCTTCGTCCGCTCGCTGTCGTTCGCCATGCGCTTCAAGGGCGCCCTGCTGTGCGTCCTGCTTCTGCTGCCGGCCATCGCCGGCGCCCAGGACTGGAATTACCGGGTCCGTCCCGGCGATACCCTGTGGGACCTCGGCGGGCTGTACCTGAAACCCTCTGTGCGCTGGCAGCAGCTGCAGCAGCACAACCGCATCGACAATCCCTACCAGCTGCCACCTGGCCAGCTGCTGCGCTTCCCGATCCGCTGGCTGCGCACCGAGCCGGCGCCGGCGCGGGTGCTGTCGGTACGTGGCACGGTCGAGCTGGCCGGTGCCGATGGCAGCGCGACACGCGCGATCCGCGCCGGCGAGCAGCTGCATATCGGCGACACCGTGGCCACTGAAGGCGACTCCAGCGTCACCCTTGAATTCGCCGATGCCTCGCGCCTGCAGCTGCGTGAATACTCGCGCCTGCGCCTGGACCAGCTCAGCCGCTACGGCCACACCGGCATGGTCGATACCCGCCTGCGCCTGCAACAGGGCCGGGCCAGCAACCGGGTGACTCCGGCACGCGGCCCCGCCTCGCGCTACATCATCGATGCCCCCACCGCGACCAGCAGCGTGCGCGGCACCGTGTTCCGGGTCAGTGCCGGCGACAGTGGCCAGATCGCGGCCACCGAAGTCCTGCAGGGCAAGGTGCAGGTCGGCAACCCCCATGGCCAGCGCATGGTCCAGCCGGGGCAGGCCAGCCGCAGCGGCAGCGCCGATACGGCGCCGGAGGCGGTCTCCGCCCTGCTGCCGGCGCCACAGCTGCGCAGCGATGAACTGCGCCTGGCACCATTGCCGACGCTGCTGGCCTGGGAACCGGTCAGCGGCGCCGCGCACTACCGTGTCGAAGTGGTGCAGGCGGAGACGCCGGAAATCCTGCTGTTTGCCGCCACCACCCGCGACACCCGGCTGGCGATCGGCGACCTGCCGCCCGGCCAGCTGCGCATCCTGCTGCGCGCAGTGGATGCACAGGGCGTGGAAGGCCTCGACGCCAGCGCCGATTTCGAACTCGGCGATCAGCCCGCGCCGCCGATCACGCTGTCCCCGCTGCACGGGCAGACCGTCAACAGCGACCGCCCCCGCTTCCGCTGGACCCAGGCCCCCGGCGCGCGCAGCAGCGTGCTGCAGATCGCCGCCGAGCCGACCTTCCTGCAGCCGCTGCAGGAGCAGGCCGGCCAGGGCACCGACCTGCGCCTGGCGCAACCGCTGCCGCCGGGCCAGTACTTCTGGCGGGTGGCCTCGCGCGATGGCAATGGCCACCAGGGCCGCTTCGGCCAGGCACTGCCGCTGCAGCTGAGCAACGAACCGGTCGATCCCGCCCTGCAGCCGCCGCACGCCGCACACGGTGAACTGACCCTGCGCTGGCAGGCCGGCAGCGACGGCCAGCGCTACCGGGTGCAGGTCGACCGCCGCGGCGATTTCAAGGCACCGCTGGTGGACGAAACCGTGCTCGAACCGCAGGTCAGCTTCAAGCGCCCGTGGCGCGGCACGCTGCATGTGCGCGTGCAGTACATCGATGATGACGGCCACGCCGGCGAGTTCTCCCCGGCACAGCAGGTCACCCTGCCCTGCCGCCTGTGCTACGGCGCCGGCGGTGGCGCCCTGCTGCTCTGGTTGTTGTTGTGAGGCGCTCGCCGCTGCCCTGGCCGAAACGGATCGTGCTGGCGCTGCTGGCCGGCGTGCTGACCGCACTGGCCAGCCAGGGCCAATGGCTGTGGCGCCAGGACGAAGCGGCCTACGATGCACTGGTCGGCAGCTGGGACTACCGTCCCGACCCCAGCGTGCTGATCGTGGCCATCGACGAAGGCAGCCTGCAGCGCATCGGCCAGTGGCCCTGGCCGCGCTCGGTGCATGCGCGCCTGCTGGACCGGCTGACCGACGCCGGCGCAGAGCGTGTCGCGCTGGACCTGGTGCTGTCCGAGCCGGACCGTCGCGACAGCCGTCAGGACGATCAGCTGGCAGCGGCAATCCGTCGCAATGGCCGGGTGGTGCTGCCGGTACTGGCGGCGCCGGCGGCCGGCGACCGCATGGCCGAGGAAATGCTGCCGATCCCGCAGATCGCAGCCAGCGCGGCGGCCATCGGCCACACCGATGTTGAAATGGATGGCGACGGCGTCGCCCGCGGCGTGTACCTGCATGCGGGCATCGGCCGGGCGCACTGGCCGGCGCTGGGCCTGGCCCTGGCCGGCCTGCCGGCGGACGCGGTGCGCGGCCTGCCCGACCCCGAACCGTCGCTGGATTCCCCTTACCAGTGGCGACGCGACGACTACGTGCGCGTGCGCTACGCCGGTCCGCCGGAGCGGCTGCCGCAGGTGTCCTATGCCGATGTGCTCGACGGCCATGTCGACATGGCGATGCTGCACGGCCGCCGCATCGTGGTCGGCATGACCGCCAGCGGCATCGCCCCGCGCCTGCTGACCCCGACCACCCGCGAATTCTGGATGAGTGGCAGCGAGTACCAGGCCAACATCACCTCGATGCTGTTGCAGCACAAGCAGATTGACGTCATGCCGCCGGCCTGGCAGCACGCCCTCAGCGGCGTGCTGGCAGCGCTGTGCGTGATCCTGCTCGGCCTGCGCCTGCCCTGGCTTGTGGCACTGTGCTCGCTGCCGGCCGCCCACCTGCTGAGCTGGCTGCTGCTGCGTGCCACCGATCTGTGGTGGGCGCCGGCCAGCGCGATGCTCGGCATCGTGCTGGTGCTGCTGGTCTGGGCGATCTGGCGGATCTCGGCCTGGCACCGCCAGGCCAACCGCGATGCCCTGACCGGGCTGGGTAACCGCCTGCGCTTCGAGCAGTCGCTGCAGCAGGAGTGCGATGCTGCGCGACGCAGCGGCAAGCCGCTCAGCCTGGCACTGATCGATGTCGATCACTTCAAGCGCCACAACGATCGTCACGGCCATCAGGTTGGAGACCGCGTGCTGCGCGATGTCGCGCGGCTGATCGGTGCGCATGCCCGGCGCCCACGCGACATGGCCGCACGCTACGGCGGCGATGAGTTCGCTCTGGTGCTGCCGGATACGCCCGCCGCCGGAGCGCGGCAGGTGATCGAGGACCTCATCGATTGCGTGCGTGCGCTGCCGGCCTCGGGCGCAGGCAACGACGACCAGGTCACGCTGACCGTCGGCGTGTTTACCCGCATCCCCGACAGCGAGCTGCAACCCCATCACTTCGTCGAGGGCGCCGACACCGCCCTCTACCAGGCCAAGGCCAATGGCCGCGACGGGTTCGTGATCGACGGCGCATGACCGGCGCCGAAGGCCATCGTCCACGCCGGTCGCCCGTAGCGTCGAGCTTGCTCGATTGCGCAAACGCTGAAAGCCGTCGAGCAAGCTCGACGCTACATGCCCTGCCCGTTCGCCCGGGGTGCAACATACGCATGCGAATGGTTAGACTGAGGCCCTCGCCCCGCGCCTCCGGATCCATATGAAAGCCAGCACGTTCCGCTTCGGCCTCAACCTCTGGCCGCCGTTCCTGTTCACCGGCATCCATGTCACCCGCATCACGCCGGACTATCGGCAGATCGACGTGGAACTGCGCCTGCGGCCCTGGAACCGCAATTACGTCGGCACGCATTTCGGCGGCAGCCTGTTCGCAATGACCGATCCGTTCTGGATGCTCGGCCTCATGCACACCCTGGGGCGCGACTACTACGTGTGGGACCGCGCTGGCGCCATCGACTTCCTCAAGCCCGGCCGCGGCACCGTGCGCACCTCGTTCCGCATCGACGACGCGCTGCTTGACGAGCTGCGCGCCGAGGCGGCCAGCGGTGAGAAGGTGCTGCGCTGGTTCAGCAACGATGTGGTCGATGAAAGCGGCGAGGTGGTTGCCCAGGTGCGCAAGCAGGTCTACCTGCGCCTGAAACCGCACGCACGCTGATCGCCGCGCAGGCGCTATCCTCTGCTCCCTTGCCATGGAGGCTCCGATGCGCCGTTACGCCTTTGCCGCAGTGCTGGTTGCGCTGCCCTGCGCAGCGCACGCTCTGGATCTACCGCCAACGCAGTACCCGGTGCTGCCGGCACAGGCCGCCGATGCGGCCGGCTTCGTGCCCACTGGCTGGACCCTGGAATCAAGCCGCGAGGGCGATCTCGACCAGGACGGCCGCGCGGACCTGGTGCTGGTGCTGCGCCAGCAGGACCTTCGCAATGTCATCGAGCACGATGGCTTCGGTCCCTCGCCCTACGACAGCAACCCGCGCATCCTCGCCATCGCCTGGTCGCGTCCGTCCGGCTACGTGCTTGCGGCGCAGGACCACCAGCTGATTCCACGCCCGGACAACCCGGCGATGAGCGACCCGCTTGAAGACGGTGGCGTCAGCATCCAGCGCGGCACGCTGAAGGTGGCGTTGTTCTCCTTCTCCAGCGCAGGCAGCTGGTCGATGGGCACCACCACGTTCACCTTCCGCTGGCAGGACGGTGCGTTCGTGCTGATCGGCTACGACCAGGATTCGGTGATGCGCAACTCCGGCCAGGCCACGTCGCTGAGCGTGAATTTCTCCACGCGCAAGGTGAAGCGGGTCGAAGGCAGCATCGAGGACGACAAGGAACACGTGCGCTGGGAGCCGCTGCGCGGCCGCCAACGCTGGACGCTGCAGACCGTCGGCGACGGCTGGAGCTTCGATCCCATGGTTGCGGGCCGCTGAGCCCGGCCTCAGTCGGCGGCGACGGTTGAACCCGCGTCCGCCAGCAGCGGAACCGACAACCAGGCGCCCTCCTCAGCGCTATGTGCAGGGGATCGACGGGGCACCTGCAGGCGTCGGCCATCGGCCGACAGCTGCGGCGCCCGGGTCGGCGAGCGCAACTGCGCAGGCAACCGCTGCAAAGCATCCAGCGCATCGCCCGCCTGCTGCCGCAGCCAACGCTGTGCCAGCAGCAGTCGCAGCATCGCAGCGGCGTCCTGTGTGCGCGACGCATAGGCCGGATAGGCCGGCGCGGCGATCTCGGTCAGCACGCAGCCCAGCATGTTCGACAGGCAACCGAAGTCACGCTGTGGCGGTGCGGGCAGCGGCAACGGTCGATCCGCATCCAGCGCGGCCGTCGCCGCCGCACCGCAGGCCCACCCGAGGTTGCCGGCCACGCGCGCCAGGGTGCTGCTGCGATCCAGCACCAGCACGCCGCCGAATTCCCCCGCCGAGGTCTCGATGGCGGCCCGGCTCATCGCATACTCGCCCTGCATCGCCCGGCACAGGCTCTGTTCGTCGGCGCGCATCGGCTGCATCGCCCGCTCGCACTGCGCGGGCAGCGGATAGTCAGCCGGAAGCTCAACCAGCATGTCCGCCAGCAGCTGTGCATTGGCCTGCACCAGGCTGGCGCCGAGGATGCTCTCGACCAGGTAGCTGCCGCCGGGCAGCAGCCTGCGTCCCAGTTGCAGCCCCTGGCAGCTGCCACGCAAGGCCCCGTCGATGTCACCCTGCACATAGGCCAGCGCGTGGGCGCTGGTGGCGTCCACCACCAGGCCATAGGTCGGCAACGGGACGAGGATGCCATCGCCCTTGGGCGGGAACGGCGACGCGAAATGATCCGCCTCGGCCAGCTGGTCCAAGCGTGCGTGCAGCTGCTGGTGCCCGGCATGCGCGTCGATGAAGCGCTGCGGATCGGCACGCACCTGGGCCAGGCAGTTGCCGGCCATCGGCCCGCAGCTGGCGCCCGGCCGCGAGCGGACCTCGCGATGGCGGGTGGTCAGATGCGTAGCGCTGCTGCCAGCCCTCCGTGGATCGGCATTCCAGCGCCGCGCGTCCTCGGCCAGCGCCCGCTCGCGCTGGCCCGCATCCAGTCCGTCAAACGGCAGCGTCCACAACAGTGCGTAACCGTTGTGGCCATGCGCCGGCAACCGCGCCTCCAGCCGCTGCTGCGCCTGCACCCTCGATTCGGGCACCGGCCACAGGCGCGAGGCACACCACACCACGATGACCAGCACCAGCAGGGCGGCCCCGGCCCAGCCCAGTCCGCGCAGGATCTTCAACACAGCGTCCCTTCCATGTGCCATGGCCACCTTCGACATTCCAGCGTAATCGACCGGCGCTGCCCGCTACAATGCGCCCATGTCGCTCGAAGCCCCCGCCCTGGTTCCCCGCCCCTCCTTGCAGCGCCTGTTCCTGACCGGCCTGCTGACCCTGCTGCCGATATGGCTGACCTGGGTGGTGGTCAAGTTCGTGTTCGTGCTGCTGTCGGGCATTTCCAGCCCACTGGTGGTGCCGCTGTCGGAGCAGATCGCGACCAGCTTCCCGCATTACCTCGGCTGGGTCCGCGCCGAATGGATCCAGGACACCATCGCTCTGCTGGCCACCCTGCTGGTAATCCTGGCGGTGGGCGTGGCCAGCCGCCGCGTGCTCGGCCAGCGCCTGCTGCGCTGGGTCGGCGCGGTCATCAAGCGCATTCCGCTGGCCAGCATCATCTACGACAGCGCCAAGAAGCTGCTGGACATGCTGCAGACCGAACCGGGCAGCACCCAGCGTGTGGTGCTGATCGACTTCCCGCACCGCGACATGAAGTCGGTCGGCCTGGTCACCCGCGTCATCAAGGAGCACGGCACCGATCGTGAGCTGGCGGCGGTATACGTGCCGACCACGCCGAACCCGACCTCCGGCTATCTGGAAATCGTGCCGGTGGAGCTGCTGACGCCAACCGACTGGACCGTCGACCAGGCCATGAGCTTCATCATTTCCGGTGGCGCGGTGGCACCGTCCAGCGTGCCGTTCACCCGCGCCGGCGAACGCAGCGAATGACCCCCGCCCCGATCGAGCGCCCGCTGCAGGATCGCGCGGTCCTGCTGTTCATCGTGCTGGCCGCGTTCTTCTGCGGCAACGCGGTGCTGGCCGAGCTGATCGGGGTGAAGATCTTCGCCCTGGAAGACACCCTGGGCATCGACCCGCTGAACTGGAACCTGTTCGGCCAGACCGGCTCGCTCAGCTTCACCGCCGGTACCCTGCTGTGGCCGGTGGTGTTCATCATGACCGACACCATCAACGAGTTCTTCGGCAAGCGCGGTGTGCGCTTCATCTCGTGGCTGGCGGTGGTGCTGATCGCCTATGGCTTCCTGTTTGCCTTCGCGGCGATCTCACTGGCGCCGGCCAGCTGGTGGGTCACCTCGATGGACCACCATGGCGTGCCGGATTACCAGGCCGCGTTCGCGGCGGTGTTCGGCCAGGGCATGTGGACCATCGGCGGTTCACTGGTGGCCTTCCTGCTCGGCCAGCTGATCGACGTGGCGGTGTTCCATCGCATCCGCCAGGCCACCGGCGAACGCCATGTGTGGCTGCGCGCCACCGGTTCGACGGCAGTCTCGCAGGTGGTGGACAGCTTCGTGGTGATCTGGATCGCCTTCGTGCTGGGCCCGCAGCATTGGCCGACCTCGTTGTTCCTGGCGGTCAGCAGCGTCAACTACCTCTACAAGATGGGCTTTGCGATTGCCCTCATTCCCTTGCTGTACCTGATGCGGCGCGCGATCACACGCTATCTGGGGGCCGAGCGCGCCGCCGCGCTGCGTGCCGCTGCGTCGGCTGACTGAAGGCCCAGCAGCGGTAACCTGACTGCGCCTTCACGCTGGCCGTACGCGGTCGGATCGTGCAAGCTCCACGGTCTGTGTTCCACGGAAGCTCCTGATGCCGCATCCCACCCGCGTCCTGGCCGCCGCCATCGCCGCGTTGTTCCTGTTCAGTGCCGTGCCGTCGGCCGAAGCAGCGAAGAAGAAGGCCAGCCGCCCTGCCGCCGCGCAGACCCGCCAGGCGGCCAAGCCCAAAGCCAAGCCCGCCCGCGCCACCGCGCCCGCCCGTGGCAGCAGCGCGCGCCGCGCCGCCGCACGTCCGGTCGCCCCGGCCCGCGCCGTACCCAAGCAGGTGCAGCTGGAACGCCTGTATGACGAGTACTGGGATGCCTCGATGCGGTTGAACCCGCTGCAGGCCACGTTCCAGGGCGAAGCGCGCTACAACGATCAGCTGCCCAACATCCTGTCGGCCGCCTGGCGCCAGCAGTCCCATGACTTCACCACCCAATGGCTGGGCAAGGTCGAGAAGGTCGGCAGTGACGGCCTGCAGGGCCAGGATCTGCTCAGCTACGAGATCTTCGTGCGAGATGCACGCGCCTCGCTGGCAGCCGAGCGCTACCCGAGCTGGATGATGCCGATCAGCCAGTACTACAACATCGGCAGCATCATGGCGATCCTCGGTGCCGGTGCCGGCGCGCAGCCGTTCAACACGGTGCAGGACTACGACACCTGGTCGCGCCGTTCGCTGGGTATTCCTGAGCTTTTCGACCAGGCCATCGACAACATGCGCCAGGGCATGAAGGCCGGCGTCGTGCAGCCGCGCGACCTGATGGAAAAGGTTCTGCCGCAGCTGGATGCGGTGATCAAGCCGACCGCCGAAGAGAGCATCTTCTGGTCGCCGATCCGCACCATGCCCACGACCATCGCGGCCGAAGACAAGGCGCGCATCAGCGCCGAATACAAGCGCATGATCGAACTACGCATCATGCCGGCCTACCGGGCCCTGCGCGGTTTCATCGCCACCGAATACCTGCCGGCCACGCGCGCCAGCAGCGGCCTGGGCGCACTGCCCGATGGCCAGGCCTGGTATGCCAACCTGATCGTGCAGACCACTGCCAGCGATCAGACCGCCGCACAGCTGCACGCACTGGGCGAGCAGCGCGTGCAGGAACTGCAGGCGCAGATCGCTGCGGTGATGAAGGATGCCAAGCTGCGTGGCACGCCGGCCAAGCTGCTGCGCAGCATGCGCAACGACCGCCAGTTCCAGTACAGCGATGCCAACGCACTGCTCAACCGTTACCGCCAGGTGCAGCAACAGGTCAACGCGCGCCTGCCGCAGGTGCTCGATACGCTGCCCAGGTCCGCACTGGAGGTGCGTGCGGTGGAACCGGAGCGTGCATTGACCGCCGCCGCTGCCGCCTACCAGCCGTCGCCGGCGGGGCAGCCGGGCGTGCTCTACATCAACACCCGCGACCTGCCCAGCCGCAAGCGCTGGAATGTGCCGGTGCAATACCTGCATGAAGCGATCCCCGGCCACCATGTACAGCTGGGCCTGCAGCAGGAACTGGCCAAGCTGCCACGCTTCCGCCGCCGGGGCGGCGATCTTGCGTTCGTCGAAGGCTGGGGCCTGTACGCCGAAACGCTGGGCGAGGACCTGGGCGTCTACACCGACCCCTATGACCGCATCGGTTACCTGTACTCGCGCCTGCTGCGCGCCACGCGCGTGGTGGCCGACACCGGCGTCAACGCCCAAGGCTGGAGCAAGCAGCAGGCGGTGGCCTACCTGCAGAAGACCGTGGACATGAGCAGCGATGATGCCAACGCCGAAGTCGAGCGGATCATGGCCCAGCCCGGCCAGGCGCTGTCCAACGTGGCCGGCCTGACCACCATCGTCGCCCTGCGCGACAAGGCCAAGGCCCGCCAGGGAGCCGCCTTCGATCTGCGCCGCTTCCACGCCGAACTGCTGAAGGACGGCTCGATGCCGCTGGATGTGCTGGACCGCAAGATGGAACGCTGGATGGCCGAGCCGGCCAGCGCCGCGACCGCCCCATCCCCCTGACCCTGCCGGAGCCGCCATGCGCCCTGCCGTCGCCCTGTTTGCCGCCGTGCTGGGCCTGCTGCCCCTGGCGGGCGCCGCCGCTCCGGTGCTGACCCCGCCGGATGCGGGCATCGACGGCCTGATGCAGGCCTACGACGGCCAGGTGCCGGGCGCCGCCGTGCTGGTGCTGCACGACGGGCAAGCGGTGTTCCGCCGCGGCTACGGCCTGGCGGTGCTGGAAGACAGCACGGCGGTGACGCCGGCCAGCAATTTCCGGCTGGCCTCGGTCAGCAAGCAGTTCACCGCCGCGGCGGTGCTGCTGCTGGTCGAGGACGGCCGGCTCGGGCTGGACCAGACCGCACGGCACTGGCTGCCCGAACTGCCGCCGGCCGCCGCAGCCATCACCCTGCGCCAGCTGCTCTCGCACACCAGCGGCCTGCTCGACTACGAAGACCTGATGGATCCAGCCGACAGCCGCCAGGTGCACGACGCCGACGTGCTGGCCCTGCTCTCACGCCAGGACCGCCTGGACTTCGCGCCCGGCACCCAGTACCGCTACAGCAACAGCGGCTACGCGCTGCTGGCACTGATCGTGGGCCGCGCATCCGGCCAGGATTTCGCCACCTTCCTGCAGCGGCGCATCTTCCTTCCGCTGGGCATGGTCCATACCGTGGCCCACCAGGACGGCGTCGATACGGTGGCCGCGCGCGCCTACGGCTACAGCCTGATCGACGGCCGCTGGCAGCGGACCGACCAGAGCACCACCAGCGCCGTGCTCGGCGATGGCGGCCTCTATTCCTCGCTCGATGACCTGGCCCGCTGGGATGCCGCGCTGTACGACGACCGCCTGTTGTCGAAGGCCTCGCGCGATGCGATGTTCAGCCCGGCTACCCGTACCCCGGAACGCGACGTACCGCATTACGGTTTCGGCTGGCGCCTGCTGGGACCGGTGCAATGGCACAGCGGCGAGAGCATCGGCTTCCGCAACGTGATCGTGCGCCATCCGGAAAAGCACCTGACCGTGATCGTGCTGACCAACCGCAACGACCCTGAACCCTATCCGCTGGCGCAGAAGATCGCCCAGCGCTGGCTGGATACCCTGCAATGACTGCCGCCCCCGACACCCTGCTGGGTTTCCACCACGCTGCGCTGATCTGCAGCGACTATGCACGTTCGAAGGACTTCTACGTGCGCATCCTCGGCCTGCGCGTGCTGGCCGAGAACCACCGCGCCGCGCGCCATTCGTGGAAACTGGACCTGGCCCTGCCCGATGGCGGCCAGCTGGAACTGTTCTCCTTCCCCTCGCCACCGCCGCGGCCCAGCCGCCCGGAGGCCCAGGGCCTGCGCCACCTCGCGTTCCGGGTGGCTGCGCTGGAGCCGTTCATCCAGCGTCTGGCGGAGCACGGCGTGGACTGCGAACCGATCCGGGTGGATGAATACACCGGCGCTCGCTTCACCTTCTTCGCCGACCCCGACGGCCTGCCGCTGGAGCTGTACGAAGCCGGTTGAGGGCCTCGCCGGCCAGCGGCCGGCACGACCGTGTGTGCAGGGCGCAGCCCTGCAACGCCCCTCTTCCCCATACTCCGCCGAATGGGTATACAGTCGGCGTGTACCGGCATCGTGCCGGAATGAACCCTGGGAGGGGACCATGCGCAAGACCTTCAAGACCCTGCTGTTGGCACTGCCGCTGTGCCTGGCCGCGCTTTCGGCACAGGCGTCCGACAGCCCGGCCGGCCGCTGGAAGACCATCGACGACAAGACCGGCAAGGTGAAGTCGATCGTCGAAATCACCCAGGCCGCCAACGGTTCGCTGTCCGGCAAGGTGCTGGACGTGCTGCAGTCGGACAAGGGTCCCAACCCGGTCTGCGACGGCTGCGAGGGCGCCAACAAGAACAAGCCGGTGAAGGGCATGACCATCCTCTGGAGCCTGAAGCCCGACGGCGCCAGCAAGTGGGCCGGCGGCCAGATCCTCGACCCGGCTACCGGCAAGGTCTACAAATCCAAGATGGAACTGCAGCCCGGCGGCAACAAGCTGGACGTGGCCGGCTGCATCGCCTTCATCTGCCGCACCCAGACCTGGATCCGCGACTAAGCCCGGCGGCCCGCGCAATCCCCCCGTGACCCGGCCCCGGCCGGGTCACCTCGTTGCGGGCATGCGATACTCTGCGGTTCCCCTCGGCTTCACCCCGCGACCATGACCCGTACCGCGCTCGTCACCACCGCCCTGCCCTACGCCAACGGCCCGCTGCATCTGGGCCACCTGGTCGGCTACATCCAGGCCGACATCTGGGTGCGTGCGCGGCGAATGAGTGGCGGCAAGGCCTGGTTCGTCTGCGCCGACGATACCCACGGCACGCCGATCATGCTGGCGGCCGAGAAGGCCGGAGTCACCCCGGAAACCTTCATCGCCAACATCCAGGCCAGCCACGAGCGTGACTTCGCCGCGTTCGGCGTCGCCTTCGATCACTACGACTCGACCAACTCGGCGGCCAACAAGGCGCTGACCGAGCAGTTCTACCTGAAGCTGGAAGCGGCCGGCCACATCAGCCGCCGTTCGGTGGCGCAGTTCTACGACCCGGCCAAGGGCATGTTCCTGCCCGACCGCTACGTCAAGGGCATCTGCCCGAACTGCGGCAGCCCCGACCAGTACGGCGACAACTGCGAAGTGTGCGGCGCCACCTATGCGCCGACCGACCTGAAGGAGCCGCGTTCGGTGATCTCCGGTGCCACGCCGGAAATGCGCGATTCAGAGCACTTCTTCTTCGAGGTCGGCCACTTCGATGCGTTCCTGCGCGAATGGCTGGCCGGCGACGTCGCGCTGCCGGGCGTGAAGGCCAAGCTCGGTGAGTGGCTCAATGCCGAAGGTGGCCTGCGCGCGTGGGACATCTCGCGCGATGCGCCGTACTTCGGCTTCCAGATTCCCGGCCAGCCGGGCAAGTACTTCTATGTCTGGCTGGACGCGCCGATCGGCTACCTGTCCAGCTTCCAGACCCTGTGCGGCAAGCTGGGCGAAGACTTCGACGCGCACCTGCGCGCCGGCACCAGCACCGAACTGCACCACTTCATCGGCAAGGACATCGTCAACTTCCACGGCCTGTTCTGGCCAGCGGTGCTGCACGGTACCGGTCACCGCGCGCCGACCCGCCTTCACGTGAACGGCTATCTGACCGTGGACGGCGCCAAGATGAGCAAGTCGCGCGGTACCTTCGTGATGGCCCGTACCTTCCTCGACGCCGGGCTGGAACCGGAAGCGCTGCGCTACTACTACGCGGCCAAGTCCGGCGGCGGCGTCGACGATCTCGACCTGAACCTGGGTGACTTCATCGCCCGCGTCAACGCCGACCTGGTCGGCAAGTTCGTCAACCTGGCCAGCCGTTGCGCCGGCTTCATCAGCAAGCGTTTCGACGGCCAGCTCGCCGCGCAGCTGCCCGATGCGGCGCAGTACCAGCGCTTCATCGATGGCCTGGCGCCGATCCGTGAAGCCTACGAGCGCAACGACCCGGCCGCGGCGATCCGCCTGACCATGACCCTGGCCGACGAAGCCAACCGCTACATCGACGACGTCAAGCCGTGGGTGATCGCCAAGCAGGACGGCGCCGACGCGCAGCTGCAGGCGGTGTGCAGCCAGGGCCTGAACCTGTTCCGCGTGCTGGTGACCGCGCTGAAGCCGGTGCTGCCGGCCACGGCCGCGCAGGCCGAGGCCTTCCTGGCCGCGCCGGTGAACGACTGGACCGAGCTGGCACAACCGCTGCTGGGCCACCGCATCACCGAGTACACCCCACTGTTCACCCGTATCGACCCGAAGAAGATTGACGCCATGATCGACGCCTCCAAGGACACCCTGCAGCCGGCCGCCGCTGCCACTCCCGCCGCCAAGCCGGCTGCCCCGGCCCCGGCCAAGGACGACGCTAAGAGCACCGACGCTCCGGCCTACATCGGCATCGATGATTTCGCCAAGCTCGACCTGCGCATCGGCAAGGTGCTGGTGTGCGAGTTCGTGGAAGGCTCGGACAAGCTGCTGCGCTTCGAACTGGATGCCGGCGAGCTGGGCAAGCGCCAGATCTTCTCCGGCATCCGCGGCAGCTACGGCGAACCGGAGCAGCTGGTCGGCCGCAGCGTGGTGTTCATCGCCAACCTGGCCCCGCGCAAGATGCGCTTCGGCCTGAGCGAAGGCATGATCCTGTCGGCCGGTTTCGACGGCGGCGCGCTGGCGCTGCTGGACGCCGACAGCGGTGCACAGCCGGGCATGCCGGTCCGCTGATGCCCACTGCGGGCGTGGCCACCGGCCGCGCCCGCCGGCACCGGAACGCACTGCGATGGGAGGGAACGGAATGGAACTGGCGCTGTTCGACTTCGACCACACCGTGACCACCTGCGATACCTATGGCCGTTTCCTGCGCCGTGTGGCTACCGCCGAACAGCTGGCGCAGGCGTGGTGGAAGGTCGGCCCGTGGCTGCTGGCGTACAAGCTGAAGCTGATCTCGGCCGAACGCATCCGTGCGCGCGTCACCCGCCTGACCTTCAGCGACCGCCACAGCGACGACATCGCCACGCTGGCCACCGGCTTTTCGCGTGAGTTCCTGCCCGAGGTGGTGCGCCCGGAAATGCTGGAGCAGATCCGCTGGCACAAGGAACAGCAGCACACCGTGGTGATCGTGTCCGGCTCGCTGGACCTGTACCTGCGGCCATGGTGCGAACAGCTGGGCCTGCAGTTGATCTGCAACCGCCTGGAAAGCCAGGACGGCCGCCTGACCGGTCGTTACGCCGGTGGCGACTGCGGCCCGCGCAAGGTCGAGCACATCCGCCGCCAGTTCGACCTGTCGCGCTACGTTCGCATCCATGCCTACGGTGACAGTTCCGAAGACAAGCCGATGCTGGCGCTGGCCCACGAGCGCTGGTTCCGCGGCAAACCCCTGAAGTGACCCCAACGCGCAGCCTTCGCCACGCATGAGCCTGATCCCGCCCCTGACCGAACGCCTCGACCGCCTGCTGCCGCAGACCCAATGCGGGCAGTGCGGCTACGACGGCTGCCGCCCGTACGCCCAGGCAATGGCGCGGGGCGAGGCCACGGTGGACCGCTGCCCGCCGGGCGGCGATGCCGGTGCGCGTGCACTGGCGCAGGTGCTGGGCGTGCCGGCGCTGCCGTATGACCGTTCGCGCGGCGAGCACAAGGCGCCGCAGGTGGCGCTGATCGTGGAAGCCGACTGCATCGGCTGCACCAAGTGCATCCAGGCCTGCCCGGTCGACGCCATCGTCGGCGGTGCCAAGTACATGCACACGGTGATCGCCGATCTGTGCACCGGCTGCGAGCTGTGCATCCCGCCGTGCCCGGTGGACTGCATCGAGATGCTGCCCCTGTAAGGGATCCGATCCCGCGGCACAGAAGGGTCAGAGCCTTTTCGCAGAAAACGACTCTGACCCTAAACAGGATTACGGCACCGCCGCCGTCACTACGATCTCGACCTTCCATTCGGCATGGGCCAGCTTGGCCTCGACCGTGGCACGGGCCGGGGTCGCACCTTCCACCACCCACTCATCCCACGCCTTGTTCATGCCGTCGAAGTCGGCCATGTCGGCCAGGAACACTTCGGCGCGCAGCACGTGCTGGCGATCGCTGGCCACCAGCGCCAGCAGCTTGTCGATCTCGGCCAGCACCTGCCGGGTCTGCCCGGTGATGTCCTGGCTGGTGTCCTCCGGAATCTGGCCGGAGAGGTAGGCAACCTTGTTGTACACGGTCATTTCGGACATGCGCGGTCCGACGTCGTAACGCTCCATCATGGGCGTGGCTCCTGCGGGTGATCAGGCCTGCATTGTCCTCCAAACCGGTCAACGGTGGGTGCAGGACACCCCTGCACACGCGGTCACTACCCGCTTCCGACACCGCCGCTGGTCAAATGCCGAAGACAGGCGCACGATGCGCCACGCCTGCATTGACACTGCCCTCGCCCTCCCTGACGCACGCTTGCGCCGATGACCGAAACCACCGACCCCGCCACCGCTCCCTCCACCCCGGCATGGAAGCGGGTGCTGACCATCGTCGTCCCGCTGCTGATCCTCGCCCTGGCGCTGCACGGCCTGGCCAACGAGTTCGACGAGAATGGCTACCGTGCCATCCGCCACGCCTTCCACCAGCTCAGCGGCACGCAGATCGCGCTCACCGTGGTGCTGGGCCTGGCCAGCTACGCCTGCCTGATCGGTTTCGATGCCATCGGCCTGCGCCGCAGCGGCATCCGCGTGCATCCGGCGCGCATCGGCATCACCGCGTTCCTGGCGCACACCCTGGGCCAGACCGTGGGCTTTGCTGCACTGACCGGTGGCGCGGTGCGCCTGCGCGGCTATCGCACGGCCGGCCTGGACCTGGCGCAGATCGGCCAGGTGGTGCTGATGAGCACGCTGGGCTTCGTGTTCGGTGCGTGGCTGCTGATCAGCGTGGCACTGTGCATGGAACCGGCGGCTGCGGCGCTGGCACTGCCGTTGGATCCCGATGCGGTGCGCGTGGTCGGCATCGTCGCCCTGCTCGCCTACGCGGCCACCCTGCTGCTGGTGGGTCGCGAGGGACGCCAGTTCAGCGTGTTCGGCCATGCGTTGTGGCTGCCCGACCGCCGCACCATGATCGGCGTCACCGTGCTGAGCGTCATCGAACTGGTGCTGGCCAGCGCCGCGTTCTACGTGCTGCTGCCCGATTCGACACCGACCGGCCTGCCCGGCTTCGTCGGCCTTTACCTGGTGGCGGTGCTGGCCGGCCTGGTGTCGACCGTGCCGGCCGGC
Source organism: Stenotrophomonas sp. CS3K5 (assembly GCF_059515225.1). Classification (NCBI taxonomy): domain Bacteria; kingdom Pseudomonadati; phylum Pseudomonadota; class Gammaproteobacteria; order Lysobacterales; family Lysobacteraceae; genus Stenotrophomonas; species Stenotrophomonas sp. CS3K5. Next base: position 310,837 of record NZ_JCAKRX010000004.1, read on the forward strand.
CTGGGCGTGTTCGAATGGAGCCTGCTGAAGCTGCTGCCGCAGGTGGCGCCGGCTGCGGTGCTGGCGGCCGCGCTGATCTACCGCGTCACCTATTACGTGCTGCCGCTGCTGCTGGCCACCCTGCTGGCGCTGGCACCGGCCCTGCGCCAACCGCTGCAGGCCAGCGCCGGTGCCACCCGTGCGGGTTGGAACGCGCTTCGCCCCTGGTTGCCGCAGATCATCGCGCTGGCGGTGTTCAGTGTCGGTGCTGCGCTGGTCATCGACGGCACCCTGCCGACCCCACGCCGCCACCTGCTCAATGCGTCGCTGCCGATCCTGGAAACCTCGCACCTGATCGGCAGCCTCAGCGGCGTCGCCTTGTTGCTGATCGGCCAGGGCCTGGCCCGGCGCAGCCACGCGGCGTGGATGCTGGCGATGGCGGTGTGCGTGATCACGCCGCTGCCGCTGTGGTTGCGTGGCGGCCAACCGCTGATCGCGGTCTCGGCACTGCTGGTGGCGATGGCGCTGTGGGCCGCGCGCCGCGAGTTCTACCGCCAGGGCGCGTTGCTGGATGAAGCCTGGTCCTGGCCCTGGCTGCGCAACCTGGGCCTGGTGCTGGTGGCAGTCACCTGGCTGCTGTTCTTCACCTACAGCCATGTCGAATACCAGAACGAGCTGTGGTGGCAGTTCGCGCTGTCCGGCAACGCACCGCGCGCGCTGCGTGCGCTGCTGGTGGTGGCCATTGCGCTGGTGATGTTCGGCCTGGCGCGGCTGCTGCACAGCACGCGCAGCCCGTTGCCCGCCGCCGATGAGGCCACGTTGCAGGCGCTGGCACCGGTGCTGGCCGGCGCCACCGATACCCAGGCCTGCCTGGTGCTGACCGCCGACAAGGCGGTGCTGCGCGATGATGCGAAGCAGGGCTTTGTGATGATGCAGCGCTATGGCGGCTCGCTGATCGCGATGGGCGATCCGGTTGGACCGCCGGAGGTCGCGCGCGCGTTGATCTGGCGTTTCCGCGAGGAAGCCGATCGGCTTGGCCTGCGCCCGGTGTTCTACCAGGTGGGCGAAACCTACTGGCAGACCTATCTCGACCTCGGCCTGGGCCTGGTCAAGCTGGGCGAGGAAGCGATGGTGCCGCTGCACGACTTCGGCCTGGAAGGCCGCGAGCGCGCCGACCTGCGCCAGGCCTGGAACCGCGGCAAGCGCAGCGGGCTGTCGTTCCGGGTAGCGCCTGCCGAAGAGATTCCCAGCCTGTTGCCGCGCCTGCACGCGATCTCCAACGCATGGCTGGAAGACAAGGCCGGCGACGAGAAGGGTTTCTCGCTGGGCAGCTACGACCCGGACTACCTGGTGCGCTTCCCGGTGGCCCTGGTCGAGGCCGAAGGGCAGATCGTCGCATTCGCCAACCTGTGGCAGGCACCGGCCGGTGCCGAACTGTCGGTGGACCTGATGCGCCACGTCAACGAAGCACCGAAGGGCACGATGGACTTCCTCTTCATCGAACTGTTCCTGTGGGGGCGCGCGCAGGGCTATGCGCGTTTCTCGCTGGGCATGGCGCCGTTGTCCGGGCTGGCCCAGCATCGCCTGGCCGGGCGCTGGAACCGCCTGGCCGGCCTGCTGGCGCGGCACGGCGAACGCTTCTATGGGTTCAGTGGGCTGCGTCGCTTCAAGTCCAAGTTCGATCCGCAGTGGCGGCCGCGTTACCTCGCCGCGCCGGGCGGCATGCATCTGCCGGCGGCGCTGCTGGATGCCACGCGGTTGATCTCGCTGGATCCGCGGCGGAACTGACGCGCCGCTTGTCGCCGGGCATGGCCCTGCGCTACCGGCTCGCTCTGGTGGATGCGAACCGTTGGTTCGCACGCCCTCCGCTTTACGCGCCGCCCTTGAGGATCACGTCGGCCAGGCGGTCGTAATCGCCATTGAAGTGGTGATCGCCGGGCAGCTTCACCTTCTGCACGCCATCGTTGGCCGGCAGGCCTGGGCACAGCGCGTCATCATCATCCTGCCCATACACGCACAGGGTCTTGGCGGCCGGCAGCTTCGCCACTTCCGGTGCGATCGGCAGCCCGCCGCCGCCGCCGCCCAGCCAGTTGCTGACGTGGAATTCAAAGTCGGCCTTCTTGCCCACCGACAGCAGCACGATGCGCTCCAGCGCCTCCCGGGAAGCGGAATCGAGCTGGTTGATCGTCGCCGGCAACACATCGGCGCCCTGCGAGAAGCCGATCAGCATCACCTTGTCGCGCCGCCACTGCTGCCGGTAGTGATCGATGATCTTCTGCAGGTCGGCGGCGAATCCCTTCGGGGTGCGTTCGCTCCAGAAATAGCGCAGCGAATCGATGCCGACCACGGCCACACCATGCTCGTTGAGCGAAGATGCCACCTCCTTGTCCAGGCCGGCCCAACCGCCATCGCCGGAGACGAACACGGCCAGCGTATCGCCGTTGCCGGTGGCGGGCATTTCCACCACCGGCAGCCCCTTCAATGCCGCCGGCGGTGGCGCCAGGCTGACGCCCGCCTGCGCTCCCATCACCCGCGCCGCCGCGACCAGCCCGGGTGAGGCATCGCCGTGCGCAGTGCGCTTGAATTCGCGCGCCATTGCCACCTGCTGCACGAACCGGCTGGCCTCGCCGACCTTGCAGCCGTGGTCGCCCGCAGCACTCAGCCACGGGAAATTCAACTCGGCGGGCTGCAACGTGTTGTGCTTCACGCCGTCGCCGCAGACCATGCGCTCGTGGCTGTGGTCCGGGCAGAAGCCGGTGGTCAGCAGGCCGGCAAACACCTGGGTGTCGGCCTGCGCGGCGAGCGTGTAGGCCATCTCCGCGCCTTCGCCATCACCACCGACCAGCGGCAGGTGGTAGCCCGGCAGATGCAGCGACGCCTGCAGCCAGCGCGAGAAGTTCTCGACGTCGCCGGCGCCGAACGAACAGGTCGGGTCGCCTTCGCGCTTGAGGACGCCACGCAGGTGCGCGATGTCCACCGCAGCCACCAGTGCGCCGTCGGCGCGAAGGGCTTCGATGGGCAGGCGACTGGTATCTCCGCCGGTGCTGGGTTCATGGAACCAGATCACCACGCGCTGCGGTGTACCGGCCGGCATGTGCACCGGAATCTGGTCGAAACGCCCGTGGCTGAACTGCTGAACGCTGCCTGCTGCCATCGCCGGCAGCGCAGCCAGCGCCAGTACCACACCCATTGCCCTGCCCAGCCCTGCACGCTTCATGTCGCATCCCCGATGGAATGCGCACACGATACGCCGCCGCCACGTGCACGGCACGTACCGGTGCGGGCCGTTGGGGCTTCAGTGGGCCGCAGCGCGGCGGCTGCGCCGGTACAACGTCAACGCCAGGTACAGCAGCCAGCCCACGATCACCGCGATCACCGCCTTCTGCCCCAACCCGCGCGGCGGCCCGGCGCGCCACAGCACGTGTAGCCACAACAGCACGAACGCCAGCCAGGCCCAGCCCCAGAGCAGGCCGGCCGCGGTCTTCCAGCCGGGCTCGCGGCGCAGGTACCAGGCCTGCAGCAGCATGCCGACGCTGGCACACAGGAACGCCGTGTTGGCCGCCAGGCCATGGATGAAGGGCGCCAGCAGCGGGGTCGCCTCAGGCAACCAGCTGTCACCGATGGCGACGGTGGCCAGGCCCAGCGCGGAAACGGTAAACAGCAGGGGGGCGGCGGCGCTGCGGCGTGGGCCGACGCTGGCGCGATACAGCGCGATGCCGAGGACCGAGATGGCCAGCGCCAGCAGGCAGTACGCCGCGCGCAACGCCAACCCCCACGGGCCATGCAGGTACAGGCTGAGCGTGGCCCGTACCCAGTCCAGGTCGGTGCGCGCGAACTGGGTCCACACCGCGGTAGCCACGAACACCAGCAGGGCCACCAGTGCCAGCAGCGCTGCCGGGCGCGCACGGCTCATGGCGCGGCCTCCGGATGTCGTGCCTGCCATTCCGCCAACGCCTTGCGGTAACGCTGCAGTTCGTCGGCATACAGATCCAGCACGCACAGCGGGCAGCCGCTGCCACAGCATTCGTTGGGACCTGGCTCTTCCGGCGGCAGCGGACGGGGATCGAGATCGGGATCGGGAACAGACACAGTGGCACGCGGCATGGGGGAAACAGGCGCCAGTGTAACGGCCCCACTCAGCCGCCCAGCTGGCGGCGCAGGTTCTCGCGGGCCGCCGCATCCAGGCGCAGGTGGAAGAAGTCGCTGAGGAAGATGCGCGGGGTACGCAACAGCCCCTGCAGGAAGCGGCGGCGCCCGGCACGGTACAGGAAGCCGGGCACCACGCCCTTGTACTCCTCGGCAACGCCACGGTCGTAGGCGCTGAACACCGGTTCGGGCGCGGCCAGGATCGCCATGTCGCAATCCAGGAACAGCGCCGCTTCGGCATCGACGTCGTCGGGCCCCAGTTCGCCGTGGCGGGCGGTCAGCAGGATCAGCTGCTCCACCCGCCCGGCATCGATGCCGGCCAGGTCCGGTGCCTGCGCGATCGCGTGCAGTGCCAGCTGTGCCGAACGGGCCTCGTTGTCCTTGCGACCGGCCTGATAGATCGCATCGTGGTAGAGCACGGCCAGATAGACCTCGGCCGGTTGCTGCCATCCGGGGCCGTCGGCCACCTCCTGGCAGTGCTGCAACACGGCGCGCACGTGGCCGAAGTGATGGTAGGCCCGGGGCGGCGTTGCATAACTGTCCTGCAATGCCTGCCACTGCGCCGGGGCAAGTGCCAGCGGTGAGAAGTCCATGCCCGGATCATCCCGCCTGCGCGGGCCCCGGGCAAGCTGGCGAGTTTTTCACCATGCACTCACAACGCTTGCCCTGCGTGGCCCTGGCACGGTTGTCCACAGCTTTGTCGAGTGCTGGTCCACATCCGCTGTGGATGAACGCGCGCGCCGACCAACGGTCGCTGCACCCGTGCAGCGGCGGGTCTACACTCGCCGCAGGCGGGAGCGCCGCCGCTGCCGGGAGCCGTCATGTACCGTCCTGCCGCCCGATGCCTGGTCATGGTGCTGGCCGCGCTGGCCGCAGCGCCCGCCTTCGCGCTGGACGCCCCGGCTGCCGCCTCCGCCACCCGCAGCGCCGCGGTGGTCATTCCAGCGCCGTCGCAGGTCTCGGAAATTCCGCCGGCGATGCGCGAGATGCTGCGCACCCAGGTGATCAGTCGTGGCTTCTCGCGCGAGCAGCGCCTGCAGGGGCTGGTCGAGATGATCTTCGACCGCCATGGACTGGACTTGCAGTACGACGCCGATGCCACCCTCACCGTCGCCGAAATCTGGCAGCAGCGCCGTGCCAACTGCCTGGCGTTCACGCTGATGTTCGTGGCCCTGGCACGCGAAGCCGGCATCCAGGCGCGTGTGCAGGAAGTCGGCCAGGTGGTGTCCTGGTACCAGGACCAGGACCAGGGGTTTGTCTACAGCGTCGGCCACGTCAATGCCGGGGTCGGCTTCGGCGGTCGCTTCGCCACCGTCGACCTGGATCGCAACGTGCTGTACGACCGTCGCGGCCCGCAACCGATCAGCGCGTCGCGGGCGCTGGCGCACTTCTACAACAACCGCGGCGCCGAGCGCATGGCCAGTGGCGATCTGGAGGGCGCACACGCGTTCTTCAACGCTGCGCTGGCGCAGGACAACACCTTCGCTGCCACCTGGAACAACCTGGGCGTGCTGGAAAACCGCAGTGGCGATACCGCTGCGGCACGCCGTGCGCTGGAAATGGCCCTGCACCTGGACGGGCGCCAGGATGCGGCACTGAGCAACGTCAGCGCGTTGTACCGCCGGCTGGGAATGGTGGTGCAGGCACAGGCGCTGGAACAGCGCCTGCGCTCGGTGCAACGCGAGGATCCGTTCGCGCAGTACATGTTCGGCGCACAGGCCGAACGTGCCGGCCGGTTGGACGATGCCATCCGCTACTACCGCCAGGCCGTGCGCCTGTACGAGACCGCCCATCAGTTCCACTTCGGGCTGGCGCGGGTGTACTTCCTGTCCGGCCAGCTCGGGCGCGCCGATCGTGAACTGCTGCGCGCCCAGGAACTGGGCGGTGCGCAGCAGCAGGCGCGCTACCAGGCCAAACTGGACAGCCTGGCCCGCTGGCGCGCGCAGCAGCAGGTGCGGCGCTGAAGGGGCTCAGGCCTTCTTGAGGAAGCAGGTCTTGAGCACCAGCCCCTTGATCTTGTCCGAGTTGCCTTCGATGTGTTCGGCATCGTCCTCGACCAGGCGGATGTTGCGGATCACCGTGCCCTGCTTGAGCGGGATCGAAGAGCCCTTCACCTTCAGGTCCTTGATCACAGTGACGGTGTCACCGGCCTGCAGCGTGTTGCCGTTGCTGTCACGCACGACCAGGGTCGAACCGGCGCCTTCCTCGGCGGTCCATTCGAAGCCGCAGTCGGCGCAGATCCACAGCGCGCCATCGGCGTAGGTGTTTTCAAGGGTGCACTGCGGGCAGGCGGGGACGGAAGACATCGGCAAGTACCTCAAAATGAATCAACAGCTGCCATTGTAACCGCCCGGCCCGCATGCCCATTTTCCGGGCGGGGTCCAGCGGCTCGCAGGCCCAGCCAGGAACGGGGCGGCGTTGGAACTTGCAGTCGGCAGCGAACTGCCGCAGAGTGCGCGGCCCCCGCCCGCCCCCCGGAACGCCCCATGCGCCTCGGCATCGACTTCGGTACCAGCAACTCCGCCGCCGCCATTGTGCATGAGGGCAAGCTGCTGCCGATCCGTTTCGGCGATGCCGAGCAGTTCCGCACCAGCGTGTATTTCCCCGGCGTGGTGCCCGACCCGGACGACTTCCAGCTCGACGATGGGCAGGAACACCAGCTGCAGCAGATGATCGACAGCGCCGCTCGCGCAGCGCGTGCCGCCGGCCAGGAACGCACGCCGCAGGCGCTGCGCCGCGAAGCCCTGCGCGCCCTGCGCCGGGAATGGATGGAAGCGCGCGCCGGCAAGGAACGCAGCGCCAGCGACCTGCTGCAGAACGCCGTCTACGGCGATGAGGCCCTGGAAGCCTATTTCGAGGAGCACGAAGGCAACCTCGTGCAGAGCCCGAAATCAATGCTCGGCTACAACCTGCACCCGCGTGCAAAGCAGACCATTACCGGCATCGCCGCGCACATCCTCGAACACATCCGCCTGACCGCCAGCGCCCAGCTCGGCCAGCCGCTGCGCGCGGCACTGCTGGGCCGTCCGGTGCAGTTCCGCAGCTCGATCGGTGCGGCCGGCAACGACCAGGCGCTGGACATCCTGCGCGAAGCGGCCACCCAGGCCGGCTTCGATCACATCGACTTCCTCGAAGAACCCGCTGCGGCGGCCATGCATTACCACGCTGAAAGCCGCGAGCGGCACCAAGCGGTCATCGTCGACATCGGCGGCGGCACCACCGACATTGCCCACGCCGAAGTCGGCGGCGACGACGCCCCGCGCATCCATCGCGCCTGGGGTATCGCCCGCGGCGGTACCGATATCGACCTTGCGCTGAGCCTGTCCAGCTACATGCCACTGTTCGGCCGCGGCATCACCCGCGTGCCCGCCCACCACTACGTGGAAGCGGCCACCGTGCAGGACATGACCCGCCAGCGCGATTTCCGCCAGCACAAGTACGATCATGTGGACGCACCGTGGGGCGACCGCCTGCAGGCGCTGCAGGATACCGGCAACACCGCGCGCCTGTACCGCGACGTCGAGCGCGCCAAGATCGCGCTCAGCGCTGCCAGCGAACACCGCAGCACGCTGGACTACATCGCCCGCGACCTGCATGCCGACAGCAGCGCCGAGGGCCTGGCCACGGCCGCCCATGGCTACCTGGAGCAGATCCGCGAACTGCTGGCCCAGGTCCGCAGTGACATCGGTGGCGACCCGGATGCGGTGTTCCTGACCGGCGGCATGTCCCGCGCCGGCTACCTGCGCCAGGTTGTGGCGGCGGCCTTCCCGGGCGCCCGCATGGTCCACGGCGAGCCCTCGCTGGGCGTGGTGCAGGGCCTGGCGCTGGCGGCAGCCAGCCAGGATTAACAAAACGTTACGCGACCTAAGTTACTCTTGGTCGGCTAGAACTCCGCTGCACCTTCCATCGGCCACGCCGGTGTGTGTCTACCGTGCAGCCCGGCCCGCCCTGCGGGCCTAGCGGCCATGCCTTCCTGGCTCGTTCATGGTCCGCGTACCACCGGAGCCGCCATCGAGACCCGCTTTGGGCACCCGCCAGGCCCCAGAGGCCTTACAACCTGACGCAGCACCTGCACCCATCGACTGCCGCCGTTGTGACGCGGTCTGTTGCCGGCTGCCCGTGCTGCTGCAGCCCGGCGACCAGGTGCCCGGCCAGTTCCTTTCGCGCGACGCGCACGGCCGTGCCGTGATGGCGCGCAACGAAGAAGGCTGGTGCGCGGCGATCGATCCCTATCACCTGCGCTGCACGATCTATTCGCAGCGCCCGGCGATCTGCCGCCAGTTTTCGATGGGCGGCGATGACTGCCGCCGCGAGCGGCAGGACTACCTGCGCCAGGCCGATGCCTGGGCGCTTTCCTCCCCTTCCACCTGACAGGAGCAACCATGCCCCGCAAGGCAAAGACCCCCGCGAAGGCCAGCAACAGCATCCGCAGCGAACGCAAGGGCGCGGCCGCCAGCACCGTGGTCAGCAGTGATTCGATCGCTTCGGACCTGGCTGCGTTCCGCAAGGCCGGTGGCAAGATCGAAGTCCTCGGCACCACCTGGGCGCTGAAGAAAGCCAGCTGACCCCGCTCCGACCGCGGCGGCGCTGCCGCCGCGGCCTGCCCGATCGCGCTCAGCGGTCCAGGCGAACCTGCACGCTGCCCGAATGCGACTGGATGCGGATGTCGCCATCACCGCCGCCCAGCCGCGTATCCAGATGGCTGCCCGGGCCATAGCGCGGCCGCTCCACCTGGCCGGCATCGCTGTTGATCGAACCGCTGAAGCTGTTCACCGACAGCTGTGCCGACACCGTGCGCGGCAGCCGCAGATTGACCGAGGCACTCACCGATTCAACGCTGATACGGCCCCCCGGCGCCAGTCCGGCCGCGGCCAGATCGATGCTGCCCGACACCGTTTCCACCGCCAGCCGCTGCACGCGACCGGCGTCGACCTCGACCCGGCCGGACACCGTCTGCGCCCCGATATCGCCCGACACGCCGCCCCCGGCCTCGATCCGGCCGCTGACGGTATTCACGTCCAGCTTCGGCGTCTGCAACCGCGCATTGACGCTGCCGCTGACCGTATTGAGCTTGCTGTCGCCACTGCGCCCGGACGCGGACAGGCTGCCGCTGACCGTGTCGGCCTGCAGGCGGCGTACGTCGATGCCCGCGATGTCCTGGCTGGCACTGACCGTGTTCAGCAGCAGTTCCACCGAACGCGGCACGTTCAGCACCAGCGTCGCCCCCCCATTGTTGTTGCGACGCGGGTACTCGATCTCCCAGCGCACACGGTTGGCACTCTTCTCCTGGCGCAGCTGCAGGCCGTCACTGAGCGTGCCGGTGAGCTGCACGTCATTGCGATCCCAGCCGCGCACGGTCACCTTGCCGGCCACGTTGCTCAGTTCAATGCGCCCTCCTGTGGCCAGGGTGTGGCGTTCATCGATGCGGGTGTCGGCCAGCGCCACGGCAGGCACCAGCAGCAGCGCGACGCAGCAGGACATCAGGGTTCGGGTCATGGGGGGTCTCCTCAGGTCGTCAGGCCGGACTCGACGGCATAGGCCGCCTGCCGGGTCAGTTCCAGCCGCAGCGCATAGGTGCGCTTGAGCTGGCCAAGCAGGTGCGGGGCGCGCGGATCCTGCGCCAGCGCGGCCCGGATCTGCGCCGCACTTTCATCCAGTTCATGCAGCGCCGGCTGCCATTCCGGTGCGCGCCCATCGGGCAGCGCCGCAACGGCCTGCTGGTACTGCTCGGTCATCGCCGCCGCCTGCAGCTGCAGGGGGGACGGCGCCGGCGCGTCCGGCGGCGCATGGCGCCACGGCGCCACCGCATACAGCGCCAGGCTGGCCGCCAGCGCTGCGCCCAACGGCAACCAGACGCGGCTCGGTGAACGTCGCGGCAGCGCCACCACGTTGCCGGTGGTCACCGGAGCCGCCTGCGCTTGGCGTGGCGGCAGCCGGGCCGACAGGCGTGCCCAGCCATCGGCCGGCACATCGCGCTCGTTGGGCAGCGCGCGCAGCCGGGCCTGCAGGTCGGAGTCGGAATCGTGGTCGTGCGTACTCATGTCATGTCTCCCAGCCGTGCGCGCAACAGGCCGCGCGCACGATGCAACTGTGCTTTGGAACTGCCGACAGCCATCTGCAGCTGCTCGGCGATTTCCTGGTGTTTCCAGCCTTCGATATCGTGCAACACCAGTACCGCACGCGCCCGTGGTGGCAGTGTCGACAATGCGCGCTCCAGGTCACGCTCGGTGCCCGCGCAACGGTCATGCACCGCCAGTTCCTGCAGGCCGCCGTCGACATCCTCCAGACTGTCGTGGTCCTGCCCGGCGGCGCGACCGCGCAGTTCCATCAGTGCGGCGTTGACCCCCAGCCGGTGCAGCCAGGTCGACAGGCTGCTCTCGAAACGGAACCCCGGCAGCGCCTTCCACGCCTGCAGGAAGGCTTCCTGCAATGCATCCTCGGCACGTGCCTGCTGGCCGCCACACAGCCGCCACAGCACGGCGAACACGCGTGGCGCGTGGCGCCGGTACAGCAGTTCATAGGCGGCCGTATCGCCGGCGGCGGCCGCCCGAACCAAAGCGGGTTCATCGACGGCATCGTTGGCGGCAGGCGGCGCGGGCATGGTGGTGTCGAGCATATCGCTTGGATGCAACGAGCCGGGAAAAGGTTTAGAGCCGATCCTCGCGTGAAGCGATGCAACCTTTCCGGTGGTTGCTGCATCCATGGGAAGTCCCTGCTGAAAACCTCCTGTGGAGTCCTGTCATGTCCAGCCCAACCTGCGCCGCCCTGCTGGTGATCGCGGCCTGCGTCGTGCTGCAGGCCCTGGGCCTGTCGCTGCATCTGCGGACCGACGCCGGCCGCGCCTGCCTGCACCAGCATCGCCAGGCGCTGGTCTGCCTGGCTTGGACACCAATGGTCGAAACACCGGCACGCGGCGGGTAACATCGAGGGCCGTTATCGCCACCTGTTGTCGCCCCCATGATGTTGTCGCTGAAGGATCACCTGCCGGCCTGGACCCACCCGTGGCTGAACTACGCAGGCGTCGCCCTGCAGATCGTGCTGGTGCTGCTGGTGGCCTGGCTGCTGCGGGTGCTCGCCCGTCACCTGATCCGGCGCTTCGCCGAGCACTACACACTGCCACCGGAAATGGTGATGGGCGCGCGCCGCATCATCAGCTTCGTGGTCTATTTCAGCGCCCTGCTGTACATCCTCAGCCTGCTCGGGGCATCGCCGTCAGTGCTGTGGACCGCCTTCACCGGCTTCGCCGCGGTGGGTGCGGTGGCCTTCTTCGCAGCCTGGAGCGTGCTGTCCAACATCTTCTGCACGCTGCTGATCTTCACCACCCGCCCGTTCCGCCTGCACGATTACATCGAGGTGCTGGAAAACGGCGAAAAGCCGGGCCTGAAGGGCCGGGTGATCGACGTCAACCTGATCTACACCACGCTGCAGGAGACCGGCGACGGCCACGAAGGCACGGTGCTGCAGTTACCGAACAACCTGTTCTTCCAACGCACGGTGCGCCGCTGGCGCGACCCGGCGCAGGCCCCCGGCGGCATCCAGGGCGACGGCTGAGGGTGGGGTTTTCGGCAGGGCTGCGCCCTGCACCTGCTCGGAGCAACGGCAATGGCAAAAGCATGCTATCGGTGGGATGGCGGGGTGGGTCCGGTTGAGGGGGACGCTGCAAGTACGTCCATGTAAGCTCGGTCGCCGCATCCATGCGGCTCACGCCCCCTCAACCGGACCCACCCCGCCTTCGACAGATTTCCGCGAGCTGTCCGTTCTTCTGTAGAGCCGAGCCATGCTCGGCTCAAATCATTCCGATATCGAAATTTTCGATTTCGATGGAAATTTATCCACGCACGGCGGGATGTACCCGATCGCGGAAATCTGTCGGAGGTGGGGCGGTGTCGGAGTGCGGGGTGTCAGCCGCATGGATGCGGCTGCCAAGCCTACAAGGACGTACTTGCGGCGTCCCCGCACTCCGACACCGCCCCGCCACCCCACGGAATGCCAGCTTTTGCTGTTGCTGCTGCCTTGGCTTGAAGGCTTCGGCGGGTGCAGGGCGCAGCCCTGCCGAACAACCTTTACCTCAACTGGCTGTCCTTGCTGCCACGCCGGTTGTAGCCGGCATGCGCCTGTTCTTCGTCGTCACGCGCCTGCTGGCACGCCACGCACAGCCGGACACCGGGCACGGCCTGACGCCGCGCCAACGGGATCGGCGCGTCGCATTCCTCACAGTGTTCCAGACCCGGACCGTGGCGCAGCTGGCGCCGCGCACGGGCAATCGCATCGTCAACGGTGGCGTCGATCTGGTCCTGGACCGCGCCGTCTCCCGCCCAACCGGTGGCCATGGCCATCCTCCGCAGGTGTGTCGCCCGATATGGGGACGATACACCGCGCCGCAATTGGTAGCGCCGGGCCATGCCCGGCGGGCGTAGCGGCCGGTTCAGCCGCGCCTTACCAGACCAGGTCGTCGGGTACCTGGAACTGGGCGTAGTAGGCGTCGTCCTCGGCGTTGCCGGTGGAGATCTCGGCGCTCGAGCCCGGCTGGCCGTGGTCAACGATGATCGCCTCCGGGGCGCGCTCGCGCACCTTCTCTGCGGCGGCGCGCGGCAGCAGCGCGTAGCCGTCACCGTGGGCCACGATCACCAGCACCCCCACCGACAGCGCCTTGCGCAGCTTGGGGTCGATCAACAGGGTGCGGATCGCCGCGCCGTCGCTGAAGCGGTACTCGTCATCGCCCTTGTGAGGCACGGCGTGGGCGCTGATGATCTGCCGGGCCTGCGCCTTCTGTTCAGCCTGGCGGACCTGGGCGTTGCGCTCGGCCGCCAGCGTGCGGTCACGCTCGACCTTCTCGGCCCGGGCACGTTCAGCCTCGCGCTGGACCTCGGCCGACGCCGACTCGGCCTTGCCCTGGCGGGCCTTGGCCTGCTCGCGCGCGGCGGCGCTGGCCTGCGACTTCCTGGCCAGGCCGGCCTTGAGCAATTGTTCCTGCAGCGCGTTGGGCTTTGCCATGGTCGATGCGTACCGCGTGTAATCTGGATGCCCCATTCTACCGACGCCCCGCCGCCCCTGCATGGCAGTCCTGAAGTACCTCACCGGCTATCCCGACCCCCTGGTCGCCCAGGTCAGCGAACTGCTGGCACAGGGCAGGCTCGGCCCCTGGCTGCAGCAGCGCTACCCCGACCCGCACGAGGTGCGCAGCGATCGCCAGCTGTACGACTACACCCAGGATCTGAAGGACCGCTACCTGCGCAAATCGGTGCCGCTGAACAAGGTCTGCTACGACAACACGCTGGAGGTCATCAAGCACGCGCTGGGCACCCACACCGCCATTTCGCGCGTGCACGGCGGCCGCCTCAAGGCCAGCCGCGAAATCCGCATCGCCACCGTGTTCCGCCAGGCACCGGCCGCGTTCCTGCGCATGATCGTGGTGCACGAGCTGGCGCACCTGAAGGAAGCCGACCACAACAAGGCCTTCTACCAGCTGTGCCAGCACATGGAACCGGATTACCTGCAGCTGGAGTTCGATACCCGCCTGTACCTGACCGAGCTGGCCAACCGCGGCCAGCGCTGACCCGCCGCAGCAGCTACACTGCGCGCCCCCTGCCCGACCTGCCCGCCATGGAACCGACCCGTCTCGACAAACACCTGTCCGCCCTGCTCGGGATCCCGCGCGGCGAGGCGCGGCGCTACATCGAGGGCGGCTGGGTTTCGGTCAACGGCGAGGTGGTGGAGCAACCGCAGCGGCCGGTCGATGACAGCGCGGTGATCGTGGTGGCCGAGCAGGCCAGCGACGACAAGGCCGAACGGGTCAGCATGCTGCTGCACAAGCCGGCCGGCGTCGCCGCCGAAACGCTGTGCGCGCTGGTCAGCAGTGACAGCCGCAGCGAACTCGATGCCAGCGGCACCCGCGCATTGCAACGGCATTTCCATGGCCTGCGGCTGGCCGCCGCGCTTCCGGCCAGCGACAGCGGGCTGGTGGTGGTCAGCCAGGATCCGGCCACGCTGGCGCACCTGCAGCGCAACCTGGGCCGTACCGAGCAGGAGTACCTGATCGAAGTGGCCGAAGGCGGGCCCGAGCGCGGGCCGTGGCTGCTGGCGCGCCTGCAGCAGGAATCCGGCGGTGCCAAGGTGAGCTGGCAGAGCGAGCTGCGCCTGCGTTTTGCCGGCAAGGGGCTGACCGCCAAAGGCCTGCGCGTGGCGGTGACCGCTGCCGGCCTGCAGGTCATGGCGGTGCGCCGCCTGCGGATCGGACGCGTGGCGCTGGGGCCGCTGCCGCCGGGACAGTGGCGTTACCTGGGCAGCGACGAGCGGTTCTGACCCCGGATCGATCCTGCAGACATTCCTCCACGCATGGCGTGGCTCTACCATCGGGGCATGAGCCTACCCAAGCCCCTGTGGCGACGCCTGCTGCGCATCGCCGCACTCCTCCTCGCCGCACTGTTGCTGCTGGTGTTGTCCGGCCTGCTGCTGGCCGACCATCTCACGCCGCAGGCGCAGGGCGCGCCCTCGCAGGTGCTGCCGTTGCAGCCGGCGCAGACCCGCATCGACCGGGAGATCGTGCCACTGCAGGATGCCCATCCCGGCAAGTCCGGCGTGGCCTTCCTCAGTGATGGCATGGACGCGTTCGCCGCGCGCGCGATGATCACCGCACACGCCGGCCGCAGCCTGGACCTGCAGTACTACATCTGGCACGACGACCTGATCGGCCACCTGATGGCCAAGGCGCTGTATGACGCTGCCGAGCGCGGTGTACGCGTGCGCATCCTGCTGGATGACATGAATGCCAAGGACAAGGACGCGCTGATGATGGCGCTCGATGCGCACCCCAACATCGAGATCCGCCTGTACAACCCGTTCCGCAACCGCAGCGGCATCGCCCGCACGCTGGAACTGGTGCAACGCGCCTTCAGCGTGAACCACCGCATGCACAACAAGAGCTGGATCGCCGATGGCCGCATCGCCATCGTCGGCGGCCGCAACATCGGCGAGGAATACTTCAGTGCGCGCGATGATGTGAACTTCCAGGACCTGGACCTGGTGGTGGCCGGGCCGGCGGTACAGCAGGCCAACCGGATCTTCGACGACTACTGGAACAGCCGCGCGGCGATTCCGATTTCCGCACTGGCGTCCTACACCGATGCGCAGCTGCGGCAACTGGTGCGCCAATCGGACCTGGATGCGATGCAGGCCAAGGCCCAGCCCTACCTGCAGCGCGTGGCAGCCTCGCGCCTGCTGCAGCGGCCCAGCCCGGAACCACTGCACTGGAGCGCCGAGGTCCGCATCGCCTCCGATCCGCCGATGAAGCATCGCGACGATGACCGCCGCAGCTGGCTGGTCAGCACGCTCAGCGAGGAACTGCGCAGCACCCGCCGCAGCGCGCTGCTGATCTCGCCCTACTTCGTGCCCGGCGACGATGGCGTGCATGCGCTGTCGACACTGGCCGCCACTGGCGCGCAGGTCGGTGTGGTCACCAATTCGCTGGCCGCCAACGATGTGGCCGCCGTGCATGGGGGTTACATGGGCTACCGCGTTGCGCTGCTGCAGGCCGGGGTGCAGCTGTACGAACTGAAGGCGCACGGCCGTCCCGATACCAGCCTGTTCGGCAGCAGTGGCGCCAGCCTGCATACCAAGGCATTCGTGGTCGACGACCGGCGCGGCTTCGTCGGCTCGTTCAACCTCGACCCGCGCTCGGCCTACCTCAACACCGAGATGGGCGTGCTGTTCGATGATCCGGTACTCGGGGCGCAGCTGCGCGAGGAGTACCTGCGCCTGGCCGACCCTGCGCACAGCTGGTGGCTGGCCCTGGGCCACAACGACAGGCTGCGCTGGCTGGAACGGCAGCCGCCACCGCACTGGGTGGAGGCCGAGCCCGGTGCCAGCCTGGGCAAGCGCTGGACCGCGCGGGTGATCAGCTGGCTGCCGGTGGAATCGCAGCTGTAGGTGTCAAGGGGCTGGGCCGGCCTCTTCCTGCCCGGCTTCATCCAGCGTTTCCACGCTGCGCCCGTGCAGGCGCCGCCAGATCCAGCGCAGTGCATGCGGCGGGGCCGACGGCAGTTGCTCCAGCAGGGCCAGCATGCGGCTCTGGCTGGCGTGGCCATGGCGGCACAGCAGGCTGGCCGCTGCGGCGGCACTGGCCAGGCGCAGGCTGTCGGCCAGTGGCCCCTCGGCCTCCGGCGCCAGCGCCTGATGCACCGGTTCGGGCAGCTCCCAGGCCGCAGCCACGCGTTGGGCCAGCGGCAACGACCATTGCTGCAGCAACTGCAGGGCCAATGCCGGCTCCACGCTTTCGCCGCGCGCCTGTGCCTCCTGCAGCAGCTGGCGCATCACCAGTGCCGAACCCAACCCCTGCACCAGGCCCAGCCATTGCGCGGCGAATGCATCGCCGAAGGTGACCGTGCGCGCGTGGTCGGCGGCGGCGCGCGAGGCCAGCAGGGCGTGCTCCCAGATGATCGCGCTGAACTGCGGAAACACCTCGCACTGCACCTGCATCACCGGCTGTACCAGCACGGCGCTGATGATCTGGCGCACGCCTTCGGTGCCGACCAGGGTCACCGCCCGCTGCAGGCTCTCCACCGGGCGTTCGTGCACCTTGTAGGCCGGGCTGTTGGCGATGCGCAGCAGGTTGCCGGTCAGCACCGGGTCCTGGCCGATGATCGCCGCCATCACCCGTGCAGACGCAGCGTCATCGTTGACGGTCTGGATCAGCTGAGGCAGCAGTTGCGGCCGGCGTGGCAACTGCCGGGCCGCCCAGTCGCGGGCCTGCAGCGCGCGCGCCACCGCATCGGCCAGCCCGGCGTTCTGCGCCGGTTCCGGCTCGCCGGCCAGCCGCGGGTACAACGCCAGCGCGTGCAGGCCACGCTGCAGGTGCCCGGCGATCTCGCCCGCAGGCAAGGCCTCGCCCTGCAGGCTGGCCGCTGCGGCGGCCACCGCCTGTCGCGAAACGGCCGCCAGACGCGACGGTGCGGCCCCGGTCGAACGCGCCAGCCAGCCGCGCAGGCGTCGCCACCACGCCGCGGTCATCGCTGCCTGCCCTGTTGTTGTGGTGCCCTTGCCGTCACTGACCGCCTGCCTCTTCACGCCGATCCGGCCGCCGGCCGTCGTCGCAGCATCGGCCGCACTTTCATCTTCTTTAACCGGACCGCCGCCGTTGTCGACGGCAAGCGCCGGGGGAATGGACTAGAATGGCGCCGCGCGACCCGTCCCCCTGCACCGACGACGTCGCTTTTTTTGTTTTGGGACCCTACCGTTCATTGGCCGTTCGCTGCAATTCGCCGCTGTTCGTGCCATCGGAGACGCCATGCTATTCGAAACCCTCGCCACCACCGGCCACGAACAAGTGGTGTTCTGCCACAACCACGATGCCGGCCTGAAGGCGATCATCGCCATCCACAACACCACCCTGGGCCCGGCCCTGGGCGGCGTGCGCATGCGCCCCTACGCCAGCACCGACGAGGCGCTGGCCGACGTGCTGCGGCTGAGCCGGACGATGACCTACAAGAATGCGCTGGCCGGCCTCAACGTCGGTGGTGGCAAGGCGGTGATCATCGGCGACCCCAAGACCGACAAGACCGAAGTGCTGTTCCGCGCCTTCGGCCGCTATGTGGATTCGCTGGGCGGGCGCTACATCACCGCCGAGGACGTCGGCACCGACGTCAACGACATGGAGAACATCTACCTGGAGAGCCAGTTCGTGACCGGCGTGCACCAGGTCCACGGCGGCTCGGGTGATCCGGCACCGTTCACCGCCTACGGTGCGCTGCAGGCGCTGATGGCCTCGATGCGCTTCAAGTTCGGCCACGAGGAAGTGGGCAAGACCAGCATCGCCGTGCAGGGCCTGGGCCACATCGGCATGGAACTGGTGAAGCTGCTGCGCGACCGCGGTGCCAAGCTGTACGTGACCGACCTGGACAGCACCCTGGTCGATCGCGCGGTCAGCGATTTCGGCGCCGAAGCGGTCAAGCCCGATGAGATCCACGAAGTGAACGCCGACGTGTTCGCACCGTGTGCGCTGGAAGGCGCGATCAATGCCGACACCGTGCCGCGGATCAAGGCGAAGATCATCTGCGGCACCGCCAACAACCAGCTGTCGAGCCTGGACATCGGCGACCAGCTGCACGCACGCGGCATCCTGTATGCACCGGACTATGCGGTCAACGCCGGTGGCGTGATGAACGTGTCGCTGGAAATCGACGGCTACAACCGCGAACGCGCGATGCGCCTGATCCGCAGCATCTATCACAACCTCACCCGCATCTTCGAACTGTCGCAGCGCGAGAACATCGCACCGCAGCGCGCCGCCGACCGCATCGCCGAAAGCCGCATCCTGTCCATCGGCAAGCTGAAGATGCCGTTGGGCCGCAGCACGCCGCGCCTCGGTAACCTGCGCGGCGGCTGAGGCTGAAGGCGTCGCGCCGGGCATTACCCGGCGCGACCGTTGCATCAGAACCCGGTGCTGTAGCGCAATGCGGCCTGGCGCGCGCCCTCGCCGCCGACGCGCTGGTCGAAGCCCACACTCAGGCGGCCATTGCGGCCCCACCACGACTCCAGCGCCACGCCCAGCAGCGCACTGCCACGCGGCGCGTTGCTGCCTGCCAGCGGCGCCCAGGCATCGACGCCGACAAAGCTGGCCTGCCAATCGGCGTCACCGCCGTCCAGCCGTTGCTGCCACTCGGCATGTCCACGCAGCGTCCAGCGCCCCCAGCCACGCTCGCCACGGATGCCGGCCAGCATCTGGCTGCGCTGCACGCGGTTGGCATCACCGCGCAGACCGAAGCCGAATCCACCCAGCTCGTTGAACGCATCGGTATCCACGCGCGTGGTGCTGGCCCCCAGATACGGTGTCATCGAAGCACCGGCGCGGCCCAGGCGATAACCGCTTTCCACGCTGGCGCTGCTGAAACGACCGCCATAACGCGCGGAGACCCCATAGGCGCCGGCGCCCAGCAGCAGCTGGCGATCCAGCGCGCGGGTGAACTGGCCGCTGCCGACCTGGGCCAGCGCATAGCCGCGCCCCAGGTTCCAGCCGGCATACAGCTGCGCCTGCGCCTGGCGATCACGCCCGCGATCACCACCGAAGTCGCTGCCGCCGTTGCTGCGGGTCTCGCCGAAGGCCACGCCCATCAGGCCGGTGCTGCCCAGCGGCAGGTCCTGGCCGGCCATCCAGCCACGGCTGTCGGCACTGTTGCCGGCGAAACTGCCCTGCCCGGCTTCGCCCAGCGCGCTCTGCCAGCTTCCGCGCAGCTGCGGCGTGGCCTGCACGCGATCAAAGCGCTCGGCAATCGCGCGCCGCGACATGTCGATGCTGTCGAACGTGGCGGCCTCGGCGCGCGCATGCGCCTGCCCGGACAGGCTCTGCAGGCTGGCCACCAGGCCCTCACGGCCGCCACCGGTCCATTGCAGCGCACCGGCGGCCGCACCGAACGGCGTCGCCTGCAGTCCGCTGTTGCCATCAAGCGTAGTGAACGCGCTGTCCAGCCGCTGCGCGGCGGCCTGCGCCGAGGCCCCCAGCCCGGAGGCGGCGGCGGTGACGCTGACCCGGGTCAGGTTCAACCAGGCGTTGGTGCTGTCGTAGCCATAGCTGGTCTGCAGCAACGACAGACCCTGCAGCCCAGTGGAGGTGGCTGCGGTGCTGAACGTACCTGACAGCCCGCCCGCGGCATGGATCAGGTCCTGCCGGCTGCCATCCTGCGGCACATAGCCGGACACGAAACCATGCACGCGCACGCCGCCATCGATCGCCGCCGTGCCGGTGACCTGCAGCGCGCTGGCGCCGAGCGCGATCATCAGCTGCGCGCCGGCCTGCTGGGTGTAGTTGCCCTCGATGGTGCCGGTGGTGTTGCCGGTGGTCAGGAACACGCTGCTGCCATTGACCACGTTGCCGACCACGCGCGGCGTGCCACCGTTGAACTGCAGGCCGGTGGAATCCGGGTCAGGCTGGCCGAGGATGGTCACGTTGGAGCGGATCACACCGCCATCGCGCAGCGACAGGATGCCGCGTTCGATGCGGGTGGCGCCGGTGTAGCCATTGTTGCCGCTCAGTACCAGCGTTCCGCCGCCGCGCTTGACCAGGCCACCGCTGCCGGCGATGTCGTTGCTCCACACCGATCCGGTCGAGGCGGTGTCCACGTCGGCCACCACGTCACCCCAGTCGAAGCGGCCGGGGCCGTTGATCGCACGGCCGATGTCCAGCAGGCCATACCCGAACACCGGATCGACACCGGCCGCGCCGATGTCCTTGGCCGTGCCCAGCAGGGTCTGCCGCACCAGGTTGTTGTCGAAGTACGGGAAGCGCTGCCAGACCAGTGCGGCCGCGCCGGAGACCAGCGGCGCCGCGAACGAGGTGCCGTAGTTCCAGTAGTAGGAGCCCCCCGAGGCATCGGGATAGACCGCACTGCCCGGTGCTGCCAGGCAGTAGCGTGCCGCCTGTCCGCAGGCATTGGCGTAGCTGGCCAGGGAGCCGGGCGAATACGGGTCCACCGCAGTCGCCACCAGCCAGCCCCGCTCCAGGTCGGCTGCCGGCAGCGAACCGGCCACACCCTGCTGGCTGGGCAGTGCGGCCAGGCTGCTCGGCTCGCTGCGGCCGTCGTTGCCGGCAGCAAATACCACCAGCCCACCCTGGTTGATCACGAACGGGCGGTACTCGGCAGCCACCTGCGCGGTGGTCGGCAGGTCGGTCCAGTACAGGCCGCCCCACGAATTGTTCATCACCTTCACGTTGTAGTTGATCAGATCCTGGTGGACCTGGGCCACGCCCAGCGGGCCGCTGAACGCGTTGCCCTTGCCGCTGCCATCATCGGCCGGCGGCTTGTCGGAGATGATCCGTGCCGAGACGATCTGCGCCCCCGGCGCGATGCCGCCCGGCCACGAACCCACGGCGGCACCCGCGGCCAGACTGGCCACAGCGGTGCCGTGGCCGACCACGTCATCGACGCCGAGATTGTTGCGGGCCGGGTCGATGTAGTTGAGGTTGCCGATCACCCGGCCGTTCAATGCAGCGGCGTTGCGCTGCACGCCCGAGTCGACGATGCCGATGCGCACGCCCTGGCCGTTCAGCCCCGCCGCCTGTGCCGGCCGTGCATTGGTCACTGCCAGATGCGCGTCGAAGGTGGGCTCCTGCGGCTTGGCCGGCGCCGGGGGTGTCGGCGTGGGTGTGGTCGGTGGCGTCGGCGTGGTCGGCGGTGGGTCGACGCGTACATTGCTGCCGCCGCCCCCGCCACCTCCACAGGCCGTGAGCGCCATCGTCAGCGCGGTTGCCAGGACAGTCTTGACCGTTGTCGTGCGTTCCATCGAATCCTTCCCATGAACGTTGGCCTGCCTTCATCCCGGCAGGTAACCGGCGCTGCCCAGCGGCAGCCCTCCCCGACCCTCTATACTTGGGCCGACCCCCACGCAGTCTGCCGGGAAACCAGGGCGCTTCCAACGTCCGCGGTCTCCTTTCCGAACTTTGCTTACGCATCAACGAGATTGCCATGTCCAACATCGTCATCGCCGCCGCCAAGCGCACCGCCATCGGCTCCTTCCTCGGCCAGTTCACCGGCGTGCCGACCCCCACCCTCGGCGCGGCCGCCATCGCTGCAGCCCTGGAACAGTCGGGTGTTCCTGCCGGCGACGTTTCTGAAGTCCTCATGGGCTGCGTGCTGCCGGCCAACCTCGGCCAGGCGCCCGCCCGCCAGGCCGCGATTGCCGCCGGCATTCCGCTGTCGGCCGGTGCCACCACGCTCAACAAGGTGTGCGGCTCGGGCATGAAGACCATCATGCTCGGCCATGACCTGATCAAGGCCGGTTCGGCCAGCATCGTGGTCGCCGGCGGCATGGAATCGATGTCCAACGCCCCGCACATGCTGCCCAATTCGCGCACCGGCAACCGCTTCGGCAACTTCCAGGCGGTCGACCACATGGCCCACGACGGCCTGGTCAATGCCTACGACGGCAAGGCGATGGGCGAATTCGCCGAATGCGCGGTGGACAAGTACCAGTTCACCCGCGAGGAACAGGACGCCTACGCCATCGAGTCGGTCAAGCGCGCACAGGCCGCGCAGGCCAATGGCGCCTTCGCCGACGAGATCGTCGCGGTGAAGGTCGCCACCCGCAAGGGTGAGGTCGAGTTCGCCACCGACGAACAGCCCGGCCGTTCGGACATCGCCAAGATTCCGACCCTGCGTCCGGCGTTCAAGAAGGATGGCAGCGTGACCGCCGCCAGCTCCTCCAGCATTTCCGACGGCGCCGCCGCCGTGGTGCTGCTGACCGAGGAAGACGCCGCTGCGCGTGGCATCACCCCGCTGGCGCGGATTGTCGGCCATGCCACCCACTCGCAGGAACCGGAGTGGTTCACCACCGCCCCGATCGGCGCGATCCACGCGCTGCTGGCCAAGACCGGCTGGTCGCTGGAGCAGATCGATCTGTTCGAAATCAACGAAGCGTTCGCCGTGGTCGCCATGGCGCCGATGCGCGAGCTGGGCATCCCGCATGACAAGCTCAACGTGAATGGCGGTGCCTGCGCACTGGGCCATCCGATCGGTGCCTCCGGTGCCCGTCTGGTGGTGACCCTGGTCAACGCCCTGCGCACGCGCGGTGGCAAGCGCGGCATTGCCACCTTGTGCATCGGTGGCGGCGAAGCGACGGCAATCGCCATCGAATTGATTTGAAAAGATTTAACGATGATTTCGCAAAAATGAATGCGGGATCGCTTGACACCCAATCTTGGCTTGTCATCATGTTGTCGGCGCGCAGTTGCGCGTTGCCTAATCTAACGACGAGGATTCACACAATGAGCATCAACAAGCTGCTGGTCGCGATGTCCCTGGCTCTGGCCCTGGCCGCCTGCTCGAAGCAGGAAGCTGCCCAGGACGCCGCTGCTTCGGCCAACGAAGCCGCCACCGAAGCCCAGGCTGCTGCCGACCAGGCCGCCGCTGCCGGCGCCCAGACCGCCGACGCTGCCCAGCAGGCCGCTGACACCGCCGCCACCGCTGCTGACGCTTCGGTCGACGCCGCTGCCCAGGCTGGCGCTGCTGCCACCGACGCTGCTGCCGGCGCTGCTGCCGACGCTGCCAAGGCTGCCGAAGGCACCGCCGAGAAGGCCAAGGACGCTGCTGAAGAAGCCAAGAAGTAATCACTTCTTTCTTCATGCTGTTCTGGAAAAGCCGCTGGTTCGCCAGCGGCTTTTTCTTTGCCCGGTCTTCACAACGGCATGAATAGGCTGGCGTCCCCATCCATTGCAGCAGCGGAGACCGCCATGAAGATTCGTCCGATCACCACCACCGTGCTGGCCGCCTCCCTGCTGCTGGCCCTGGCCGCCTGCAAGGGCCCGGAAGCCGAACAGGCCAAGCAGGACGCGCAGCAGGCCGCCGACAGCGCCGGCGCTGCCGCCCGCGACGCCGTAGACAAGGCCGCCGCTGCCACCCGCGACGCCGCCGACAAGACCGCAGCTGCCTCTGAACAGGCCGCCGTCGACACCCAGCAGGCCCTGGACAAGGCCGCTGATGCCACGGCCAATGCCGCCGACAAGGCCAAGGACGCAGCGACCGATGCCGCCGCGCACGCCAGCGACGCTACCGCCAACGCCGCGCAGAAGGTTGCCGACAAGGCGCGCGATGTCGCAAACGAGGCAAAGGCGAATGCCGCCAAGGAAGAAGCCAAGCACTAAGCCCTACCGGCAGCCGAGCATGGGCTCGGCGCTACAGGAAAAGCCGCGGCACTGGCGCGGCTTTTCTGTATTCTGCTTTTCGCTTCTTCTCTTGATTCCGTGGTGGACGCGCACGGAAAGTGTCCAAGGCCGCGCGGGTAGGTTGCGCAGGGGCGTAAGCGCCATGGATGGCGCGCCCGAGCCTACACGGACGTATTCACGGCGCCCCCTGCGCAACCTACCCGCGCGGCCCATCCATACGCATCAGCGCCCACCCCGGGGGGCTCCGCCGTTGGCCGCCCGTTACGGCAACGCGCGCGCCAGCATCGTCGCCAGATCCACCCCCGCCGGCAGCGTCCCGAACGCCAGCCCATGCTCACCGTGCAGCCGGCTGCGCACGAACGCCTCGGCCATCGGGCTGCGCGCGCGCAGCAGCAACGCCGCCTGCAACAGCAGCGCGGTGCGCTCGCAGAAGATCCGCGCCTGCGATTCTTCCGGTGGCGGCGCCGCTGCCCAGCGCTGCAAGGCCGCTGCATAACGCGCATCCCGGTCGGCCACGGCCGCCAGCTCACCGCGCAATGCCGCCAGCGCCTCCGGCTCGCGCGACAGCGTGCGCAGCACGTCCAGGCACTGGATGTTGCCGCTGCCCTCCCAGATCGAGTTCAACGGTGCCTGCCGGTACAGCCGCGGCAACATCGACTCCTCCACATAACCGGCACCGCCCAGGCATTCCTGCGCTTCGTTGACGAACACCGCCGCACGCTTGCACACCCAGTACTTGCCCAGCGCGGTCCCCAGCCGCGCCAGCGCTGCTTCATTGGCATCCACGCCGGCACGGTCGACCGCACGGGCGATGCGCATCGCCAGCACCGTGGCCGCTTCAGACTCCAGCGCCAGATCGGCCAACACGTTGGCCATCAGTGCATGTTCCACCAGCAGCTTGCCGAAGGTGCGGCGGTGCCGCGCATGGTGCAGCGCCTGCGCCAGCGCCATGCGCATCTCTGCCGCTGCGCCGAGCATGCAGTCCAGGCGGGTCATCATCACCATGCCGATGATGGTGGCCACGCCGCGTCCTTCCTCGCCCACGCGCCATGCCTGTGCCCCGCAGAACTCGACCTCGCTGGAGGCATTGGCCCAGTCGCCCAGCTTGTCCTTCAGCCGCATCAGCCGGAACGCGTTGCGGTCGCCATCGGCGAGCCGGCGTGGCATCAGCAGGCAGGTCATTCCCGCCGGCGCCTGCGCCAGCACCAGGAAGCCATCGCACATGGGGGCGGAAAAGAACCATTTGTGCCCTACCAGGCGATAGCGCTCGCCGTCGATCGGCTCGGCACGCGTGCTGTTGGCGCGAACGTCCGAGCCGCCCTGTTTCTCGGTCATGCCCATGCCCAGGGTGATGCCGGCCTTGTCCGCCACCGGCACGTCGCGCGGGTCATACACCGGCGCGGCGGCCTTGCGCGCCCAGTCGGCCAGGTGCGGCTGCGACTGCAGCACCGCCACCGCCGCATGGGTCATGGTCAACGGACAGCTGGTGCCGGCTTCGGCCTGATGGTGCAGGTAGCTCAGCGCCGCACGCGCAACATGCGCGCCAGGCTGCGGCTCGTGCCAGGACAGCCCCGCCACGCCATGCGTCTTCGCCGCGTCCATCAACTGGTGATAGGCCGGGTGGAACTCCACGGTGTCGATGCGATGGCCCTGCGCGTCATGCGTGCGCAGGCGCGGGCGGTCACGATTGGCATCAAAGCCCAGGGTGTACAGCTCATCGCCGGCCAGCGCACCGTACACGCTCAGTCGTGGCGAGAAATGCGCGGCGCCCTCGCGCTGCACCGCGTCCATCAGCGCCACGTCGTCGGTCCACAGCGGGTGCCCGGCGAACGGCGGTGGCTGGTTCAGCACCACATGGGTTTCAAACGGAACAACGCTGCTGAAACTGGGTCCACTCATCCGGTCCGTCCTGGTGGCAACAGAGGCGCGCTGCGATTGTGCCGCATCGCCCGCCAAGCCCGCGTTCAGGCCGGTTCTCACCCCGTGCACGAGGGCGCGGCCACAGTGGTGGCATGACAGGCAACGACGATCTGGTGGTGCTGCGCCCGGAGGGGCTCTACTGCGCCGCCGGCGATTTCCATATCGATCCCTGGCGGCCGGTGCCGCGCGCGGTCATCACCCACGGCCACGGCGATCACGCCCGCCCGGGCATGGGCGAGTATCACTGCAGCCAGGGCAGCCTGCCGATCCTGCGCTGGCGACTGGGCGATGTGCAGGTGCACGGCCATGCCGACGGGGTGGCCTTCGGCATGGGCCGGGTGCAGGTGTCGCTACATCCTGCCGGCCATGTGCTGGGCTCGTCGCAGGTGCGCATCGATGACGGCGAGCAGGTCTGGGTAGCCTCCGGCGATTACAAGCGCCAGCCCGACCCGACCTGCACGCCGTTCGAAGTGGTGCCCTGCGATACCTTCATCACCGAGGCGACGTTCGCGTTGCCGATCTACCGCTGGCCGGACACCGCCACGGTGGCCGCCGAGATCGTGGCCTGGCGCCGCGAATGCGCGCAGCGTGGCGAAGCGGCCATCCTGCTGTGCTACGCGCTGGGCAAGGCGCAGCGGGTACTGGCCGAGCTGCTGCCGCTGGATGACCGGCCCGCCTGGCTGCATGGCGCCATCGCCAATGGCGTGGCGGTCTACCGGCAGGCCGGCGTGCCGATGCTGGAAACGCTGGCCGTGGCCGAACAGGGACGACAGCCCGATGCCGCCGGTCAGCTGATCCTGGCCCCGCCCTCGGCGGCCGGCACGCCCTGGATGCGCCGCTTCGGCCGCCACCAGCTGGGATTCGCCTCGGGCTGGATGCAGCTGCGTGGCAATCGCCGACGTCGCAATGTCGATCGCGGTTTCGTCATCTCCGACCACGCCGACTGGCCCGCGCTGCTGCACACCATCGAGCAGACGCGCGCCTCGCGGGTGATCGCCACCCATGGCAATACCGATGCGCTGATTCCCTTCCTGCGCGAGCGCGGCATCGCCGCCGAAGCCTTCCGCACCGATTTCGGGAGCGAGGAATGAAGGCTTTCGCCGCGCTCTACCAGCGCCTGGACCGCAGCACGGCCACCTTGGACAAGCGTGCCGCGCTGATCGACTACTTCCGCCACGCCGCGGCGCACGATGCGGCGTGGGCGCTGTTCCTGCTCAGCGGCGGCAAGGTCGGCGGCGCACGCCGCAGGATCGCCGCCAGTGGCGAGCTGCGCAGCTGGATCGCCGAAGAATCCGGTCTGCCCGCCTGGCTGGTGGAAGACAGCTATGCCCAGGTCGGCGATCTGGCCGAAACACTGACCCTGCTGCTGGATGATCCATTGCATCCCGCCGCCGACCGGCCGTTGTCGGACTGGATCGAACAGCATCTGCTGGCCGTGGCCAACCATGCCGAGGGCGAGCGCCGCGCGGCGGTCGTCGCCGGCTGGCGGCAGTTGCGCAGCGGCGAGCGCCTGGTGTTCAACAAGCTGCTGACCGGCGCCCTGCGCGTGGGTGTCTCGCAGCGGCTGGTGCAGCAGGCACTGGCCGAATGGTCCGGCCTGGACATCGCGCGCATCGCCCAGCGCATGCTCGGTGCGTGGGTACCCTCGCCCGGACTGCTGGCGCAGCTGTTGTCGGCCGACGAACTGCCGCAGGATCGGCAGCAGCCCTACCCGTTCTTCCTGGCCTCGCCGATGGAGGGCGAGCCGGGCGAACGGCTGGGTCCGATCGAAGACTGGCTGCTGGAGTGGAAATGGGATGGCATCCGTCTGCAGCTGCTGCGCCGGCGCGGCGAAGTGGCGCTATGGTCGCGCGGCGAGGAACGCCTCGATGGCCGCTTTCCCGAGATCGAACAGGCCGCCATGGCGCTGCCCGAGGGCTGCGTGCTGGATGGCGAGCTGCTGGCATGGGATGAAACCGGCGACCTGCCGCGTGCCTTCACCGCATTGCAGACCCGCATCCAGCGCCGAAAACCCGGCGCGGCGACGCTACGCAACACGCCGGTGCGCGTACTTGCCTACGACCTGCTTGAACAGGACGGCGAAGATCTGCGCGCACTGCCGCTGCAGCAACGGCGTGCGCGGTTGGCCGAGCTGATAGGCGCGCTGGATGACAAGCGCATCCAGATGTCGCCTGAGGTTGCTGCCGAGGGCTGGCAGCAGGCCGCCGCACTGCGCGATGGCGCACGCGATCGCGGCGTCGAAGGGTTGATGCTCAAGCGCCGCGCCTCCGTCTATCAATCGGGGCGACGACGTGGCGACTGGTGGAAGTGGAAGGTCGACCCCCTCACCATCGATGCGGTGCTGCTGTACGCGCAGGCCGGGCATGGACGGCGCAGCACGCTGTACACCGACTACACCTTCGGGGTATGGGACGGCGACACGCTGGTGCCGGTGGCCAAGGCTTATTCGGGATTGGACGACAAGGAAATCCTCACGCTCGACCGCTGGATCCGCGCCAATACGCGCGAACGCTTCGGCCCGGTGCGCAGCGTGCGTGCCGAACAGGTGTTCGAACTGGGCTTCGAGGCGGTCAACCGCAGTGCGCGGCACAAGTCGGGCATTGCCGTGCGTTTTCCGCGCATCCTGCGCTGGCGCCACGACAAGCCGGCCAGCGAAGCCGACCGGCTGACCGCTCTGCAGGCGCTGGCGCGATGACGCGCAGCCAGGCGCTGCGCCGGCTGGAAGACTGGTTCGCGGCACGCGGCTGGCGCTCGCTGCCGTTCCAGCGCGCGATGTGGCGACACTACCTGGCCGGTGAGTCCGGGCTGCTGCACACGCCCACCGGCAGCGGCAAGACCCTGGCCATGTTCGGCGGCCCGCTGCTGCAGGCGATGATCGATCCGCCGCCGGCACCACGCCGTGCCAATGCGGTGCGGCCGCTGCAGGTGCTGTGGGTGACGCCGTTGCGCGCGCTGGCCAGCGACACCGCCCGTGCGCTGCAGACGGTGATCGACGGCCTAGGACTGGGTTGGCGGGTCGGCCTGCGCAGTGCTGATGCCAGCAACCGCGAGCGACGGCAGGCGCGCGAAGGCCGCGTCGATGTTCTGGTGACCACGCCCGAATCGCTGGCGCTGCTGCTGAGTTATCCCGACACGCTGCCACGCATGCGCCAGCTGCGCTGTGTGGTGGTGGACGAATGGCACGAACTGCTGGGCAACAAGCGCGGCGTGCTGTTGCAGTTGAACCTGGCCGTGCTGCGCGATGCTGCGCCTTCACTGCAGCTGTGGGGATTGTCGGCGACGCTGGGCAACCTGGCGCAGGCCCGCGAGGTGCTGCTGCCCGACCGGCCGGACGCTCCCATCGTGCAGGGCGTCCGTTCGCGCCCGATCACCGTGCGCAGCCTGCTGCCGGCGCCCGGCGAACGCTTTCCGTGGGCCGGTCACCTCGGGCTGGCGCAGCTGCCACGCGTGCTGGATGCGCTGATGATCGCTCGCAGCAGCCTGCTGTTCACCAACACCCGCGCGCAGGCCGAGTTGTGGCACCAGGCGCTGGCGGCGGTATGGCCGGAAGACGCCGATACGCTGGCACTTCATCACGGCTCGCTGGACCCGGCGCTGCGCCAGCAGGTGGAAGACGGCCTGCGCGCAGGCGCGTTGCGCTGCGTGGTGGCGACCTCCAGCCTCGATCTCGGCGTGGATTTCCCCGAGGTTGAACAGGTACTGCAGCTGGGCAGCCCGAAAGGGGTGGCGCGCCTGCGCCAGCGCGCCGGGCGTGCACGCCATCGCCCTGGTGCCAGCGGCTCCATCCTGTGCGTCCCCAGCCACGCACTGGAACTGGCCGAATATGCGGCTGTGCGCCGTGCACTGCACGAAGGCGTGGTCGAAGCGCGCCGGCCACCCACGCTGTCGTTGGATGTGCTGGCCCAGCACGCGGCAAGCCGCGCATTGGCCGGCGGCTTCGACAGCCAGGCGCTGCTTGACCAGGTACGGCGTACCCATGCCTTCGCCGCGCTGGGCGACGCGCAATGGCAGGCCGTGCTGGAGTTCATCGTGCAGGGCGGGCAGGCGCTGGCGCAGTACCCGGACTTCCACAAGGTCGTGCGCGATGCCGATGGCAGCTACCGCATGCACGATCGCCGCCAGGCGCTGCGCCACCGCTTGTCAATCGGCACCATCAGTAGCGATGGCAGCGTGCGCGTACAGTTCCTGCGTGGTGGCGGGCTCGGTGCAGTGGAGGAACAGTTCGCCAGCCGCCTGCGCCGGGGTGATCGCTTCCAGTTCGCCGGGCGCCTGCTGGAGCTGGTGCAGCTGCGTGACATGACCGCCTTCGTGCGGCTGGCGCGCGGACGCGGTGACGGCGTCGTGCCACGCTGGCAGGGTGGGCAGCTGCCGCTGTCGATGGCCCTGGGCCGCGAACTGGAAGCGGTGTTGTCCGGTGCCGATGACAGCGCCGAATCAGGCTGGCTGGCGCCGCTGCTGGCACTGCAGGCGCAGTTGTCGGCGCGCCCCGGTGCCGATCATCTGCTGGTGGAAGATGTGAGGCGTCGCGAGGGCCAGTTCCTGTTCGTCTATCCCTTTGCCGGCCGCCACGTGCACGAGGCATTGGCGGCGCTGCTGGCGCTGCGTTGTGCCCGCCGGCAGCGCAACAGCATCGGCTATGCGGTGAACGATCATGGTCTGGTGCTGGCACCGGCGCAGGCCATCGAACTCGAACTGCCGCAGTGGCGCGCCTTGTTCAGCCGTGAACATCTGCTGGAAGACCTGCGTGAGGCGGTGAATCTGGGCGAGCTGGCACGCCGCCAGTTCCGCGGCATCGCGCGTGTGGCCGGCCTGCTGGTTCCCAGCCTGCCCGGAGGCATGCCGCGTTCGCTGCGCCAGCTGCAGGCCTCGGCGGGA
The DNA here is from genome assembly GCF_059515225.1 of Stenotrophomonas sp. CS3K5. Lineage (NCBI taxonomy): Bacteria > Pseudomonadati > Pseudomonadota > Gammaproteobacteria > Lysobacterales > Lysobacteraceae > Stenotrophomonas > Stenotrophomonas sp. CS3K5. The sequence goes on from NZ_JCAKRX010000004.1 coordinate 341,405, forward strand.
TTGCTCTATGACGTCCTGCGTGAGCACGACCCGGGTCATCTGCTGCTGGCACTGGCCGAGCGCGAAGTCCTGCACGACAGCCTGGACCTGCCGGGCCTGCAGCAGATACTGGATCGGATTGGCACCCAGGCACTGTCGCTGCAGCAGCCGGCATCACTCACGCCGCTGGGTTTTCCGCTGTGGGCCGAGCGCCTGCGCGGGCAGTTCAGCAACGAAGACTGGCGCACCCGGGTGCAACGCGCCGCGCAGCAGCTGGAGCGCCGCCATGGTCGATGAGCATCTGCTGCTTGCCGGCGAGCCCATGCGATTGCTCGGTAGCCGCGCGCTGTATTGGCCGGCACGACAGGCGTTGCTGATCGCCGACCTGCACCTGGGCAAGGCCGATGTGTTCCGTCGTGCCGGCATCGCACTGCCCAGCGGCGGCACCGTTGGCGACCTTCAGCGCCTTCAGGCGCTGCTCGAGGCACATGCCTGCCGCGAACTGTGGATCCTCGGCGACATCCTGCATGGGCCGGCGCATCGCGCGGCGTGGTACCAGCACTGGCAGGGCTGGCGCGAACGCAATGCGGGGCTGGAAGTGCATGTCGTGCGTGGCAACCACGACCGGCACCTGGCCCACGCACGGCTGCAGGTCCGGATCCACGACGATGTCCCGCTCGGGCCCTTCCTGCTGCGCCATGAACCTGTGGCCGATCCGGCAAGGCACGTGATTGCAGGACATCTGCACCCACAGATCGCGCTGCCCGCGTTGCGGCGGCGCTTTCCCGCGTTCTGGCTGCGCGAGGGGATGACGATCCTGCCCGCCTTCTCCGCCTTCACCGCCGGAATCGTGCCCGTCCCCGCCCCTGGCGAGCAGATGATCGCCTGCGTGGAGGGCGGGCTGGAGGCACTGCCGACGCGCTGAATCAGGCCGGGCGCACGCCCAGCTGCGGCATCAACTGGAAATCGGCGGTGTCATCATCGCGCCGCCGTGGCAGTGCCCGGATTGCGGCGAGCATGTCCTGCGCACAGCTGCGGATGCGCGCGTGGTGCTCCGGCGATGCATGGCTGATCAGGCTGCCGACATGGAACTCGAACACGTCTTCCAGTACGTCGGGCTGGTCTTCGTGCAGCATCTGCAGCAGACCGCGCAGCTTGCAGATTTCCGAATCCAGCTCCTCGACCGCGAACAACATGGCGTCCTCCTCTTTCAACATCACGCGGCACGTCCGGGCCGCAACAGGCCGCAACGGGGGTGCCGCCCGGGCCACGCGCGATGTTGATCACGGAAAGGAAAACGGGCGACGCGACTGTCGCGTGCTCACTTCTTTTCGCATAACCACAGTGACGCAACCGTTAATTCACGTGACGGAATGCTTCACGCACGGGCTGTTGCCGCGATGCCTGCAGGCGCCTGCTCGCGGCAGGCCATCGCAGCGATGAAAGCCGGATCCAGCGCCAGCGAACCGAACCAGCCATGCTGGGTGCCGCTGAGCACCCGCAGCATGTGGCCACGACCGCCCGGCAGCTTTCCCATCGGCCCCAGCAGCACGTCACGCGCCTTCGCCCAGGCATCGCGCTCGGACTGGAACAGCGGCGTGAGCCAACGGCTCCAGCGCTGGTACACCGCCACGTGCGCGCGCCGCTGCGCCTGGTAGGCCTGCAATGCTTCGGCGCCTGCGCCGTGCCTGCGCAGCGCATCGCGCAGCGCCACGGCATCCAGCAGCGCCATGTTCACGCCCTGCCCCAGCTGCGGGCTCATTGCATGGGCGGCATCACCGGCCAGCACCATGCGACCGTGATGCCAACGCGTCATCGCCGCATCGCGGTAGACCGCGCGCGCCAGCTGGCCGGCCTCGCGCAGGTGCGCGAAGCGGGCGCTGGCCTGCGGCCACAGCGCGTGCAGTTCGTCCAGCCACGGCGCCATGCCATCGGCCTGCCAACGCTCGAAATCGCTGCGTGGCAGGCTCCAGAAGAAGCTCAGTCGCGGCGTGTCGTCGCCGGGCCGGGTGCCGACCGGCAGCAGCCCGATCATCTTGCGCGCGGCTACGTAGCGCTGCCGCAGTTCCTGCATGTGCGGCCAGTCTTCGGTCGGCAGCAGGCACCACAGCGCGCCCCACGGATACACACGGTCCAGCGCAGCGCCACCGCCAAGGGTGCCGCGCAGGGTCGAAGCTGCACCGTCGGCGGCCACCACCAGATCGAACGGGCCGTGCAGGCGACCTTCGCTGTCGCGCACGCGGCCCTGCGCGCTGTCCACATCGACGATGGTGGTGCCGGCGTGCAGCTGGCCGGCACCGCCACGTGCGTGGTCAAGCAGCGAGAACAGGGCACCGCGCTGCATGCCCAGGCCATGCAGCCGCGCGTCCAGGCCGTCATAGCGCATGTCCATCACCGCACGTTCGCACGGCGTGTCGCCATACAGGCGGTGCACCGGCGCGGCATGCGCGCGCACTGCGTCGAGCAGACCCATCTGCCACAGCACCTGCAGGCCGCTGGGCTGCAGCAGGAAGCCGGCACCGACCGGCCCCGGCGTCGGCACCCGTTCGAAGATCTCCACCTCGTGACCGTCACGGGTGAGCAGGATGGCCAATGCCTGGCCGGCGGTGCCGTAGCCGATCACGGCGATGCGCAGTCGTTCCGTCATGCCCCCATTGTGCCCGAGGCGGCAACTTCATGGCCGCAACGGCGGCGCAAAAAAAACCCCGCCGAAGCGGGGTTTTCAACGCACTGTCGAGTGGATCACTCGGCCGGCGTGATGTTCGAAGCCTGGGCACCCTTCGGGCCCTGGGTCACGTCATAGGTGACACGCTGGCCTTCCTGCAGGCTGCGGAAGCCCTTGGAGTTGATGGCGGAGAAGTGCGCGAACACGTCGGCGCTGCCATCCTCCGGCGAGATGAAGCCAAATCCCTTGGCGTCGTTGAACCACTTGACGGTACCGTTCGGCATGGTGATGCGAGACCTTATGCAATGAATGGGTGGTGTACGCTGAACCCGCGCACAAGCTGAGTATGCAAAGCTTGCTCGGGGAAGACAATCACCCCCGTGCCAATTCGCCCACCAGTTCCGGAAGTCCGTTGCTGGCGGCCTGCACATTGGCCAGCACTTCGGCCATCGTGATCTCCTCGCCCTCCCCGCAGCCGGCGGCCCAGTTGGCAATGATCGCCAGGCAGGCGTAATCCAGGCCCAGCTCCCGTGCCAGCGCGGCTTCGGGCATGCCGGTCATGCCCACCAGGTCACAGCCGTCCCGGCGCATGCGGGCGATTTCAGCGATGGTTTCCAGGCGCGGGCCCTGGGTTGCGCCGTAGCAGCCACCGTCATGGACCGTGACACCGGTCACTTTGGCCGCCGCCAGGATCTTGCTGCGCAGCATCGGCGTGTACGGATGGCCGAAATCGACGTGAACCACGTCGGCGCCCTCTTCTTCACAGATCGTGCTGATGCGGCCCCAGGTGTAGTCGATGATCTGGTCCGGACAGGCCAGCACGCGCGGCCCAAAGTGTTCGGTGATGCCGCCCACGGTGTTCAACGCCAGCACCCGCTGCGCGCCCAGCTGCTGCAGCGCGGCCAGGTTGGCGCGGTAGTTGATCTTGTGCGGTGGCAGCGAGTGGCCTTCACCATGGCGCGCCAGGAACGCCACGCGGTGGCCGAGCAGCGTGCCCACCCGCACCGGGCCGGACGGACGGCCGAAACGGGTGTCGACCTCGTGGGTCTGCACGTCGTCGAGCTTTGCCAGGTTGTAGACACCGGTACCGCCGATCACGGCCAGGGCGATCTGTTGCATTCGAAGCACTCCATGAAAAGACGAACGCCGGCACCCGAGGATGCCGGCGGTGGAAACGGTGCGCCGCGGGCGGCCGCGCCGTTATTCCTTCATTGCGTAGATGGCCGGCACGCAGCGCAGGGTTTCGTTGACGTCCATGCCGAAGCCGAACACGTAACGATCCGGCAGTTCGATGCCGGCGTAGTCGGCGGTCACGTCCGGCAGCGCGCGATCGTGCTTCTTCACCGTCATCGCGGCGATGCGCACGTCGGTCGCGCCCTGCTCCAGGCACCAGGTGCGCACGCCCTGCAGGGTGTAGCCCTCATCCAGGATGTCGTCGACCAGCAGCACGCGGCGGCCGAACAGCGAGGTGGCCGGCTTGTGCTTCCAGACCAGGTCGCCACCGGTGGTTTCACCGCGGTAGCGGGTGGCGTGCAGGTAATCGAACTGCACGTCCTGGCCGCGCGCGCCCAGTTCCAGCGCCAGCTGGCCGGCGAACGGCAGCGCGCCGTGCATGATCGACAGGAACAGCGGCACCTCGCCCTTGTAATCGCGCGCAATGGCGTCGGCGATAGCGGCGATGGCCTTGTCGATGGTGGGGCGGTCGACCAGCAGGTCAGCCTGGGCCAGGGCCTGGGAAATGGTGAGGTTGGGCATCAGACGGTTCTTCCAAGGGTTTCAAGCAGACGGGATTGGGTGTCGCCATGGCGGGCATCGGCCAACAGGCCATCCCAGCCAAGCGCGCCGCGGCCGATCAGGCCCAGCAGCGCAGCGGTATTGAGGGAGCGCCCCTGCACCGCGTGCAGGGCTTCATCGACCAGCTCGGGATGGCAGACCAGCACCACGTCGCAGCCGGCGTCCAGGTGCGCGTGCACGCGCGCGGGCACACCGCCGGCGCTGTGCGAGGCGGCCATGCCGATGTCGTCGGAGAACACCACGCCACGGAAGCCGAGTTCGCCACGCAGGATGTCCTGGATCCAGCGCGGCGAATAGCCTGCCGGCTCCGGCGCCACCTGCGGATAGATCACGTGCGCCATCATCACCGCGTCGGCACCGGCGGCGATGCCGGCCTGGAACGGCACCAGGTCCTGCGCACGCAGTTCGTCCAGCGCGCGCGGATCGATCGCGGTATCGACGTGGGTATCCTCCAGCACGGTGCCGTGGCCGGGGAAATGCTTGAGCGTGGCGGCCATGCCGACCGCGTGCATGCCACGCACGTAGGCGGCGGTGAAGGCGGCCACCACCTGCGGGTCTTCACTGAAGGCACGGTTGCCGATGGCGCGATTGCCGCGGCCCAGATCGACCACCGGCGCGAAGCTCAGGTCCACGCCGCTGGCTCGCACCTCGCTGGCCATCAGCCAGGCGTGCTGCTCGGCCATGGCCAGCGCCCGCTGCGGATCGGTGGCGTACATCGCGCCGATCTCCTGCAGCGGCGGCAGCGCGCTGTAGCCCTCGCGGAAGCGCTGCACGCGGCCGCCTTCCTGGTCCACACAGATCAGCTGCGGGCGCGGCGCAGCGGCGCGGATGGCCGCGCTCAGATCGGTCACCTGCTGGCGCGAAGCAAAGTTGCGCTTGAACAGCACCACCCCGGCCACGGCATCGTGCTGCAGCCAGTCGCGTTCCTGGGCGGTCAGTTCGGTGCCGGCAACGCCGATCAGCAGCATGGTTGATCTCCACAACGCGCGCCCTCATGGCGCAGTGCCGCATTGTCGCAGAACCGGCCGACAGGCGCAGTGGTCAAGGTAAAAGGGAAGCGTGGGGTCAGAGCCGCAGTGCGGATCTGACCCCGGGGTCGGATCCCCGCAGGGGCTCTGACCCCGATCTGCTCAGACCTTGCAGCCGTCCGCGCCGCAGGCCTCGTCGCCGTCGGCCGAAGCGGCCGGGGCGCCCTGCTCGGCGGCGATCTGGCGCAGGGCGTTGGCGAACGCCTCCGGCGGCTGCGCCCCGGAAATGGCCCATTTCCCATCGATGACGAAGGTCGGTACGGAGGAAATGCCCAGCGCATGGGCCTGCGCCAGCCTGGCCTCCACTTCGGCCAGGCCGCGGCCGGAGGCCAGCATCTGCGCGATCTCGCCCGCGTCCAGACCGCCGGCCACGCCGGCCTTGATCAGCACCGCCGGGTCAGCCAGGTTCTGGCCCTGCTCGAAGTGGGCGCGGAACAACGCCTCGCCGACCGCCTCCTGCACCCCATGCTCCCCGGCCAGCCACAGCACCCGGTGGGCCGGCAGCGTGGTCACCCGCACCTGGCCCTGGCTGAAGTCCATCGGCAGGCCTTCGGCACGCGCGGTGGTCTGGGTCTGGCTGAGGATCTGCTCGGTACGCTCTGCGCCCCCGAACTTGCGCACATAGGCCTCACGCAGCGGAACCGGAGTGGCGTCCGCATCGGGATCCAGCTGGAACGGCTGCCAGTGGATGTCCAGATCAGGCGCGTCGGCGCCCAGCAACTGCACGCCCTGCTGGAAACGATGCTTGCCGATCCAGCACCAGGGGCAGACTACGTCGGAATAGATGTCGATTCTCATCCCCTCGACATGGGGCCCGCCTCCCTCGAAAAAAGGGGACGGAGGGGATCAAGTCGTTTTCCGCACAGGTGGGGTAAAGACGACTTGATCCCCTCCGTCCCTTTCGGGGGTTTCACCATTGTGAATAGGGGTGGCTGGCGAGGGCGACGTTGTAGTAGCGGGCGTCGTCGGTCACTTCGACGCCCACCCAGTCCGGCAGCTCGATGGCCTGGTCGGCGCTGTCCAGTTCGACCTCGGCGACCACCAGGCCGGCGTTGTCGCCCAGGAACTCGTCCACTTCCCAGGTCAGCCCGGCGTGCTCGACCAGATGCCGGCGCTTGTCGATCAGGCCGCCCGCGCACAATGCCAGCAGCGCGCGCGCGTCATCTACCGGGATCGGGTAGTCGAACTCCTGGCGGGTATGGCCGATGGTGCGCGACTTCAGGTTCAGCGCGGCGTGGTCACCCTCGATGCGCACCCGCACCGAGGCGTTCTGGGTGCCGCGATCCAGCGCGCCCATGTCGTTGATGTAGCCCTGCGCCATCGGGATCACCCGGTGCGCGGCGGCACGCCAGCCATCATTGCTGACCAGGAATTTGCGTTCGATTTCGATGCCCATCGCGCCATTATGCGCGATGGGCATGACAGCCGCTCAGCGCTTCTCGAACACCGCGATGCTTTCCACATGCGCGGTGTGCGGGAACATGTCCATGGCGCCGGCGCTGACCAGGGTGAAGCCCTGCTCGTTGACCAGATAACCGGCATCGCGTGCCAGCGAGCCCGGGTGGCAGCTGACGTAGACGATGCGCTTGAACTGCTTCAACGGCAGCTGCTGCAGCACCTCGATCGCACCCGAGCGCGGCGGGTCCAGCAGCAGCTTGTCAAAGCCCTGGCGCATCCACGCGGTGCTGCGCTGGTCCTGGGTCAGGTCGGCGCTGAAGAACTGCGCATTGGCCAGGCCGTTGCGCTCGGCATTCTCGCGGGCACGCGCCACCAGCCCGGCGTCGCCTTCCACACCCACCACTTCACGCACGCGGCGGGCCAGCGGCAGGGTGAAGTTGCCCAGGCCGCAGAACAGGTCCAGCACGCGCTCGTCCTCACCCGGCTCCAGCAGGTCCAGGGCGTGGGCAATCATCTTCTCGTTGAGCTTGGCGTTGACCTGGATGAAGTCCAGAGGACGGAACGCCAGTTCGACATCCCACGGCGCCAGCCGGAACGACAGCGGCACGCCCTGCCCGTCCAGCGGCTGCACGGTGTCCACGCCGCCGGACTGCAGGTAGATCACGAAACCATGCTGCTGGCCAAAGGCCGCCCAGGCGGCGCGGTCGGCATCGCTGAGCGGCTGCAGGTGACGCACGGTCAGCACCACGGCCTGATCGCCGGCGATGAACTCGATCTGCGGAATGTCGCGCTTGCCATCGAGCGACTCGATGAACAGGGACAGCGCCTCGACCTTGGTGCCGATTTCCGGAATCACCGTCAGGCACTGGCTGAGGTCGGCCACGAAACGGGGATCCTGTTCACGGAAGCCGACCAGGGTCTTGTCCTTCTTTTCGACCCGGCGCACCGAGAAGCGGCCCTTGCGGCGGTAGCCCCAGCTCTCGCCGACCAGCGGCGGCAGCACGGCGCCCGGCTTCACATGGCCGATGCGCTCCAGGTTGTCCATCAGCACCCGCTGCTTGGCGACGATCTGCTGGTCTTCGTCCAGATGCTGCAGCACGCAGCCGGCGCAGGTACCGAAGTGCGGACACTTCGGGGTCACGCGCTGCGGCGAGGCCTGCAGCACCTCGATGGTGCGGGCCTCGTCGAAATGGCGGCTGCGGGCCGTCTGTTCAGCCATCACCACCTCGCCGGGCAGGGCGCCGCTGACGAAGGTGACCTTGCCGCCCTCGCCTTCACGGCGGGCGACGCCACGACCATCATGGCTGAGGTCGAGGATCTCGGTCTGGAACGGGGTACGGTCGATGCGGGAGCGGGATCGGGCCACGTGGCAACAGGCTGCGGGCAAAAATGGGGGCGTATTGTCGCAGATCCTGACCGGCAGGGTCCGAAGCCGCTTGCGCCCGTGGCCGCCGTGCTTGATGATTGAGCCAGCTGACATGGAGGCAGCCCTGATGCAGATGACCCCGCGGGCCAGCCGGCCCCGCTTCCTGCTTGTCGAGGACGACATCATCAGCCGCGGTTTTTTCAAAGCGGCGTTGGAAACGTTACCGGCGGACGTGGATACCGCAGATTCGCTGGCCAGCGCGCTGGCCAGTGCCGAACCGGGCGCCCACGATCTGTGGCTGATCGACGTCAATCTGCCCGATGGCAATGGTGCCCAGCTGCTGCGCGAACTGCGCCGTTCACATCCGGACACCCCCGCGCTGGCGCATACCGCCGACGGCGATACCTCCATTCACGCGCGCCTGCGCGAGGCCGGCTTCAGTGACACGCTGGTCAAGCCGCTCGGCCGCGACCAGCTGCTGAAGGCGGTGCGCCGGGCGCTGGTCAACAGCCCGGCGGGCATCTTCGTGGCCCAGGCACCGGCGGCAGTCGAGCTGCAGGTGGAGGACTGGGATGAAACCGCGGCCCTGGCCGCGCTCAATGGCCAGCGCAACCACCTGATCGCGCTGCGCGAGCTGTTCCTGGCCGAACTGCCGGGCGTCCGCGATGCGGTTGAGCAGGCCGTGGACCAGCATGACGAGCGCCAGCTGCGCAGCCAGCTGCACCGGCTGCAGGCCAGCTGTGGCTTCGTTGGCGCGGCGCGGTTGGGGCGCGCGGTACGCCAGCTGCATCATGCGCCGGAGTCCGGGCAGGCCCAGGACGGGTTCCGCGCCGCGGTGGCGGCCCTCCTGCACTGAGGGGTGGTTCGGCAGGGCTTGCAGCCCTGCACCCGCAGAGGCCAGGTCAACAGCCAGAGCAAAAGCTGGATTCCGAGGTTTGGCGAGGCGGTGTCGGCGTGCGGGGACGCCGTAAACCCGTCCTTGGGGGCTTGGCAGCCGCATCCATGCGGCTGACACCCCGCACGCCGACACCGCCCCGCCCCTGACAATTTCCTGGTGTCTGGTAGATCCACGCCATGCGTGGATGAATCTCTGTCAGATATCGAAATTCAAACTGGGGTCGGATCCGTTTTCCGAGGGAAAACGGATCTGACCCCGTCGGCATGTCCGACAGCTCGCAAGAATCTGTCGAAGGCGGGGTGGGTCCGGTTGCGGGAGTGTCCGCGGCATGGATGCCGCGGCCAAGCCCCCAAGGACGGGTTTACGGCGTCTCCCGCAACCGGACCCACCCCGCCTACCCACAGATAACCAGCTTTTGCTTTTGACGTTGACGTTGACGTTGATTCGGCAGGTGCAGGGCTGCAAGCCCTGCCGGACACCCCTTACCGTCGGGGGGCCAGCTGCTCCAGCAGTTCCCAGGACTTCAGGCCTTTGGCTCCAAGGTGATGGGCCAGCACCCGCCGCATCGGCAGGCGCAGGCTGGCCAGATCGGCCGCGCCGGGCTCTTCATCGGCGGCCAGCGCCAGCAGCGCCGAACCGGTTGCAGCCGCCCGGCGTTCGCCGCCGCGCTCGCTCAGCAACCGTTGCGCGCCTTCCTGCGGGTCCAGTTCATAGCGCGCCGCCGGATCGATCGGCTGGCCGTCGCTGGCGCTGTCCAGCTCGAAGCCCAGGCCCAGCGCGGACAGCAGTTCGCGCTCGAAGCGACGCAGCGTCCAGGCCAGGCCGGCCCCCACCGCCAGGCGCGCGCGCGCCTCGCCATAGGCCAGGTACAACTCCGGCAGCGGGTCCTGGCGCGGTGCCAGGCGCAGGGTCAGTTCACTCAGATAGAAGCCGGCCAGCATGGCCTGGCCGACCAGCCGCGGCGCCGCATCCAGCGCCTCGGCACCGCGCAGCTGCGCCAGTTCGCCGCGCTGCTGCGCACTGAAACGGATCCATTGCAGCGGCTGCAGCGCAGCACGCAGCACCTGCCCTTTCGCGGTGGATACACCGCGCGCCAGCAGGCCGATGCGGCCATGCTGGGCGCTCAATACCTCCACCAGCAGGCTGGTCTCGCGGTAGGCCCGTGCGTGCAGCACGAACCCGGTGTCGTCCTCGATCAGCATCGAAGCGACTGCACCGGCTTACTCGTAGCCGAAGGCCTTCAGTGCGGCCTCGTCGTCGGACCAGCCTTCACGCACGCGCACCCAGGTTTCCAGGAACACCTTGGCCCCGAACAGACGCTCCATCTGCAGGCGCGACTTGGCGCCGATCTCCTTCAGGCGGGCGCCGCCCTTGCCGATCACGATGGCCTTCTGGCCTTCGCGTTCGACCCAGATCACCGCACCGATGCGCAGCAGGTTGCCGTCCTCGGTGAAGCGCTCGATCTCCACGGTGGTGGCGTACGGCAGTTCCTCGCCGAGCTGGCGCATCAGCTGCTCGCGCACCAGCTCGCCGGCCAGGAAACGCTGGCTGCGGTCGGTGATCTCGTCTTCGCCGAACATCGGCGGCGCTTCCGGCAGCAGCTTCAGCACATCGCGCACCAGCGCCTCCAGACCATTGCGCTTCTGCGCCGAGATCGGATGCACGGCGGCGAAATCGCGGCCTTCGGTCACCTGCTGCAGGAACGGCAGCAGCGCGCCCTTTTCCTTCAGGCGGTCGATCTTGTTGACCACCAGCACCACCGGGATGCCGGCGTCGCGCAGCACGTTGAAGGCCAGGCTGTCCTCTTCGTCCCAGCGGCCGGCTTCAATCACCAGCAGGCCGGCGTCGACGCCTTCCAGCGAGCCGCGCGCGGCGCGGTTCATCACCCGGTTCATCGCCCGCTTCTGCACCTTGTGCAGGCCGGGGGTGTCGACCAGCACCAGCTGACCTTCCGGGTAGGTGGCGATGCCCAGCAGGCGATGACGCGTGGTCTGCGGGCGGTTGGAAACGATGCTGACCTTGGCGCCGACCAGCGCATTGGTCAGGGTCGACTTGCCCACGTTCGGGCGACCGATGACGGCCACGCTGCCGCAGTGATGGGGAGTTTGTTCGCTCACTTGGAATCCAGTTGTTCAAGGACGGCCGCAGCCGCCTGTTGTTCGGCAATCCGCCGCGAGGCGCCTTCGCCCTCGATGCTGGCGGCGGGGTCGGCTACGTTGCAGCGTACCCGGAAGTGCTTGGCGTGGTCGTCACCGGATTCTGACACCAGTTCATACTGCGGCAACGCCTTCTGTCGGGCCTGCAGCCATTCCTGCAGGCGGGTCTTGGGGTCCTTCTCCGGCCGGCCGGTGGCCGGCAGCGCGTCCATCGAGGCACCGAACCAGGGCAGCACCACTGCCCGGCAGGTCTCGAAGCCGGCATCCAGATAGATCGCGGCCACCACCGCTTCCACCGCATCGGCCAGGATCGAATCACGGCGATGGCCGCCGGATTTCATCTCGCCCGCGCCCAGTATCAGCCGATCACCCAGTTCCAGGGTGCGGGCGATCACCGCCAGCGCGCCTTCACGCACCAGCTCGGCGCGGGCGCGGGTCATCGCGCCTTCGTCGGCCTTCGGCCAGCGCTGGTACAGGGCCTGGGCCACCATCATGTTGACGATGCTGTCGCCCAGGAATTCCAGCCGCTCGTTGTGCGGCGCACCGGCACTGCGATGGGTCAACGCCTGCTTCAGCAGCGCCGGGTCGCGGAAGGGATGACCGATCAGGTCGCCACGTTGGAAAGGTTTATTCGGCACCGCTTCGGGTCAGGTCCTGGGTTGAATCGAATTTGCCAACCACATCGAGGTTGCCGACCAGGGGACGGCGCACTTCGTAGTTGACCTTGAGGGTCCAGCCATTGTCGCGCCGATCAAACTTCACGTTGGCCGGCTTCACGTTGTCCGAGTAGTTGATGTACAGGCGCTTGAAGAACAGCTCCTGGATCCGCGCCGGCTCCATGCTGCCCACGCCCGGCTCGTTGGCCAGGCTCTTCATCGCCGAGCGCACCGCGTAGTACTCCTGGTACATCGGGAACAGCTTCATGCCGATGTAGAGGAAGAAGCCGACCACGATCAGGACGATCAGGAACGAGGTCAGGGTCATGCCACGCTGCGTGTTCATCGTCTTCATTGCGTTCTCCCCAGATACGCGTTGGATGTGAAAATACTCGGTTGACGCCCGCTCAGTTGATGCTCGAGCCGATCCGCGACGGCTCGAAGCCATCCTTGCAGAACCAGCCCTGGCAGTTCAGCCAGATCAGGAATGCCTTGCCGCGCAGGTTCTCTTCCGGCAGCAGGCCCCAGAATCGGCCGTCGTCGCTGTTGTCGCGATTGTCGCCCATCACCAGGTACTTGCCGGCCGGCACGGTCCACTGGCCCTGGCCGCGCGGGTAATCGGTCTCCAGCACGGTGTGGGTGCGGCCCGGCAGGTGCTCGACCAGCAGGTTGGCGCCCTCGCCCTGGCCCTTGTGGCCGGCGTAGATGCCCTTGTTGTCGTACTTCAGCGGCTCGCCGTTGAGGACCACACCGTCGCCCTCGAAGACCACGGTATCACCGGGCACGCCGATGACGCGCTTGATGAAGTTCTCGCCCTTGGCCGGATCGTTGTCGCCGTGGCCGGGGAAGTGGAACACCACCACGTCGCCCCGCGAGGGTTCGCCGAACGGCACGATCTTGGTGTTGCTGATCGGCAGGCGCAGGCCGTAGGAGAACTTGTTGACCAGGATGAAATCGCCAATCAGCAGGTTCGGCATCATCGAGCTGGACGGGATCTTGTACGGCTCGGCGATGAAGCTGCGCACGATCAGCACGATCGCCAGCACCGGGAAGAAGGCGCGCGAGTAGTCCACCAGCACCGGCTCGGAATCGAGCAGGCCGGCGCGCTGGGCGCGGCGCTTGGCCAGGTACAGCTTGTCGGCAAGCAGGATCAGGCCCGAGGCCAGGGTCAGCACGACCAGGAGGATCTCAAACAGTTTCATTCAGGGTCCTTTGCAACGTCACCAGACGACCGGCCGCGCAGGGCCGGTGCGGGCTTACTTGTTGTCCATCTGCAGCACGGCCAGGAACGCTTCCTGCGGAATCTCCACGCGGCCGACCTGCTTCATGCGCTTCTTGCCTTCCTTCTGCTTTTCCAGAAGCTTCTTCTTGCGCGAAACGTCGCCACCATAGCACTTGGCCAGCACGTTCTTGCGCATGGCCTTGACCGTGGTGCGAGCGATGATCTGCGAGCCGACGGCGGCCTGGATGGCCACGTCGAACATCTGGCGCGGGATCAGGTCCTTCATCTTCTCGCACAGTTCGCGGCCGCGACGGTCGGCGTGGCTGCGGTGCACGATCAGCGACAGCGCGTCGACCTTGTCGCCGTTGATCAGCACATCCACGCGCACGAACGGGCCGGCGTCGAAGCGCACGAAGTGGTAGTCCAGCGAGGCATAGCCACGGCTGACCGACTTCAGCTTGTCGAAGAAGTCCAGCACCACTTCGGCCATCGGCAGCTCGTAGCTGATCTGCACCTGGCTGCCCAGGTAGTTGATGCCGATCTGGCTGCCGCGCTTTTCTTCGCACAGCTTGATGATGTTGCCGATGTACTCCTCGGGGGTGAGCACGTTGGCACGGATGATCGGCTCGCGGATCTCCTCGACCTGGTTCACCGCCGGCAGCTTGGCCGGGTTGTCCATGTTGATGATCGAGCCGTCGGTCTTCAGGACCTCGTACACCACCGTCGGCGCGGTGCTGATCAGGTCCAGGTTGTATTCGCGCTCCAGGCGCTCCTGCACGATTTCCATGTGCAGCATGCCCAGGAAGCCGCAGCGGAAGCCGAAGCCCATGGCTTCGGAGCTTTCCGGCTCGAAACGCAGCGCGGCATCGTTCAGGCGCAGCTTGTCCAGCGCTTCGCGCAGGTCCGGGTAGTCTTCGGCATCGACCGGGAACAGGCCGGCGAACACGCGCGGCTGCATTTCCTGGAAGCCCGGCAGCGGCTTCGGTGCCGGATCGCCGGCCAGGGTCAGGGTGTCGCCGACCGGGGCGCCGTGCACGTCCTTGATGCTGGCCGTCACCCAGCCCACTTCACCGGCCCGCAGGGCCGGCAGCACTTTCCGCTTCGGCGTGAACACGCCGACGTTGTCGACCTGGTGGTTGCGGCCGGTGGACATCACCTGCAGCTTGTCGCCGGCCTTGATCTCGCCCTGCATCACGCGCACCAGCGAGACCACGCCCAGGTAGTTGTCGAACCAGGAGTCGATGATCAGCGCCTGCAGCTTGTCGGTATCGCGTGGCTGCGGCGGCGGAATGCGGTGCACGATCGCTTCCAGCACGTCCTGCACGTTCAGGCCGGTCTTGGCACTGACCGGCACCGCGTCGGCCGCGTCGATGCCGATCACGGCCTCGATCTCGGCCTTGGCGCGCTCGATGTCGGCGGTGGGCAGGTCGATCTTGTTGATCACCGGCACCACTTCCAGGCCCTGTTCGACGGCGGTGTAGCAGTTGGCCACCGACTGCGCTTCCACGCCCTGGGCCGCGTCGACCACCAGCAGCGCGCCTTCACAGGCGGCCAGCGAACGGCTGACCTCATAGGAGAAGTCGACATGGCCGGGGGTGTCGATGAAGTTCAGATGGTAGGTCTGCCCGTCCTTGGCCAGGTACGGCAGTGACACCGACTGCGCCTTGATCGTGATGCCACGCTCGCGTTCGATCGGGTTGGAGTCGAGCACCTGCGCCTCCATCTCGCGGGCCTGCAGGCCACCACAAAGCTGGATGATGCGGTCGGCCAGCGTGGACTTGCCGTGGTCGACATGGGCGATGATGGAGAAGTTGCGGATGTTCCGCATCGAATCAGAAGACATAGGTGGCGGCGGCGCGCGGCGTCGTCAGGGTAACGGTCGATTATCGCATGCCCGGCGCCCCGCCGCGAAAACGGCCTCGTCAGGCCGGGCCCGGAATGGCCGAAGCCCCGCCAGGGCGGGGCTTCGGGGGCACCACGGAGCCGCGGGGGCGGCCCGTGCCGGCCTTACTGGCCGGCCTTCACCGCCACGAAGGCGCTGTTGCCGTTGCCGGTACGCACCAGCAGCATCACCACATCGTCCTTCCTGAAGCTGGACAGCGCACGGTTGAGGGCGTCCACGCTGCCAACCGGGGTGCGGCCGACCTGCAGGATCACCATGCCCGGAGACAGGCCGGCGTCACGCGCGGCCTGGCCCTTGACCCCGGTGATGCGCACGCCTTCGTTGCCGTCCAGACCGAACTGCTTGCGCTGCGGCGCGGTCAGGTCGCTGACGTCCAGGCCCAGCAGGGCCACCGCACCGGTCTGCGGCGCGGCATCGGCATTGGCCGTGGCCGGACCACGGGCGTTGCCCGGTCCGTCTTCGCTCAGCGCGGTCAGGGTCGCCCCCAGTTCACGCGGCTTGCCGTCGCGGTAGACGACCAGGTTCACCTTGCTGCCCGGCGCCATCGCACCGATCAGCGGCGGCAGATCGGACCAGCTGTTGACCGCGTTGCCGTTGACCGAGCGGATGACATCGCCCACCTGCACGCCGGCCTTGGCCGCCGCACTGCCCGGCACGATCTGGTTGACCAGCGCACCACGGCTGTCCGGCAGACCCAGGCCCTGCGCCTTCAACGAATCGATCGGTTCGACCACCGCGCCAAGCTGGCCACGGGTGACCTTGCCACTCTTCTTGATCTGCTCGACCGCGCTCATCGCCAGGTCGATCGGGATCGCGAAGCTGATGCCCATGTAGCCGCCGGACGCGGAGAAGATCTGCGAATTGATGCCGACCACCTCACCGCGGGTGTTCAGCAGCGGGCCACCGGAGTTGCCCTGGTTGATCGCCACGTCGGTCTGGATGAACGGCACGTAGCGCTGGTCGGCGCCCCCGGTGCTGCGGCCCAGCGCACTGACGATGCCGGCGGTGACCGAGTGATCGAGGCCGAACGGCGAGCCGATCGCGACAACCCACTGGCCCGGCTTGAGCGTGTTGGAATCGCCCACGCGCACGGTCGGCAGGTTCTTGCCGTCAATCTTCAGCAGGGCAACGTCGTACTGCTGGTCACTGCCCACCACCTTGGCGGTGAACTCGCGGCTGTCGCCCAGCTTGACCTTCACATCGCTGGCGTCGGCCACCACATGGTAGTTGGTCAGCACGTAGCCATCAGGCGAAATGATGAAGCCCGAGCCCATGCCACGGCCCTTGATGCTGGGGCCGCCATCCTGCCCGCCCGGCCCCTGCCCCGGCATCGGGAAGTCCGGCCCGAAGAAGCGGCGGAAGAACTCCGGCATGTCATCGTCGCCCATCGGGCCGCGCGCGGCCTGGCGGTTGTTGCGGACGATGGTGGTGTCGACGTTGACCACGCCCGGCCCGACCTGTTCGACAAGGTTGGTGAAATCGGGCAGGCCACTGACCAGCGGCTGTGCCGGCGCCCTCGGCGCAGCGGCCGGCGCAGGCTGGGCCGGGGCGGCAGGTGCCGGGGCCTGTGCGCAGGCCATCAGGGGAAGGGTCAGGGCCAGCAGGCCGATCGCCTGCGTGCGGAGTCGGGGAGTCATCGGACGGCAACCTCCGGGTCGGATGGAAAGAGGAATACGGGCCCCGCCGACGGCGGGGCGTGAAAGGGCCCGGCTCAGTCGCGCGGGCGCGGCGGCACCGGCAGGTCATCCTGCAGGCGCGGCTCGAACGGGTAGAACGCAGCGCCTCCGGCGTGGGCCGGGAAGCTGGCGTTGAGCGCGCCGCCTGCGGCCGGGGCCAGGCTGGAGCGCGGCCACGGCCGGGCCTGCAGCCCACTGACCTCACCGAACGGCAGGTTGCGGTTGGCACTGGCGGGCACGGTCGGGGTCAACGGCGCCTGCGCGGCGGCGATGACGCGTTGCGGGGCGTCGTCGCGCTGGGCAGCACGAGCGGCCTGCTGGCTGCGGGTCGCGCTGGCCCGACGGGTCTCCTGGCGGCGGCTGGACGCGGCCATCGCCACGGCCGGCGCGGCCGCCACGGCCATCGCCGCGGTATCCACCGAGGCTTCGGTGACCGTGGCCGGGTTGGCCGGTGCCGGCGGCAGTTCGGCCTGGCTGGCGATCACCTGCGGTGCCAGCGGCTCGCCGGGGGGGGCTTCGCTGAGCTTCTCGGCGCCCATGAACAGGGCCACCGCGGCCACCGATGCCGCCAACGCGGCACCGCCGCCCCAAGCCCGCCAGCCACTGCGGCGCACCTGCCGGCGCGGCTCGGCCTGCGGTGCGGGTTCGCTGGCAATGGCGGCGGCGACGGCAGCACTGAAGCCGGCGGGCGCCAGTAGCGAGGCCTGGCCGCGCATCACATCGCCCAGCAGTTGCCAGCGTTCCTGGCAGCCGGCCAGCTCGGGGTCGTGTTCCATCCGGCGCAGCAGGAAGCGCGCTTCATCGGCGCCCAGCTCGCCATCGACCAGGGCCGACAGCTGCTCGCGGTGGCGCTGGTCCAGACGCTGCCCGGCCGGTGATTGATGGTTCTGCGATTCGTTGAACGGTTTGCTGGTCATACGCGGCTCTTCTCACGGGTGGCGCTGCCGATGTCCAACAGCGGCCGGAGTTCGGTGTCGATCGCCTCGCGCGCCCGGAAGATCCGTGAACGCACGGTGCCGATCGGGCACCCCATCTTCTGCGCGATATCCTCGTAGCTCAGGCCTTCCACCTCGCGCAGGGTGATCGCTGACCGGAGTTCTTCCGGCAGCGCGTTGACGGCTTTCATCACCGTCTGTTCCAGCTCCTGGCGCATCAACTCCCGTTCGGGCGTGTCGGTGTCGCGCAGGCGCGTACCGCTGTCGAACTGTTCGGCATCACCGATGTCGATGTCATCGGTCGGCGGCCGTCGATTGTGTGAAGCCAGGTAGTTTTTGGCGGTATTCACGGCGATTCGATGCAACCAGGTTGAGAACTGGGCGTCGCCACGGAAACTTCCGATCGCGCGGTAGGCGCGGATGAAAGTGTCCTGGGCAACGTCCTGACATTCACTCCAGTCGGCGATGTAGCGACCGACAAGGGCCACCACGCGATGCTGGTACTTGCGCACCAGGACATCGAACGCGGCGCTCTCGCCGTGCTGCACGCGCCGGACCAGCTCCAGGTCCAGCTCCTGTGGTGTATCAACCTCGGCCATGAGGGGCCGCACTCCTGTCAGCCCAACCGACGTCGGGCAATGAGACTGCCAATCCCGGGAAAAGTTCAGTCGCCGATCACCTGGCGCCGCACCAGCTTTTAACCACCGTTCCGTTAGCGTCCCGGTCCACGGCCATGGATCCGGGGGCGCCACTCCCCTGCTATTGGGATTTGACGCGGGGGAAACAACCTCTGGATCATAGCTGCTTCTCCATACACAACCGGATGGAACGTCCATGCTCTCAGGCTTCGATGGTCTCCGCTTCAGCCACTGGCACCCCGAGATCCGCGACGACGGCGTGGTGGTTCTCTCCCTGGATCGTCAGGACAGCAGCGTCAACGCGATGTCGCAGGATGTGCTGCTGGAACTGGGGGACCTGCTGGAACGCATCGCGCTGGACCCGCCCAGGGGAGTGGTGATCCAGTCGCTGAAGAAGGCCGGCTTCATTGCCGGCGCCGACCTGAAGGAGTTCCAGGAGTTCGACCGCCGCGGTACCGTCAACGACGCCATCCGCCGTGGCCAGTCCACCTATCAGAAGCTGGCCGAGCTGCCCTGCCCCACCGTGGCGGCCATCCACGGCCACTGCCTGGGCGGCGGCACCGAGCTGGCGCTGGCCTGCCGCTACCGCGTGGCTTCCAATGACAGCAGCACCCGCATCGGCCTGCCGGAGACCCAGCTGGGCATCTTCCCGGGCTGGGGCGGCAGCGCGCGCCTGCCGCAGCTGGTGGGCGCCCCGGCGGCGATGGACATGATGCTGACCGGCCGCACCCTCTCCGCTTCGGCGGCGCGTGGCATCGGCCTGGTGGACAAGGTGGTGGCACCGGCGGTGGTGCTCGACACCGCCGTGGCACTGGCCCTGTCCGGCACCACCCGCCCGTTCAAGCAACGCGCAACGGCCTGGGCGACCAACACCTGGCTGGCGCGCACGCTGTTGGCGCCGCAGATGGTCAAGCAGGTGGCACGCAAGGCCAAGAAGGACCAGTACCCGGCGCCGTACGCACTGATCAGCACCTGGCAGCGCAGCGGCGGCAAGCCGATCCAGGCCCGCCTGGATGCCGAGCGGCGTGCGGTGGTGAAGCTGGCCAGCACGCCGACCGCACGCAACCTGATCCGCATCTTCTTCCTCACCGAGCGCCTGAAGGGCCTGGGCGGCGGTGACTCAGGCATCCGCCACGTGCACGTGGTCGGCGCCGGCGTGATGGGTGGCGACATCGCCGCTTGGGCCGCCTACAAGGGCTTCGAGGTGACCCTGCAGGACCGCGAGCAGCGCTTCATCGACCCGGCCTTGGAACGCGCGCGGGCGCTGTTCGCCAAGAAGGTGCGCGACGAGAGCAAGCGCCCGGCGGTGGCCGCACGCCTGCGTGCCGACCTGGAAGGCAACGGCGTGGCCGAGGCCGACCTGGTGATCGAAGCGATCATCGAGAACCCGGAAGCCAAGCGTGCGCTGTACGAGACGCTGGAACCGAAGATGAAGGTGGACGCACTGCTGACGACCAACACCTCGTCGATTCCGCTGGTGGAACTGCGTGACCACATCCAGCGCCCGGCGCAGTTCGCCGGCCTGCACTACTTCAACCCGGTGGCACAGATGCCGCTGGTGGAAATCATCCACCACGACGGCATCGCGCCGGAGACCGAGCGCCGCCTGGCCGCGTTCTGCAAGGCACTGGGCAAGTTCCCGGTTCCAGTGGCGGGCAGCCCGGGCTTCCTGGTCAACCGCGTGCTGTTCCCGTACATGCTGGAGGCCGCCACCGCCTATGCCGAAGGCATCCCGGGCCCGGTGATCGACAAGGCGGCGGTGAAGTTCGGCATGCCGATGGGCCCGATCGAACTGATCGATACCGTCGGACTGGACGTGGCTGCGGGCGTGGGCCGTGAACTGGCGCCGTTCCTGGGCCTGCAGATTCCGGCCGCGCTGCAGACGGTGGAGCCGGACAAGCGCGGCAAGAAGGATGGCCAGGGCATCTACACCTGGGAGAACGGCAAGCCGAAGAAGCCGGACGTGGCCCGCGATTACCAGGCCCCGGCCGATCTGGAGGATCGCCTGATCCTGCCGCTGCTGAACGAAGCGGTGGCCTGCCTGCACGAAGGCGTGGTGGCCGACGCGGACCTGCTGGATGCCGGCGTGATCTTCGGCACCGGCTTTGCCCCGTTCCGTGGCGGCCCGATCCAGCACATCCGTGCGGTCGGTGCCGACGCCATCGTCGAACGATTGAAGGCACTGCAGCAGCGCCACGGCGACCGCTTCGCCCCGCGCCCGGGCTGGGACAACCCGGCCCTGCGCGAACCGGTGGTGTGAGTTTGTCGGCCGGGCCTGCGGCCCGGCACCCGCAGAGGCAACGCCAAAGCAAAAGCCAGAGCCAGAGCCGGAGCAACAGCCGGCTCTGGCTTTTCTGTTTGGTGGGCGGGGCGGTGTCGGGTTGCGGGGACGCCGTAAACCCGTCCTTGGGGGCTTGGCCGCGGCATCCATGCCGCG